>JBCDEZ010000032.1:0-17704 GCA_039179045.1 Chlamydiota bacterium | reverse complement strand
GGAGCCGCGAAAGATGAGAAGGTGAAGGCATCTTTGACAAAGCTACCCGAGGATGACAGCGAGGGAGATCCTGTAAATCCAAATGGAGAAGGGTCTCCTGAAGCAATCGATCCCGGAACGGACCCAAGAATTGTAGGAGTAGTCGGTTCGAACATTTTATTCCGACAGGAAATCTGTTAACATGATTATGTGGCTTAAAAAGGACTCTTTTCTGAGTCCGCATGCCCCAAGCTCTAGATGGGGAAAGAAAAAGCGTAGCAGACCCATGGCACAAGACCGTGCAATTCGAGAGATATTGACCTGTAGAAACGGTCCAAGAATGTGGACGCATCAAGCTCGGATCCTAACACTCCACACTCTTCCATGTTGATGTGCACCTTTTTTCAAAAGGGCTTAAGAAGCACGGAGCAGTTAACCAAGAAGTAATTGAAGAGGTATTCTACTGTAGGGCGATACCAGGTAGTAACCGAAATTACTTCTGAAACATTCCCCTTATAGGAAGAAAAACTATCTTCACCATACGGAACGTACATCGCGCTAGAAGCCGAAGAATGCCTCTTCTGGATTTCTTTTTGGATATTAGCTAACTCCTTCTTTTTCAAGACATATCCCTCAAAAACAGCTCTTGTAGCAGAATAAAAGGAAAGGGCAAAAAACGCTGTAAGCAGCGTCATCCCACCAAGAGCTACATTGGACGTCGTAGCCGAAGCGATAGCGCAGGAGCCTACGGTAAGACAAGCGGCCCCTCCAATGCACAAAAATTGTGTAGAGCGGAGAGCGACGTGGCCTAAAATCATATTTTGGATCTCATCTAACCCCTCCCTTTTCAAGACATATGCCTCAAAAACAGCACTTGTAGCAGAATAAAAGGAAAGGGCAAAAAACGCTGTAAGCAGCGTCATCCCACCAAGAGCTACACTGGACGTCGTAGCCGAAGCGATGGCGCAGGAGCCCACGGTAAGAAAAGCGGTCCCTCCAATGCACAAACATTGTGTAGAGCGGAGAGCAACGTGATCTGAAAACATAAACAACACCAAATTCGATAATAAATTGCATAAATTCTACAAAAAAAACTAAAAAAAGCCAAGAAAATATTGCAGAGAAAAATGAAAAATCTCAAAAAATAGAATAAAGTAGAATAATAACAATTACAAGAAACATGCGAAGAATGAATTAGAAAAAAGAGAGCAAGACCAGTTTTAAATAAGAACTTGCAATTTTTTGGGGATATCAAAAAAAACATTTTCCTCTTTGTAACGTATTTCTTCTATTTCTTCCACTCCTAGACTTTCTAGACGGGATATACATTTTTCTACAATCGCTTCTGGGGTAGAGGCACCGGCACTCAAGCCGATCACTTTGCAATTGAAGAGCCAGCTGGGATCAATTTCTACCTCATCGTTGATCAGGTAAGATCTTGCCCCCTCGTCTTCTGCAATTTCACGCAATCGGTTCGAATTGGAGCTGGTAGGATCTCCTACAACAAGAAAGATATCGGTCTTCTTTGCGAACTGCTGCAGAGCTTTTTGCCGATTGGTCGTTGCGTAGCAGATCGAAGAGGAGGGAAGCGTTTCTATTGAGGGATACTTTTCGAGGAGTCTTTGGCGGATTGTCTGCACATCGTTTACACTCAAGGTGGTTTGCGTGAGATAGCACAGGCGATCCTCGGCAGAAAAGGAGAGCTGATCTACATCTTGCGCTGTTTCTACGATGTGCGTGGATCCGGGAGCCTCACCTGCAGTTCCGATCACTTCCACATGATTTTTATGCCCAATCAAAATGATCTGGTAGCCTCTAGAGGCAAAGCGCTTAGCAGCAGAGTGAACTTTGGTCACTAAACCGCAGGTAGCATCAATTTCTATGAGCTTCCTTTTTTGCGCTTCTTTACGGACTTCGGGAGAAACACCATGGGCGGAGTAAATCAGCACCCTTCCTTCAGGAACCTGGGAGAGATCTTCGATGAAGATCGCGCCTTTTTGCTCTAAGTCCTGAATCACATGCTTATTGTGCACAATTTCGTGCTTCACGTAGACCGGATGCGGGTAAATGCCCAGAGCAACCTCGACAGTGCGAATGGCTCGCTCGACTCCCGCACAAAAGCCGCGAGGCGCTGCAATCAAAAGTTTCATACTCGTAACAATCGCTCTATCGAGGTTCAGCGGACATCTGCCGCACAACGGAAACCGTATGTGCGGTCACCCGTTCCTGGATTATTCCGATGGCGGTGAGAAAAACCGAGATCTTCTTTAGAGCTTTTCCAACACCCCCCTCGAAGAACGCGGTAGACCCCTTGAGAGGGACCTCGCGGGTTTTCTGGCTCTTGCGCCGAGCTATCATAGTAGTTGTAGGAGTACCAATCCTCACACCATTCATACACGTTGCCTGCCATATCGTAGAGACCGAGAGGCCCTTGGGGGTAACTCATAACAGGAGTGGTATCACTGCTGAAGAAGTTTGCCTGATTGCGTTCCATTCCCACTCCCTTAGGGTAGATCCCCGTCTCCTTTCCCCCAGAGGCTGCTACTTCCCATTCGGCCTCTGTGGGCAAGCGTTTGCCCACCCAGCGAGCATAAGCGCCAGCCCCATACCAGGTGACGCCAACGACAGGATGTTTGGCATAGCCTGACTCAATACCCCACTTTCCCCCACTTTTTTTCAGGCGTGCGTCTCGAAGACGGATCATATCGTGGTTGTAGCGATCTTTTTCTCCTCCCATCACGATCAAAAAACGAATGAACTGTTCATTTGTAACGGGGTGAATATCTATAGCAAAACTCGCAAGCCGAATGACGTGATGAGGCATTTCATCGCGCGCTCCTGTATTGCTGCCGCGGAAGTAAGAACCCGCCGGTACAATAGACATTTCAGATAAGAGGGGCTCCATCTCTTGCACTTCGATCTTAGTCGGTTCGTAGCGAGAAACGCTCATCTCTCTTTGAAAGATCGCTCCTGGATCAGATTCATAGGCAGGTCTCTCCACTGCTTTTGGTTGGATTACCGGTCTAAGACCCGAGGTGTCAGCAAGAGCGTGATAGGCAGAAGGGCGCTCTTCCAAGGACCCCTTTTCTAAAGCGTCTTTCGCAAAAGAAAAAGACATCTGCATTTTATTCTCTACCCTTCTTTCGATAGCTTTCCAGGGAAAAAGAGACGAGGATTCTAGGTCTTCTATTGACTCTGTCGGTTTTTCCAAAAGTGCTCGGAGCTCTTTTTCTAGAAAAGAGGGGCGCTTTTCAGGATCCCGATCCAAAGCGCGACGTAAGAAAAGATCCCAAGAAAGGGATAGATCAGGTACACGTCTCGATACAGGCTCAACAATCCCCTCTGGAAACTGTTTTGTGACAAGGTAGTAGGTAAGGACTCCAAACGCGTAGATATCTGCTTTGTGGTCGTACTGCTGGTCCGAAGGAATCTGTTTTTGCTCGGGAGCAAGGAAGGAAAAGTTGCGAAAATAGGAGCGGTAACGCTTGAAGTTCTGCTCGCATGCAGTCGGGGACAGAGCCTCGGCCAAATTCCGATATGCCTGAAGAAGACACCGGCTCATGCCCAAAATTTGCATCAGTCCAAAGTCGACCAGAAAAGCGCGAAGGGCGCCCTCTTGTTTGCCCACCACAATATTCGTGAGGGTAAGACTTCCATGAACCCAAGGAGTCTTTCCCAATGTTTGTGCATGCGCATAATCGAGAGCTGATGCAATCTGCAATAGGAGTCCATGGATTTCTCCTTCGGAAAGAAGGGTGTCCTGTAAATCCAAATACCGATCCAAATTGAGCCACTGCGCGCACTGATCCAAAATAGGATCCAGAACAAGAACGTAGTTCCCTTCGATTGAACAGATATCGTGCACTTTCACCAAAGAAGAATGCTCCAGGGAGATCAACCCTTCCACTTGCTCGCAAAACCGCGCGACAAATTCTGGATCTTGAAGAAGGGCTGGATCGAGCACTTGCAATGCGAATTTTCTGCGAGTGAACTTTTGCTGCGCAAGGTAAAGCGTAGCAAACGCGCTACGACCTATTTCTTGCAAGAGCTGGTAGTCACCAAGTGTTTCCATCATGTTCGCCCCTAATTTCTCGCTCATCATAAAAATGCTTACTCTTTAATGCAAGACCTAGATCAAGGCAAGAAAATGCTCCGCTTTTTCAGAGAACCCATCGTCTTTTTCATCCTACCACGCCTAGAAGTTTTGCGAAGTACCAAGCAGAAATCAAAACGCACAATGTGAGGAAAATCCAAGTGGAATAGGAAAAAGAGGCAAAAAGATCAACAGAAGAGCCCCTTGTCTCTAGCGTGCCGATGCCGTAGGAAAATTTCTGCTCTTCTTGTTGTATACGAAAAGCCTCCGGGTACTGCCGAGACAGCTCTTCGAGATCGCATCCAAGAAACTTGGCATATTGCTTGAGAAAACCGAGCGCGTATATAGGAGACAAAAACTGGGGCGCTCTACCCTCTTCCAATGCTTGCAAATAGACCGTGCGAATCGAGGTAACATTTTCCACCTCTTTCAAAGAGAGTTTGAGCTCTTCACGCTTTATTTGGAATGTACGCCCTAAATCTTTCAAGTCTTCCATAACCTTTCCCGATTTTCCTTCTATCTTAAAATAGCTGACGAAATTTTCCTATGAAAAATCGTCATTCTCGTTTACAGTTTGAAGAATTATGTCTTCAAAGCCTACCTGTTTTTCTACTAAAGTTTCTCCATCCCTTCGAGACAAGCTGCGGAAAGATTTAGAAGAGCAAGGCTTCACCTTTTCCCAACCTCCGCACACCGTTTTCTCCGCAAAGAAAAAAGGCGTGCACTGCACGCTCTACCTTTCGGGCTCTTTCACTGTGCAAGGCAAGGAAAAAGACGCATTTATTGAGTTTTACCTAGAGCCTGAAATTCTCCACGACTTTTCCTACACCCACCCCCTCGATCAGATGGAACAGCGGATAGGTATGGGAGCTGACGAAGCAGGCAAGGGAGATTATTTCGGGCCGATTGTGGCAGCCAGCCTGTACGCAGATTCCGAAGGAGTCAAAGAGCTCGCCTCGTTGGGAGTGCAAGATAGCAAGAACCTATCTGACACAAAAGTGCGGTCTTTAAGCAAAACAATTTCCAAACAATTTCCGCATGAAATTTTTTGTCTAATGCCGCCTAAATACAACGAACTCTACAGCAAATTCCAGAACCTCAACTTGCTTCTTGCTTGGATGCACACTAAATCGATCCAGAAATTGTACGAGCAGTGCCGTTGCCCTAAAGCGATCGTAGACCAATTCGCGCACCCCTCTGTTTTGGAGAAATTCTTCCAAAAAGAAAAGTTGTCCATCGATCTTGCGCAGGAAGTACGTGCGGAAAAACACGTGATCGTTGCTGCGGCATCGATTTTAGCGCGCGCGCGCTTCTTGTCTGCCTTGGAAGAACTGGGCCAACCTCTTTCCCTAAAGCTTCCAAAAGGAGCATCCCAAGCTGTCGTTCGTGCAGGGCAAGCCATCTTGCACAAGTTCGATACACAAACATTAGATCGCTTGTCCAAGAGTCATTTCAAAACGCGTTCCGTTATCATGGATCGCTCTTTTCCGTCTCCTTAGATCTCCTCATTGCTCTAGTATCTCTTACTTTGGATTTCTGGCAGCTAGCCCAACCAAACCACAGCAAAACAAACGGCTCCTTGACAAGGAATATAAAAAAACTATATTGTGAATTAAGGATGTTAACGGGAGTTTGTTATGCGTTTTGTTGTTATGTTGTTAGTTGTAATCGGGGCCATCAACTGGGGTCTTTGGGGGATTTTTCAGTACGATCTTGTCGCCTCTTTGTTAGGTGGGCAGTCTGCGCCGTTAGCGCGCATTGTCTACGCACTTGTGGGAGTCGCAGGCGTTTGGGCCATCAGCTTTTTCCCCTGTGTATGTAAGGGAAGCTCTTGCTGTTCTAAAGACGAGCAAAAACCCCACGAATAGCCGTTTCTCGCAAAGTTCGCCATGCGTGTACTCATCTCAGGATCTAGCGGATTCATCGGGAGATCCCTCTCGCGTTATCTACGCTCTCAGGGACACTTGGTTGTCCCTTTGGTGCGCAAGAAAGGGCAAGAGGGACATTTTTTTTCCTTCGAAAATCCTAAAGAAACAGAAGAGGCTTTGGAGGGATTCGATGCAATTGTCCATTTAGGCGGGGAAAATATTGCGAAGTACAGATGGACTCCAAAACGGAAGAGCGAGCTCTTTGCAAGTCGGGTGCACACAACAAAAGCTCTTTGCTCTGCCATCGAGCGTCTATCGCACCCTCCCAAGCAGTTTCTTACGGCATCTGGAGTACAGTATTTCGGTTCCCAAGGGGACACTTGGATGCGTCCTTCTTCCAACCCGGGAAAAGGGTTTTTAGCCCATCTTTGTAAAGAGTGGGAGCGCTCTTCGCAAACAGATGTTTGCCTCTCTACCCAGCTTCGTTTTGGCATGGTCATTGGCCCCTACGGAGAGGGAAGCGCTATCGATGCGATGCTTCCTTTGGCAAGGTGGGGTCTAAGTGCTTCGATTGGCAAGGGGGAACAGCACCTTTGCTGGATCACAATCGATGACGCGGTTCGCGCGATTGCCTGGCTTCTTTTGCATCCCCAAAAAGGCCCTATCCACATCTGCACACCAGAGCCTACAACGCAAAAAGAGTTTGCCCAAAGTCTTGCCCACGCTCTGGGGAAAAAACAGTTCCTGCGCCTTCCCGCTTTTCTCGCCCGCTTGCTGATCGGGGAAATGGCCCAAGAGCTCCTTCTTGCAAGTACACGAGTACGTCCCGAATATCTTCTCAAAACAGGCTTTTCTTTCTTGGAACCTACTCTCTATCCTGCTTTACAAAAAATCGTAGTTTCTTCACAAAAGAGTGTAGGTAGTTAGACAGGAGTGCCTTTTTATGGCTGAACCCTTTTCCGAGACCCCTTTCCTCCTCATCTGGAAAAATCCAAGAAAAGCGATGCAGCTGATTCTAGCAAGCAATCCTCGCTATCTGAACTTCTCTTTAGCTTTCGTCACCAGTATCGATCGCCTTCTTTTCCAAGCCAATCAAGAATCTTTAGGAATCCATCACGATTATATTCAGATTTTGGGCCTCTGCGTTTTGGGCGGTCTAGTCTACGCTTTCTTCTGGCTGTACGCATTTGGGGCGATTCTGCACTGTATGAGCAAACTCTTTGGGGGAAAAGCCCCTTTTAGCCACACGAGAGCGGCCCTTGCCTGGGCAGGTGCACCTGAGCTTCTCTCCCTATGCGTCTGGTTTGCCCTTTTACTTTTTTCTCCGGAAGATACCTTCATCAAGATGACCGATGGCACCTCTTTGCTCTTCTTATATCTGATCATGTTCATCCCGACTGTTTGGAGTTTAGGGCTCTCGATCATCAATTTGCAAGAAGCACAACACCTCTCTTTAGGAAAAGCCATTGCCAACTGGCTCCTTTTCTGGGCTTGTTTTCTCGGTTTACAACAACTCGGGATTTTCGAAGTGAGATTCTATTAGAAAAAAACGCACCCTCAAAAGACCTCTTCTTGATGTAAAATGGTCATTTCATAAACAGAGGGGACACTCTAGAAGAAATCAAAGAATAGTGGAGGGAACTAGCTCTAACCCACATTCTGCACCCTTTCGCGTTGACACGTGTATTTTTTCAACAAGGCCTCCCCCTGGTCCACCTAAGCCTTTTTCTTGACTTTTATCTAAATCTCTTCGAATAATGAGTTTCAATAGTTTTTATGTTTAAATTTACAAAAGATATTCTCAGATATTTGGAAAAACTTTCTTGTATTCAGTGTAGTACTGAAGAAGAAGAAGAGCTCACACAAAGTTTGCAAAAGATTTTGGAATATGTCGAGCAACTCGGTGAAATCGACACGGAAAATGTCCCCACGTTTTGGTCGAATGATCAAAAAACACCCCGTCAACCCCTAAGAAAGGACACGATTGACAATCTTCTTCTCAAAAAACCCTACCTGGACAATGTCGAATCGACTGCTGGTATGATCCGAGTTCCTCCCGTCCTTACAGACAAGGGAACTTCTTCATGAAGGATCTGCACACTTTGTCTGCAAGCAAACTGCATCGTCTCTTTTTGCGTGGTGATCTGTCTGCTTTTGAGATCACCAACCATTTTTTAGCAAGAATCGAAGCGCACAACGACGCTTTGGGCTCCTTCCTTAAAGTGCATGCCGATAAAGCACGTAAAAAAGCGTGTGCTATCGATGAGCGAAAAGCTCGCGGCCTTCCGCTAGGAAAAATGGCGGCTATTCCTGTGGGGATCAAGGACAATACGCATATTCGAGGAACCATCACCACCTGCGCTTCGAAATTTTTGGCAGACTACCGGGCGCCTTTCAGCGCAACCGTGGTCCGTCTGATGGAAGAGGCAGGCGCGATTCCCATCGGAAAAACCAACCTCGATGAATTTTCCATGGGCTCTTCAGGTGAGAATTCAGCTTATGCAAAATCGCGCAATCCCTGGGATCTTGAACGGACACCTGGAGGATCCTCGGGCGGGTCCGCTGCTGCTGTAGCTGCCAGATTGGTACCAATTGCAACAGGTAGCGATACGGGAGGGTCCATCCGTCAGCCTGCCGCTTTCTGCGGGATCGTAGGATTCAAACCAACATACGGAAGAGTTTCTCGGTATGGCCTGATCGCCTTTGGATCTTCCATGGACCAGATCGGTCCTTTAGCCACCTGCGTTGAAGATGCTGCGTTGATGATGGAAATCATCGGCCGCTCTTGCCCTCACGATCCCACGACTTTTGATCTCCCTCCAGAAACGTACCTAGATCTACAGAAAAAGGATCTTGAAGGAAAGGTGGTCGGCGTACCCTGGTCATTTCTGCACAATCTCGATCCCCAATCAAAGCAATCCTTCGATTCTTCTGTAGCTACACTGAAGGATCTAGGAGCCACGATCCAGGAGGTCGACCTCGATTTACTCCGCTACTCGATTGCCGTCTATTATATTCTTGCAACAGCAGAAGCCTCAACGAATCTGTCCCGCTTTGATGGGATCCGCTATGGGAAGCGCTCGACGAAAGCAGATAGTGTGGAAGACATCTATCAGATGTCACGCAACGAGGGCTTTGGAAGCGAAGTAAAAAAGAGAATTCTCTTAGGCACATTCGTTCTGTCTTCAGGACACCAAGACGAATTCTACCGAAAAGCGCAAAAGATGCGCTTTTTGATGCAAGAAGCCTTTGCTGAGGCTTTTTCTGCCTGTGATTACGTGGTGATGCCCACATCCCCTGTAAATGCTTTTCCTCTCGGATCTTTTCAAGATCCCTTCCACATGTATCTGCAAGATATGTTCACGATTCCTGCGAATTTGGCCTGCCTACCAGGAATCTCTGTACCAGTCCCTGTTGCTGAGGGGGAACTGCCACTTGGATTACAAATTCTCGGGCCGCAGATGCGCGACGCGGCGGTCATGCAAGCTGCATACGCTTTTGAGTGCGCCTCTTCTCGAATCCAGATTCCTCGAGCTTTCCTATGAAGACTATTTGGGAGACGATCATCGGCTTAGAGATCCACGCGCAGCTGAACACAAAAACCAAGCTCTTTTCTCCAGCGCCCAACCAATTTGGTAATGAGCCGAATGAAAACATTAGCGTCATTTGCACGGGACAGCCCGGATCTCTTCCCCTCTTGAACGAAGAGGCATTGTACAAAGCAGTTTTATTTGGTCTAGCGGTAGGAGCCTCTGTCGAACCTTGCTCTTTCGATAGGAAATCCTACTTCTACCCCGACACACCGAAAAATTTCCAAATCACCCAGTTTTTCCATCCGATCCTAAAAGGAGGAAGGGTTCCGATCAATATCCAAGGTAGAACAAAAGAGGTCACCATCCAAAGTGCGCATCTCGAAGAGGATGCGGGAAGTTTGCGCCACTTTTCTAAATTCAGCGGAGTGGACGACAATCGAGCTGGGTGCGCTCTGTTAGAAATCGTCTCCGATTCGTGCCTCCGTTCTCCCGAAGAAGCCGTGCTCTACGCAAAAGCGGTTCGAGCAATCTTGCAGTATACCGATGTATCGAGGGGGAATATGGAGCAGGGACATCTGCGCGTCGATGCCAATATTTCCGTCCGTCCTTTGGGAGAGACGACCCTACGCAATAAAGTGGAAATCAAAAATATGGCCTCTTTTGAAGCACTTCGAAAAGCGATTGAACAGGAAAAAGAGCGCCAAATCCAGATCTATGAGGCAAACCCAGCGGCATCCATTCCCTCTTCAACATGCAGATTCGATCCGACAACGCAGACTCTTTCTGTGATGCGGGAAAAGGAGTCTTCAGGGGACTACCGCTACATGCCCGAGCCCGATATTCCTCCCGTAAGTATACCTGAAGAGGTGATCTCTCGCCTAAAAAAAGAGCTGCCCGAGCTGCCTGAAAAGCGTAGGAAGCGCTACCAAAAAGAGCTGGGACTCTCAGAAGAGGCATCCCTCCTTTTGACTACAGACAAGCACCTCTCCGACTATTTTGAACAAGTTCTTCCCCACTGCAACTCTCCCAAACTTGCTTGCAACTGGATCACCATCGAATTTGCAGGGAGACTCAAAGAAGAGGGAAAAACGCTCCTTACGGCAGATATCGCTCCCCAACATGTAGGACAACTCATCGATCTCATCGAACGGAATGTGATCACGGCGCGCATGGCAAAATCTCTCGCAGACGAGATGGTACAAAATCCGCAGAAAAGCCCAGAAAAGCTAGTCGAGGGCAATCCTGACTACGCTCCCGTAGCCAATGCCTCCACGCTCGATCCGATCATCGAAGAGGTAGTTGCAAGCCATCCTCAATCGATTGCAGACTTTCGCAAGGGGAAAACGAAAGCTTTTTCCTTTCTTGTGGGACAGGTGATGAAGCAGACCAAAGGAAAAGCAGATCCAGCTACAGTCAACCTATTGCTGCACAAAAAACTTGACTGCAAGCCCTAACCTTCCATAAAAGAGGTTTCAGGGAGGATGCTCTAGGTGCCTATCTTTTTCAGTGCCTGAGCCTATAACGCCGCATGCGCAGACTCATTGGTTGTTTCCTGTTGGGATTTTCAAGCTGTTGCTCTCCCTCAGTTTTTCTCGATCCCTACTCTTTTGCCCCCTGCCTACCAAACGCAGTCTACGACCACGATACGGGTGAAAGCTCCCTCATCTCCTCTGCCTATTTCCATACCTACCTTCCACTGGATTACGAAGGAGAGACACTCTCACTTGCTACGCTGATCGACATCGCCCTTTACAATAACCCCAATACAAAAACCTCCTGGGCCGAGGCGCGGGCGCAAGCAGCTCTCTACGCGCAGGCCAATAGCGCTTACTTTCCGACTGTCGATGCATGCGTCTCCTACCAAAAAGAGCGAGAAACATTCTCTCTTTCCGAGAATTTTACCGTTCCCTACCGCCTTGAAACGACAGGACCTGAAATCAACCTCAACTACACGCTTCTCGACTTTGGCAAGAGAAATGCCTCTTCTGCGGCAGCTCTCCAAGGACTACTGTTTGCTGACCTGTCTCATAACCGGACCTTACAAAGTGCTGTGAAAACAGTAATGGAAGACTACTACACATGTGCCTTCGAAAAAGAACGGTTAGTTGCCCTAGAAGCAGATCTTGCTAATGCAGAGCAAACCATGCGAGCAGCAGAGGAAAAAGGAGCTCTTGGGATCGTGGCAAGAGGTGACGTTGCGCAGGCAAAAACGGCATTCATCCAAGCAAAGATCCGCGTGATCCAGCAAGAGAGAGATCTCGCTTTGAGCTTCTCTCAGCTCGCAAAAGATGTGGGGCTACCCGCGACAGCCACTTTTGCAATCGAAGAGCTGCCAGAAAATGTCTTTAGCGATACGACCTTCGCCCAGTTGGAAGAGCTCGTAGACCAAGCGCAAAGGCAGCGTCCCGATTTGCAAGCAGCTTTAGCTGGATTAGAGCAGCAAAAAGCAGCTCTCGCAGGGGCAAGAGCGGAATATAACCCCACACTTTCTGCCAGTTTTGATTTGGGCAAGTATTGGTACAATCACAACGAAGATGAAGACTATCACTGGACGCTTTTGCTAAAGCTCAACGTGCCTCTTTTTGAGGGCTTTTTGCGCAACAACGTTGTCCGTGAGAAAAGAGCTAATCTCGAAAAGAGCGCAGCCGAGCTTCTAAACACAGAGCTTACTGTGATCAGCGAGGTGACCTCAGCGCACGCCTCACTCAAAGCTGCCAAAGAGGCTTTGGCCTACTCCAACGAGTATGTCCAAGAGGCAGCTCTACAATTTTCGATCGCCTTCGAAAGTTATAAAGCAGGCACAGTGACTATCTTGGATCTCCTCTCTTCACAAAGTGCCGTTGCCGATGCAAAAGCCGAGCTTGCCAATGCCAAAAAAGACTGGTACCAGTCGATAGCAGAGATCGCTTACAGCACAGGAGCTCTAGGTATCCCATACAGCGAGCCCCCGACTACGAGGTTTTGATGAGAAAACAGATCTTATTTTTCGCACTGTTTGCAAGCTGCTCTTCGGGTATTCCCGAAAAAACCTTGTCCCCCTATCCCGTAAAAGTAATCAAAGCAATCAAAAAAGATGTACCCATCTACCTAGAAACAATCGGTCATGTGGAACCAATCTTACAAGTACAGATTGCATCTAGAGTCGAAGGGGAAATTACAGGCGTCTATTTCCATGAAGGAGAAGAGGTGCGCAAAGGAGACTTGCTCTTTACGATCGATCCGAGAACGTTCCAAGCAGACGTGCAAAAAGCGCAAGGTGCCCTACAAGAGAGGGTTGCACAGATCGATATTGCCCGAGAAAAGGTGCTACGCTACTCCCCTCTTACCGAAGAAGACTACTACGCAAGGATCCAATTCGATGAACTCAAAAGCAACTTACACGCGCTTGAGGGGACTCTTTTGCAAGCCAAAGCATCTCTGAAATCGGCGGAGATCGCACTCGGCTACTGCTGGATCTATGCTCCAGTCACGGGCAGAACAGGCAAGCTACAGATCGATCAGGGAAATATTGTCAAAAGCGATGCGAGCCAGACCTTAGTCACGATCAACCAGATCCGCCCGATCTACGTATCTTTTTTCTTTCCCCAGAAATACCTAGCCAAGATCCAGCACTGGCAAACAGAACTCGGCTCTTTGCGCACCCTTGTCAGCACCGACGGGTTTGAGAAAAAGATCTTCCACGGGCCTGTAGATATGATCGATAACGAAGTCGACCAAGATACGGGCACCATCGCGTTGCGCGCTCTTTTCGAGAATAAAACAGAAGAGCTCTGGCCCGGGCGATATGTGCGAGTCCGACTCGTCTTGCGTATCGAAAAAGAGGCACTCACGCTACCTCAAGCAGCGATCCAATACGACACAAAAGGCCCGTTTGTCTTCACAGTCACAGAAGAGCAGACCATCATGAAACGTCCTCTTACTTTGGGCCAGCGTCTTGGAAAAGAGGTCTTAGTAAAGCGCGGACTTACTGAGGGAGAAGAAGTGGTGACGCTGGGAGGACAAAACCTTTTCACAGGCGCTCGCGTCTCGGTAAAAGAAGTAGAAGGGCTATGAATCTCTCCGAGCCATTCATCAAAAAACCGGTCATGACCACGCTTCTCACAGCATGCGTGCTCGTCTTCGGAATATTTTCTTACCGCAGCTTGCCCGTCTCGGATCTTCCCGATGTCGAGTTTCCCACGATTGCTGTAACCGTATCTTATCCGGGCAGCAACCCAGAGACAATCGCAGCTACCTGTGCGGTTCCTTTGGAAAGGGAGTTTTTGACGATCGACGGTCTACAAACGCTCTTTTCGAACAATATGACCGGGACATCGACTCTTGTCTTGCAGTTTTCTCTCACCAAATCGATGGACACAGCAGCTCTCGACGTGCAAGCGGCCATTGATAGGGCCCTTCCAAAATTGCCTCCCGACCTTCCCTACAACCCTACCTACAAAAAGATCAATCCAGCACAGACTCCCATTTTGTACATCGCCATCACGTCCGAGGGGATGGACCAGCAAGAGCTCTACGACTACGGCAACACCTATATCGGTCAGCGTCTTAGCACCATCGAGGGGATCTCGCAGGTCATCACCTTCGGCTCTCCCTACGCAGCAAGAATCCAAATTGATCCGGGAGAGATTGCATGCCGCGGTATCACTATGGACGATGTCGCCTCAGCAATTGAAGAAGGTAACGTAGAGCTTGCGACAGGGGTCTTATATGGTCAAAAGCAGGAGACGACGATCGATATCTCAGGCCAGATCGAAAAAGCAGATGACTACAATTTTCTAGTCATCAAATCGGAAAACGGCAGCTTTACGAAAATTGCTGATGTGGGGCGCGCAATTCGCAGCTTCCAAGACGACAAGCTTCACCAGAGATACCTCGAAAAAGGGCGCTCTCTTCCCTGCGTTGTTTTGGCGATCCAAACTCTTCCAGGAGCCAATGCCGCTGCCGTTAGCGATGCGGTCTTTCGTAGGCTTCCTAGTTTGGAAAAAGAGCTACCCGCCTCACTCCGCTACCACACTGTCTACAGCAAAAAAGCTGTGATCATCGAGGCAGTCCAAGATGTGGAGATCACGCTTTTGATTGCTCTTATCCTGGTGATCTTGATCATTTACCTTTCTTTTGGAAAGATCCTCAACACCCTGATTCCTGCGCTTGCGATCCCTATGTCGATCTTAGCTACATTCTGCGCTCTTTACGCGGGAGGATTCAGCATCGACATCCTATCTTTGCTCGCTCTCACCCTTTCAATCGGCTTCCTTGTCGATGACGCCATCGTAGTCTTAGAAAACTCAATCCGGCATGTGCATAAAGGAAAAAGTCCGGAGAAGGCTACCCTTTTGGGGGCAAAAGAGATCAGTGTTACGGTTCTTTCGATGACACTTTGTCTTATCAGCGTATTTCTTCCCCTCTTTTTTCTCGGTAGCGTCCTTGGAAGGCTGTTTCAAGAATTCGCGTTTACAATTGTAAGCGCCGTCTTTTTTTCTGGAGTCATATCCTTGACTTTGACGCCTCTCCTTTGCAGTCGGTGCATACCTTCGAAATCCTCTTTGAAGAAAAAGACCTTTATCGAAAAGCGCTCGTTGGCACTACAGGAGTTTCTCACAGAGAAATACAAAAAATCTCTTGTATGGGTGCTGGAAGAGAAAAGGATCATCCTGGCGCTCGGCGCGCTCTCTTTGATCGGCTCTTTTTGGCTATTTCGGAACGTGAAAACCGACTTTTTGCCCACGCAAGATGAAGGCTTCATCCAAGCATTCACCCAGTCAGAAGATGGCACTTCGCCCTTCTTACAAAAGGCACTGCAAGAGCAAGTCGTCGATTTATGCATACGAGACCCTGCCGTCCATAGCATCGTATCGGTCACCTCGATCCAAGATATGCTCAATGACAACCAAGGTCTATTTTTCATTCAACTCAAGCCACTTCAAGAGCGAAGGTCAGTATTTTCCGTTATGGAAGATCTGACGAAAAAGGTGCGGGAGATTCCAGGTATCAATAGCTATCTCTCTCCCCTCCCTCTGATCAATTTGACTCTAGGGACAACTACCAAGGCTCTATATCAATATTCTTTAGTCGGGCTCGATACCGCAACACTGCAAAGCTCGATCGAAATGTTTCTTGCAAAAATGCACCAGCGCTCCGATCTTTTTACCGAAGTCTCTTCAGATCTACAGATTCGCCAACCTCAAGTCAGCCTAAAAATCGATCGGGACCGCGCATCGCATCTGGGAATAAGCGCGCAAGATATTGAGACGCTGTTTTCACACGCCTATTCGGACAACAAGATTTCTACGATCAATACGAATATCAACCAGTACGATGTCATTTTAGAGACGCTCCCCGCCTTTTACCGGAACGAAGAGGCTTTTTCCTACCTCTTTTTGCGAGGCGCAAATAACCATCTTGTTCCCTTGAAAGAGGTCGTCTCCTGGGAACACACCGCGGGTCCTTTATCCCTTACGAGGATCAATAGCCTTCCTGCTGCAACGCTCTCTTTCAATGTAGCGAATGGAAAAACGCTTGGCGAAGCGCTCGAAGCGCTCGGAAAGTTCGCAAAAGACCTTCCCAAATCGGTAACCGGAAAGCCGCAGGGATCCACTGCTGCCTTTGCAGGCATGGCGGGTACTTTGCTCCTCCTTTTTCTCAGCACGATCTTTGTGATCTACGTGATCTTGGGGATCTTATACGAGAGCTTTTTCCATCCCCTGACAGTAATGAGCGCTCTGCCTCCTGCGACCTTTGGAGGGCTCTTTTCCCTCTACATCACCGGAATGTCCCTTTCAATTTTTTCCTTCGTCGGGCTCATGATGCTGATTGGTATTGTCATGAAAAACGGCATTATGGTCGTCGATTTTGCCGTAGTAAACATTGCTAAGGGGGAGCCTAGAACAAAGGCAATATGCAACGCGTGTACCGTTCGATTCCGTCCGATCATCATGACCACGCTTGCCGCTTTCATGGGAGCTTTACCCATCGCTTTAGGTTTGGGAGGTCCAAGCGCTAAGACACGCGCCTCTCTTGGGGTGGTAGTAGTGGGAGGGCTCCTTTTTTCTCAGCTCCTTACCCTGTTTGTCACTCCCGTGATCTTCGATTGCCTCGAACGCCTCCGCGAGGGATGGATTGGAAAAGCGCCTCCTCTCAAGGACGGGGATGGAAGGTGAAAAAGGCGCGCTTCACCTGATCAGATGAGAGGTGGAGGTACCATTTCACCGTCTCAATATCTTCGTGTCCCAATAGCTCTTGGATGACTCGGAGGCTCGCGCCTTTTTCAAGCAAATGACTAGCAAAACAGTGCCGGAAGGTGTGGGGAGAAAAAGAACCGAAGTGTAGCTTTTGCGCGTAATACCGAATTCTCCGGTAAATCGTAATCCTGTCAATGCGTTTTTCTCTCTCTGTCAGGAAAAGCCAAGGCACCTCATCGTGACGAAAGGATAGGTAACAGTCCAATAGAGAAAGTGCCGCACCATGCACGGGCACAACCCGCTCTTTACTCCCCTTGCCGCGTACACGCAAAGACTCCTCTTGCACGTCGGCGATCTTCAAGTGCGCACACTCCGAGACTCGGATACCCGTCGCGTAGAGAAGGGAAAAGATAGCTCGATCGCGCGCACCAATTTTCGTTGTAGGATCGGGAGCGTGTACAAGCATCTCCACTTCTTCTACGGAGAAAATCTCGGGAAGTATACGGCGCATCTTTTGTCCACTAAAAGCTTCACTCAAAGGAGCCTGAATGAGATGTTCTGCGTACAAAAAGCGGAAAAAAGAGCGGATTGCACTCATTTTCCGGAGAATGCTGGACAATCGATACCTCCCCTCCAGGCTAGAAAAATAGCCCAAAAGGTCGGCTTCTAAGATAGAAGACCACGGTTTTCCTAAAAAACGGGCCAAATCCTCCAAGTCCCCCAAGTAGGCGGTCACGGTTTTTTCGGAAAGTCCTTTTTCTGCTTCGAGAAAAACACGAAAAGTTTGTAACGGATCCATGGGCATATACTAACTGCGAAAGAGCTCTTTTCCCAGAGAAAAATCTCCTTTCTCGCCTATTTTGAGGGAATTGCTCGCTAGTAGGAGGGGATGTTCGGGCAGTGGGAATGGACGCGATGCTTATCTGCTATCTGTGTGGTGGAAGTGGTTTTTTGAGCAGATTTCTTGATTTTCGCGGTCCAAATCAGACAAAAATCGTCCATCTTGGGGGTATGCTGGTCAAAAAATACGCCGTATCCCCGTCTTCGGCACTG
>JBCDEZ010000031.1:0-18285 GCA_039179045.1 Chlamydiota bacterium | reverse complement strand
TCTCCCGAATAGGTCTGTTCTCGACAAGTAAAAAAGGCTTCGACCTCCTTATCTCCGGGCTCTACGCGTCGTCACTCCTCATTTAGAGAGACCGAGTCCAAGTTTTTGGAAATACTCGACTTTTTTCCTCCTTCTCCCGAAAATGATTCTATGCCTCTCATTACCCTCCTTCCCTCAGATGTTACCGACAAGATTGCCGCTGGAGAGGTGGTAGAAGACCCCATATCCGTTGCGAAAGAACTCATCGAAAATGCCCTCGATGCGGGAGCGGGCGCTATTGCCGTCAAAGCAAGCGGCGCGCACCTCGAAAATATCTGTGTCAGCGATGATGGCCATGGGATCTCTCCCGACGCAATGGAGCTCGCTATAAAAAGGCACACCACTTCGAAAATTCGAGGAGAAAAAGACCTCATAGAGCTTAGGACCATGGGATTTCGGGGAGAGGCTCTTTCTTCGATCTTTTCGATTGCCCAAGTCTCTTTTGAAAGCAAACAAGAAGACGCGGATGTGGGGCTTCGTCTCTTTTCTGTGGGGGGGAAAATCGAAGAGAGGGGGGCAGTGGCGCGAACAAAAGGGACAACCGTAGACGTGCGCGATCTTTTTTTCAACACACCCGCAAGAAAAGCATTTCAAAAGGGAAGCGCCTACCTGAGAGCGCGCCTGATCCGCCTTATCCAAAGTATGGCTCTCGCTTTTCCGAACAAAGCTTTTTCTCTCACAATCGAAGGGAAAAAACAGGCGCATTTTGTAGCCCATACGCGAGGCTCTTTTCGAGAGGATCTTCGCGCGCGCATGCAAGAGATTTACGGCGCCGACTTTGTGGATAGAGGACAAATCATTGAAGGGGAAGAAGAGGGCTTTTCCGTGCACGCTCTTTTAGGATCAGGCATTCATGCAAAAGTGCGTCGCTCTTGGCAGCATATCTTTTTGAATAGACGCTGGATCCAATCCCGCTTGATCTCATCACTAATGAAAGAGGTCTATGGAACTCGGCTACAGCAGGCAGAGCAGCCCTCTTTCATTTTGCATCTGGAACTCGACCCTCAAGCAGTCGATGTCAACGTACATCCGCAGAAAAAAGAGGTGCGCTTCCGCGACGAAAAAGCGCTCCGCTCCGTCCTTTTTCGCCTTTGCAATCCGCTAACAAAAGCGCAGCCTATTCTCGCTCGCTCCCCACAGTTTTGCAAGCAAGAGACTATCTCCTCAAAACAACCCTTGTGGTCTGAGCCGGAAAAAGAGGAACCAACCCTCCTCTTTTCCGATACTGGCATCTGCCTTCACTACCTGGAAAAACTGGGCAAATACGCGCTTGTCCGATTTGGAAAAGAACTCTGGATCTTCCGAGGAGATGAGGCTTTATTAGGCCAGATGGCCCCAGAAAAACGCGGTACTCTCCCCATGCAAAAGCTACTCGTTCCCCATACTTTTGCCTTACTGCCCACCCAAGAGCCTCTAGTAGCAGGTAAAGAGAGCTGGTTTACTTATTTAGGAATCTCTTGCAGGCAGCTCCGCTCTCAACTCTGTCTCGATGCCACTCCCCCCTTTTTGACTGCAGAAGAGACAGAAAAGCTGATTTTCTCTCTCCTCGAAAGCCCTATTCCCTCCGAAAATGCCCCTTCTGAGGAGATTTTTTCTCTCATCCAAGAGCCTCTCAATCAGCTTTGCAGGCAGAAGTCTTTTTCTGAAGAGACCCTTCGCCTCCTCCTTGCAAGATATCGGGAGCCAATTTTTCCCATATTTGTTAGGCTGCGAGAAAATGACCTTGCTAAGATCTGCCGAGGAGCCTAAACCGATGCACCACACACGCCTTCAAAAAGCCCAAGGATTGCTAAAGCAGTGGAATGCTACCGCCTGCCTGATTGAAGATTCCGTTGATCTTTACTACCTTACAGGAGAGTGGGTCAGTTGCGGAAAGCTCCTTTTTACCGGGGAAAATGCGATTTTCCATACCGATGGACGCTACTACGATGCGATCAAAAAACGAGCGCCTCTTGAGGTTGCTCTCTACAACAAAGAGGCATTTTCTCGAGAGCTGCGTTCTTTTGGTTCACTCGCATTCGATGCAGAAAAAACCTCCTACGCACGCTACACTGAACTCCAGATAGACACCAAAAGCCTCCAACCGGTCGCTTCCCCTTTGCAATGCCTGCGTGCTGTCAAAGATAGTGGGGAGATCGACTGCATTCGAGAGGCATGCCGCCTTACAGAAGAGGGCTACCAAGCTGTGCAAAAAGCAGCAAAAGTGGGCATCTCAGAAAAAAAGCTCGCCCAGGTATTTGTCGATACGATCGTGGCAAAAGGAGCCGATGGCCCTTCTTTCCCTCCCAATGTCTCTTTTGGCGAGCATGGCGCTTACCCCCACCACCACCCCGATGAGACTCGATTGCATCTAGGCGATGCGATCTTAGTGGATCTAGGCGCACGCTACCGAGGGTACTGCGCGGATATGACCCGTGTTTTTTTCCCCGAGAAAAGCACTACTTGCAAGGCAATCGAGGATCTCTACGAACTTGCAAAACGGGCTTACAGGCAGGCTGCTGCTGCCTGCAAAGAGGGGGTTTCGGTGGCCGAGCTAGATGCTCTCGCAAGAAAAGAGCTGGCAAAAGAGGAGATGGATCGGTTTTTCACCCATAGTCTTGGCCACGGCGTGGGACTCGAGATCCACGAATACCCCTCCCTTCGTAGTGGTGAGACCACCCTATTGCAAGAGGGCATGGTCATTACGATTGAGCCTGGTCTCTACTTGCCCGAAACCGGAGGGGTTCGCTACGAAAACACGCTACTTGTGAAGAAAGATGGCTGCGAAAACTTACTGGCCCTTTAGAACCAAGCTGTTTGTCTTCATTGGAGGCCTCTTTGCTCTATTTTTCCTAGCAGCAATTCTTCTCGAGACCGTGGTTGTACGACGCAAGCTGCTCGTAGCAGAGACGATCTTGCAAAAGCAGTGGGAAGCGATGCAAGACCGGAAGAGGAGAAAGCTCCAGGCTTTGGCAAACAGCAGGATGATCCAAAATCAGGCAAAGCTTGATGCTCTACTCTACGAAACAGTGCAAAGCTCTTTTTATCGCCCCATTCTTGCAAAGGGAACGCGAGGGGAGCAGTGGGAAGTTTTGGCCTCTCTTTTGCAGAGGAGGCCTTGGGTCTCTTCCTTGGAGCTCACAACCGGCCCTGCGGATGAAAAGGATGCACTGGCAATCGACCAAGATCTATTCTCCTCGGAACCTGCCTCGATCTACGAGATTGATCCTCTGCTTTCTTGGGTCATACTGCGCAAAAAACTCTACTTGAGCTTAACCCTTCCCCCCTCTTTGGTCGAAGAGCTTTTTGGTTCTGAAGGAGGACGGCTTCTTCCCCAACAGATCCTACGGCTTGTTTATGATTGGAAAACGCTGCTCTACACAAGAGCAGAACTCCCCTCAGACAGGCTACGCCCTCTTCTCGAACGGGCAAGAGCCTACCTCAAGATCCAAGAGCCCCTCTTAGAGGGAAACGACGTACATGCCCTTCTCAAACCCTCTCGCAAAAAAAAGAGCCTACGCAAACCTTCCACAAGCAATAAAATGCGTCAAGATGCGTTGTACCAGAGCTGGGAAAAACACTTCGCAGCTTACCTGCAAAGCGCAGAGCAGGCCGCTTTGACCCGCTTTTCTACTCTGCTCATGAAAAAAGAGGTGCGTACAGGGAATCCCTTGAGCCCCCGTGCTCCTTTGGGTCTGCTCTACGAAGATCCACAAGAAAAAAGTATTCGCTTTTTCCCATTCCGCTCGGTCTTCCACACCTCTTCGCAAGAAGAAATACCCAAGCTTGCTTCTCCAGGAAAAAATCCCCAGCCCTATCCGAGCGCTTTAGAGGCGGATCTAACAAGCAAAAACGCGTTCCTAACCAAGACCGCCGAGATACACTCACACCATTCGGCTACACCGCAAGGAGCGCTTAGAGCTTCGATCTCTCTTGACACCCTTCTGCGAGAGATTGCAATCGCAGCGGGACAAGAGACCCTACTCATTACCCAAGAAGGGGTCGTAGCTTTTTACAGCAGTTCGGGAGAAAAGCTACTCCACTCTTCTTGGTACGCCTTAACTACACAATCCTTCCTAGAAAAGGCGATGGGAAAAATCTCTTTTCAAGACCATATCTACCGCTTTGCCAAGATCGATCTAACCGAACAAATCCCTGCTTCGATTCTTCTTCTAGAGCCCGCAGCGCACTTCGATCCCACTTTGCTTGCGATTCACCAAGAGCTGCTCAAGGTGATTGCAAGCATCACCAAGAATATCTCTTTGCACGCTTTTTTCCTTTTTGTGATTGGACTGCTTTTACTCGAGCAGATCTCTAGGAAAATGACCCGTCCCATCACGCATCTTGTAGCTGCTTCAGAAAAAATCAAAGAGGGAGATCTTCAACAAGCCCTACTTCCCAAAGTGCCCGAAGGCTCTTCTAAAGAGGTCTCCTCTCTTTGGAAATCCTTTGCTAGCATGGTCCTAGAACTCGCAGAAAAGGAAAAAGTGCGTAGCCTTCTCAATAAAGTTGTCGCAAAAGAGGTAGCAACAGAACTCTTAAAAAAAGATCTGCATCTAGGCGGCATTCGTCAAAATGTCGTGGTCTTTTTTGCAGATATCCGCAACTTTACAGAGATGGTAGAGCCGATGGAGCCAGAGCAGGTGATTGAGATGCTCAATGCCTGCATGACCAAATGCACTAAGGTGATCGAAAAGTACGGCGGCGTAGTCGACAAGTACGTTGGCGATCAGGTGATGGCTCTTTTCGGAGCGCCTTGCGCTATAGAAGAACCCTATTTTTCTGCACTCAAAGCAGCGCTACATCTACAAGAAGAGCTCGCCCTCTGGAATGCAGCGCGCAAGAGGGAGAAAAAAGTGCTAGTGGAGATGGGCATTGGAATCAATGGGGGCCCCATGCTAGCGGGCAACATGGGAGCCTCGGATCGCCTCAACTATACAGTGGTCGGAGCGCACGTCAACTTAGCAGCGCGCCTATGTAAAAGAGCGCAAGGCGGGGAGATACTCGTAACCGACAACGCTTTAAAAGAAGAGGCCATTGAAAGCTCGTTTCTCCTAGAGTCTCTTGAAGAGACCTACTTCAAGGGCTTTTCGACCCCTTTTCGGGTCTACCGAGTTGTCGATTTTTCCTAGGCTTTTTAGGCTTCTTTGGAAGAACAAAGCTTGCCTTTCTTCCTCCTGTTTTTGCGGTAATCGTCTCTAAAGCATCTTCACTATGCCGGTGCTTGTAGCGAAAGTGCTCCCAGAGCGTGGGGTGCAATGATCTTCCCTCTTCACTCAGCAGTTGCTCGATGTGCCCTCTACTGAGCACGAGGCGCTCTGAGGGATCTTCTTTCGTTTGCCAAAGTTTATGCGCCACAACAGATCCGAAAAGAGCAGTCAGCATCTCCCGACTGCAGCAGGGAAGGCATATGCTATTTTGCGTGCCTGCATGGCATAAGTCGAGGAGAGAGGGGCTCTTCTCTTGAGAGCGCAAGAGGTGGTAGTACCTCACCTGCTCTTCAGGAGCGAACAAGAGTTTTTCTAAAAAAAGGGGAGCGCCCTCCTCTTTTTGGAGAGCAGCGCAGCGACAAAACTCTTCGAGAAACACTGAGGGTTGCGTAAACGATCCCCCTTGGAAAGAGCGATGCGTAAAAATCTGCTCTACAAGACTCAAGACAACGGCATGCATCGGAGATGTGGGATCTTCGAGAAGAGGCAATACATTGCACTTAGCACAAAAAGGATAGGGACCTGTGCGCTTCGGCCTCGTTTTGGGTCTGGGAGATTTGGACACAGGAGCGCTTGTCTTTGGAGCCGCTTTCCGAACGGACTGGGATAGGTACCACTTGGTTTGCAGCGTGAGATACTTCTTCGAGGCGAGCTCGGCTTGCATATTGTGCTCTTTCGCAGCTCTTGCAAAAGCGCGACTGCGCGCAGAAAAGCTCGCCGAAGAGAAAGCAAACAGGAGCAAAAAAAGGAAGACAAAGCTGAGGAGATTCATGCGGGAATCACTCCTTGAGGTAGCGGCTCGACAACGGGAAGAAAGAAGGCAAAAGTGCGCGCCTCTTTTTCTTGAACAAATGAGATGCGAAGCATCGAGGGAAGTGCTGAGCCTTTGAGCTCTTTACTCCAAAAAAACGCCCCTTCCTCTTCAACAAAAAACGTGATCTTAAGATCGCTTACTCTCTCGATAAGAGGGGTTGTACGTACCACTTGCGTTTTTTCATCGGAAGGCCAAAATACTAAGGAAAGGTTGCTTTTTTCATCGAGTAGCAGCGAGGCAAAAAGGGGTCCGCTAAAGGTAGGCGAGGGCTGCACCCCTGCATCGCACACGAAAAAAAGAGCTTGCCTGCCCCGATGATCGTAAGAGTACATAGAGCGCTCGACGCCCATCTCTTGGGCGGCTTTGGGGATCGTGAACATCAGACCTTGCACCGTATTTGCAAAGAAGCTTCTTTCCAAGGAGAAATGCCGGGCACGCCGCATCTTATGATCAATCTGGTAAAAAGAGACGTAAGAAGAGAGGAGAGTTGCCAAGAGAAGGCCTGAGAGACTCAAGGCGATACATACCTCCAAAAGGAGGTAGGGCTTTTTTGAAAAGCGCATCAAAAATTTGCAGTTTTTTTCCCTCTATGATACGTGCATGCCAGAAAAAAAACAGCTAGAAAAGCGTAAGCAATCGGAGTCGCGTAAGAGGGGAAAAAAGAGAGTGTCTCCTCCCTAGTCAATCCCAAGATCGCAAAAACCGCGATTACGATCCCCATACAGGCGTCGCCACCTACCATGCCTGATGCGAAGAGCACCCCCTGATCGCGCACCTGCTCCGCCTTTTGCGATTGCATAAGAAGGCGACTCAAAATGCCACCTACCATTGTCGCACTCGTCAACGAAAAAGGGAGGTAGACTCCCAACGCAAAGGGAAGAACAGGCACGCGGAGACACTCCAAGAAAATGCCTAGCAACATTCCCATCGCAAAGAGCGTATAGGGGAGCTGCCCATGAATCACCCCTTTGGCAATCATCGCCATCATACTTGCCTGGGGCGCAGGCATTGCGGGGGAACCTAGAGTGTAGGCATCGTTCAAAAGATAAAGACAAAATCCGAGAGCAATCGAAGGCAGAAGCGTGCCGATCATCTCGGCGATCTGCTGCTTGTAGGGAGTCGCTCCTAGAAGAAAGCCCGTTTTGAGATCTTGCGAAGTAGTCGATGCCATGCAAATGGCCACATTCGCAACAGCGCTCATAGTGATGGCGGAGATCAGGTAGGCTCTACTTGTCCAGCCTAAAAACACAAAAAGCATGGAGGTGAGTAGCAAGGTTGTGATCACCATTCCCGAGACGGGATTCGAAGTGCTACCCACAATGCCTACTGTAAGAGAAGTGACAGTAGAAAATAAGAAACCCAAAACCATCAACAGAACAATCGTTGTAAGATCAAAGCGGAAAAAAAACCAAAGAAGAGCGATCGCTCCAAGAGAGCCCACTCCTAGGACCGTAAAAGGGATATCTGTATCTATCCGTTTCCGAGAGCTGCACCATCCCCGCCTCAGCTCGCGGCTCCCCTCTTGCAAGGTTCGTAAGAGAAGAGGCGCAATACGCACTAAGCTGAGCAACCCTCCAAAAGCGATCGTCCCCGCGCCAATATAGCGCACATACTGCTCCCAGATCATGGAAGCATCCATAGCTGAGACAGGCACTTCTGCCGGATAGATCGGCTCTTGTCCGGTTCCAAAAAGGGTAATCAGAGGAATCAACACGAACCAGGCGAGTATGCTACCGGAAAAAATGGTTGCTGCAACGGGAAAACCGATGATGTAGCCCACACCGAGAAGAGCTGGTGTGGTATCGAGAGTGATCTCTGTATTTTGGTAGCGGGGCAAAGAAAACCGCAAGACCTCCTGCCAAAGATGCAGAGCGCTTGCACCCAATTTGTACACAACAGCTGCGAGGAGCCCCCAGAGAGCGCTGAGAGCAGCTGATCTATTTTTTTCCCCCGTACGCAAGATCTCAGCGCAGGCTGTCCCCTCGGGAAAGGGGAGCTTGCCGTGCTCTTCTACTACTACAAAACGGCGCATGGGAATCATGAACAAGATGCCCAGGATCCCTCCCAAAGAGGAGA
This sequence comes from Chlamydiota bacterium, assembly GCA_039179045.1. Lineage (GTDB taxonomy): Bacteria > Chlamydiota > Chlamydiia > Chlamydiales > SM23-39 > JBCAXK01. The sequence continues at coordinate 10,167 of JBCDEZ010000031.1, read as the reverse complement.
GGCAAAAAACCTCAAAAAAAGAGGGAGGAGCCCCTAGGAAAAAAAGAGCGGGCACCGTGAAAACAATCCCTCCTGCAAGTCCCTCTCCTACCGTTGCGATCGTTTGCACGAGGTTATTTTCAAGAAGAGTGCTTCCCTTGCAAAAGCAGCGCATCAAAGCCATCGACAAGATGGCCGCAGGAATCGACGCCGAGATCGTGGTGCCGATTTTTAGAGCCAGGTAGGCATTGGATAGAGCAAAAACCAGGCTAAAAAGCAGTCCTAGGAAAAGAGCGCGCCAAGAAAACTCCCGGGGCGCTTTGTCTGTGAGTGCACGATCCATAATTCCCTCCAAAGCCTCATCCTAGGAAAAGGGAGCTTTAAACAGAAGTCCCGTCCTGTTTTTTCCCTACTCTGAGAAGAAAGTACTTGCGACTTTGCCTCTCTTTGCGCCCTGCAAATGTGATCTTGATCTCAATTTTTTGGTAATCAGCCGTCTTCCCTTCCCGAAGGGCAATCTTTCGGATATGAAAGGATCTTTGCAAGAGAGCCTCGCCACCGAGGCGAGAGTAAGAAATAGGAGGAAGGCGGTACGTTTTTCCCTCAGCATCCCAAGGAATCCTCTGGAGAAAAAACAATTCTTTGATCTCAGAAAATGTGAGAGGAAACAGGCGATTGCATTCGAGAATCTCGATCCCAGCTACCGTTTTTTCCACTTCCTCTAGAGGTCCTCGAACAAGAAACGGCGTGAAAAGAGTCAGAAGAGTAAGTCCGAGCAAGAGTTCTAAAAGAACAAAGGGAGAGCGCCGTTTTTTCATACAGACAGCATACGGGATCTCTGAAAATTTCTCGAGTACCTTCCTGTAAAGCTTTTGACGAGATACCCTTTTGTAACTATATTGAAGAAATGGAAGGAATTTCTTGGAATACGAAAGCAGCCCACAACCTTTTTCTACTGCAAGCGCGTGAGGAGACTCCCCCCGCTTTGGTAAGCTATATGAAGGCGATCCAAGCCTTTTTTCCTCGCGAGGATTTCCGCACCTTCTCAGAAAACGAACTCTTTTCCCGTCTAGCAAGTATCGGCGCTCCTTTGGATAAAGAGCAATTTCTCCATCTGGCCAAACAAACGCGTAATCCCGAAGAGCTGACCCAAAGGCTCCTTTTGCAGCAAAAGCCTCCCCCCTTATTTTCCCCGACTTACCTGCTCATCTTCGAACTGTGGCGGCGCTTTCTTCCCGAAAGGAGGCCTCATGCCCTATTCTTCGACGAGTTAGATCGGCAAATATTTCTCTATTACCAAGACAAAGAAGCAAAACAAGAGCTACAACAACATATAACATCTTTCTTAAACAGATTGACCGAAGAGCGAAATAAGGGCAAAACAGCGCATGAGGCACGCGCTTTTTTAGATCCCTACCTCGCCCACTACTTCGACCACTTTTTCTACGACTATCTAGCGGATTTGATTGATGCGGACTCTTGCGACGATGCAGAGCGCCTCTTGCACGTTTTCTCTCCCTACCTGTGGGAAGGTCTCTGGTTCGATTTTCTCTTCTTGCGCATCTTATCGGCTCAGGAAAGTCCCCAGTTCTCTACAAAACTGCACGCTTTGATCGAAGAACTCCAAGTGCACCGGGACCGGGAGCTACAGCTGGCCCTTCTCGAATTCATGCAAGAGAGACAAGACCCTACATCATTTCTGTTCCTCGTCGAGAAAAGTACTCTTTTATTGCAAAAAGAAGAGGACTTTCTCGAACTTGTAAAAGTCGTGCAAGAGTACTACTGCCGGATGGAGAAAAAAGAATTGGAAGAAAGACTCTCCTGCCTCTTAGAGAAAAGGAAGGGCTATTCTTTGAAAAAGAGTTTCGCAAAAAAAGATCCCGATCTCCAAGAGTTCATCGATATCTTAGGTCTCTTTCGTTAAACATTTTCCCCGCATGTATCCCAAACCAAAAGAGGAGAAAAAGCGCGGTAGTCGGCTGCAACCAGGTGGTAGACAACCCCTCTTGCCTGCCCGAGAGGAAGAGAGCCTGGGGGCACATTATGCAAGTGACCAAACACGCAAATATCCACAGCGTACTTTTCCAAAATATTTGAGACAAGCGAAGGTGCAAGGTCTGGTCCTATGGGAGGGTAGTGGGTCATCGCGATTTTCGTATCCGCGTCTTGGGGAAGATTCAAAAGGCTTCTTTCAAGCCGACCTAGCTCTCTTGTAAATAGGCGCCGATCTTGTGCAGGGTCACGGATTTTTTCCTTTGCGTATTCGTTCTTCTCGAAAACAATCCGCTCCTCATAAGAGTATTCCCAGCTATCCCAAAGGCGCGCCCCGCCAATAGCAACTCCTTCAATCAAAACCGCGTCATTTTGGATCACTTGCAATGAGGGGGGTAGGATCTTTTCCACTTTCGCCCTCGAGGACCACCAACGATCGTGGTTGCCTTTGATGAGCACTTTTCGGCCTGGCCTCTCTTCGATCCAGCTGAGGTCTTTCCTAGCTTCTTCTTCATCTGAGGCCCACGAATGATCTCCCGCAAGGAGCACAACATCTTTTTCTCCCACCATGTGATCCCAGCTCTCCGCCATTTTCTGGATATAGCCCTCCCAGCCAAACACTTCCATGCTTTTTTCGGGAACTCCCAAGCTGAGATGCAAATCTGCAAAAGCCCAAAATTTCATAGAGAAAAAGGAGAGCGGATATTCTGCTCTTTTGTGACTACGATGATTCCCTCACGAATGAAAATACCTTCCCCATCAAAGGTAAGAGTCTGTGCCTTATTCTGCAAGGTAATGTGCGGAGGCAGTCCCACACGCTCATCTAAGATCACCTTTTCGAGATAGCAACCTGCGCCTATTTCAATAGATTGGAGCTCCTGTAAGGAGCATCTACTTTGCGAGCCCATAACGATGCTGTCTTTGATCACCACCCCTTTGCCTATACGTACTCTCGGCCCGATGATTGAATTGATGATCTTTGCCTCCTCAATGAAGCACCCGTCAGAAATGAGCGAAGAGCGAACCTGCGCATTTTTCACGATAGGTCCTGGAAGGAAGGTGGTCTGAGCAAAGATGGGGGCCTCTTCGTTGTAAGTATCGATCCCCCCTCTTCCTTGCACAAGCGCCATATTTGCATCGTAGAACGAACGCACCGTGCCAATATCTTCCCAATAACCCCGGTGAATATACGCAAAAGAGCCTCCCTTTTGGATCTGTGTGGGGATCAGGTGCTTTCCAAAATCCTCTCGAAGATCTTCTGCTAAAAGGGAAAAAAGCGCCTCTTTTTTGAAGATATAGATACCCATGGAAGCCAAGAAGTGAGCACTTTGCTCTTGCACAAATCCAAGCTGTTTGTACAAGCTCCTCGGCATTGCAAGTGTTTGAAGAGCCTCTTCATTTTGAGGTTTCTCTAAAAAGTGGGTGACCTCTTTTCTTGCATCGATCTGCAAAATACCGAGACGCTTTGCACAAGACTTTTCCACTGGAAGAGCTGCAATCGTCAAGGCAGCGTCCGTTTGCTCTGCGAAAGCGAGCATTTTTTGGAAATCGAGGTTGTAGAGTTGATCCCCCGACAGGATCAGAAAATAGTCGGCAGAAGATTCAGCAAAATGGTCTAGATTTTTCCGCACGGCATCTGCCGTGCCCACAAACCAAACCTTTTCTCCAAGAGCGTTCTCCTGGGGGGTAAGCACCTCAATAGCGCACCCTGTCAGCAAAGAGTGGGGGTAAGTCTTGCTAATATGCTGGTGCAATTCTACTGTTAAAAACTGCGTGATCACAGAAATGCGCGGCACTCCCGAGTTGATCGAATGCGATATCGGCACGTCGATCAATCGGTACTTGCCTCCAAAAGGGACGGCCGGCTTCGAGTGATGCTGCGTCAGAGGAAAAAGCCGCGTCCCCTTGCCTCCAGCCAAAATGATTGACGCAACTGACTTCATCACCACTTTCCCCCCTTTTTCGTAACATACGAAAGTGGTGATTGTAGATCAATAGAATCTCCACTACCTCTAGAGAATGTCGGGATTTGCAAAGTGATGTGGAAAGCAGGCTCCCTAGTTTGGAGCACGTCTCTTGCGGGAGATTGCAGAAGGAAAGCAAGGGTTATAGATCGCGCATTTCTTCCTCTCGAAGCATCTGATCTCCAGAGGTATTTCGGGCAAAGCTCAGACCAAATTGGGCCGCATGTTCGAGAAATTGAGGGGAATCAGTCCGCTAGCGGCAACCGTTTGAGGATTTTCTGGAGAATCAAGCGAACACGAAAATTTACCACCAAAACGCACAACTCCCATACATCGGCTACCAAACATCTCTAGTGCGATCCTGTTGCAAATCAATCAAGACCGATGCGACCTACTAACGTACGATCGGCAACACTTGCATTGCTGCTATCTTCTCCTGAGGAATCTTTCGAGTCTTCTCGCCCCTCCCCCTCACGATTTTCGTCTTCGGATCCTTCGAACCCAAGACCAAGGGACGCACTGGAAGGGTCTCGCTTCCCTTCCTCATCACTGCTTTCTAAGCGTTGCGTTGAAGTTCTTATATTTTCTTCACCATCATTTTCCGCGACAGTCCCTAGAGGAGAAGAATCGCCAGCAGCCCTTCGTGCGTCTGGCGGATCTCCAGGAACAGATGAACCAGACTCTCTCTCCTGTCTATTTAATTCAGTAGGATCATTGTCAAGTGCAGCCTCCCCAGAAATTTTGCTCTCTTTAGCCTCTGAAGCTGCCTCTTCAACATTCTTACCGGTAGATTGGCTTTCCGCCACCAACTCTTCCAAAATAGGTCGTACCGTAGGATTTTTTGCTAAACTGCTGAAATATTTCTTGAATTGTATATTTTCACTCTGTAATTTTTTGCAGGCACCCATGAGGCCTTCCGCTTTTTGTGATATCCTAGCCAACTTCTCTTGATGTTCTTGAATTAAGGTTTTGCTCATTTCCTCGGCACCCTTTTTGCATTGCGCAATCGTCGCCTTGAGTTCCTTGATTTGGGCGCGCAACTGTATCTCTAACAAACGAGACTTCTCTAGAGCTGCTGCATGTCGCTTCTCTTGAGCCAGATTTTTTTGAGCCTGCGTCTGTGCCGCTTTAGACAACTCATTATCCAATAGATCCTGAACTTTATTGTCTACTTCTGCTTCTCGAGCCTGGTGTTGCTGTGGCGAGGAACTATGTTTTTTCCGCAATTGCTTTAATGCAGCACTCTCACGCTCTGCTATGTCCTTCTGTTTTTTTACACACTCTTCTGCTGCAAGCAATTTTTTCCCCAATCCATCTATTCTCGTTTTTTGCTGGGAGATCTGTATTCGCAATTGAGCTACTTCTTCGGAGTAATTTTTAATTAAGATATCTTTTGTCGTATTCTCTGTTCTGGCAAATACTAGGGATGTGCGCACCCTATCCAATTGATCTTTCGTCATGCGCAAAGTTCTCTTTACTAAAGAAGTGCGGGATGTATTGGAAGGAGAGCCATTTCTAAAAGACCTCCTACTTCGTGAGCCTCTAGAGGCATCACTGCGAGGAGTTTCAGCCGATGAAACTCCGAACTTTCCTACCAAACCAAGATCTGAAAGAGTGAAGCCGCTAAACTGACTTATTCCAGAATCCGCGCGCGCTCTTCCCACGGTGGGAGTAACTGGAGTTGCGCTCCTATTAGTCTTAGGCTCAGGGCTTCCCTTAGGCATTTCGTACGAAAAGCAAAAAGCTCGGTGAAAAAGGAGTTTGCACACAACCACCATGATAGGAATGATTCCGGTCCAAAGGGTGAGGGCCACGACCACCTTGGGAACGAGTAGCGACACGTACCGTTCGTCGAGAGACTCGACGCTATTCTTCCCTTCTGGTTGTAGATTCGTCTGCAAGACGAAGAACTTGGGACAAGAGAGCATAGCAAAGGAAAAAACACAGCCTATGTAGAGACTCAAACCGTGAAGAACCGCCGTTCGAGCATCAGGAGGCATATCCCCACAAACAATTGGCGCAAGTGTAGGTATTTGCATGAGGCACTCTTTTACAAAAATGGACAATATCATCCGAGAGATGCCTGCAAGAGTCAAGAAAAATCTATCGCATTTTCGGTGCGATTTCCTGGTAAACCTCCCTTGCATTGAGGCTAGAGCGAACAAACGGTGCCGCATGGACATGCAAAAACCCGAGGGAAAGAGCATAGGCTTTGTAAGCGGCAAACTTCTCCGGAGGGATAAACTGTTTTACGCGCAACTTTTTGGGGCTTGCTTGCAAATACTGCCCCAAGGTGAGTAGATCCACTCCTACATGCCGGAGGTGTCTTAGAGCCTCTTCTACTTCAGAGGAATCCTCTCCAAGACCCAGCATGAGACCCGATTTGACAAAGAGGGCACGTTTTGCTTTTTTTGCCTGCTGTAGGATCAAAAGACTCGTCCGGTAACTCGCTTTATGTCGGATTCTAGGGGAGAGCCGTTGTACTGTTTCTAGGTTGTGGTTGAAAATTTCTGGTTTTACAGAAAGAAGGTGCGAAAGGGCAGGAATATTGCCTGAAAAATCTGAGGTAAGAAGCTCCACGCTCACACCAGGATTCACTCTTCGTACTTCCAAGACGACTTTCACCAAAGCGTCAGCTCCCCCATCTTCTAGGTCGTCTCTTGCAACCATGGTGATGACGACATGCTTCAAGCCAAGATCGCGGACAGAGAGCGCGATTCTAGAAGGCTCATCTGTGCGTATGGGTAGGGGATTTTTTGCAAAGTCGATATCGCAAAAGCCACAGCTTCTCGTGCAAGCCTTTCCAAGGGCGAGAAAAGTCGCTGTTTTATTCCCATAGCAAGAGAGGCGGTTGGGACATTTTGCCTGTTCACAGACCGTGTCCGTCTCGTACTTTTCCAAGATCGCTCCTGTCTGAAAGCAGCCTCCCCCTTGAGGGAGTGTACGGCGTAGCCACTTTGGGAAGCTGCTTGAAGAAGAGCGAGAGATGGGGAGCACCTCTTTTTTCATAAGCGTCTCAAAGGAGGGGGGAAGTTAAGAGGAAATCCTTGCGCTAAGGCTGCCGCCTCCATCCATACCTCTGCAAAGCTTGGATGGGCATGGATCGTCTCTACGAGCGATTCCAAGGTGAGTTCTTGCTGCATCGCCAAAGCGATCTCTGCGATAAGATTTGCAGAATCGTAGCCAATCGACTGACCTCCCAAGATAGCCCCTGTCTTTTTTTCTGCAACGATCTCAGCGAATCCGTAGGTCTCGGAGATCGCGGCCGCTTTTCCTAAAGCGGCGTAGGGGTACTTCCCCGTGATCACATCATAGCCTTTTTGTTCGGCCTCTTCTTTTGAAAGGCCCACAACACCGATTTCGGGATGCGTGTAGACGACAGCGGGTATTACATCGTAGTGCATCTTTTGGAAACTGCCACATATATGCTCTGCCGCAACAATTGCCTGGTGGGAAGCTACATGCGCGAGCATCGCTTTTCCCGTCACATCTCCAATCGCATAGATTCCCGGGACATTCGTGCGCATCTGCTCATCTACAAGAATTTCCCCTTTTTTCCCTGTAGTCACGCCTACCTTTTCGAGCCCTAAACCCTTGGAAAGAACAGAACGGCCCACAGCAATCAAAGCGCGATCGGCCTGCAAAGAGCGTCCCCCTCGTAAGTACACCACAACGTCGTTGCCCTCAGGAGAGATCTTTTCGACACGCGTGCTGCAAAGAAGCTCCATTTTCTCGCGTGCGAAGTACGATTGCAGACTCTCTGCCACATTCATCGGCAAGCCTGGAAGGAGACGATCCATCGCTTCGATGATCGTCACTTCAACACCCACTTCCCGGTACATTGAGGCAAACTCACAGCCGATATAGCCACCTCCGATGATGATCATAGAGCTGGGAAGCTCTGTGAGCTGCAGCGCCGAGTCTGAATTGAGAATGTGCTTGTGATCACACGGAAAAGCGGGGATATCTGTGGGAATAGAACCAGTCGCAACGATGATCTTTTCTGCGCGCAAAAAGCCCGCATCTTCTCCTAGTACTTTGAGTTCTTTAGGAGCAACGAACTGCGCTCTTCCACGCACTACCTCGATCTGATTTTTTGCAATCAGACCGGTCAAAGAGCTACGCATGTCAGAAACGATCTGATCTTTTCTTCCTGTCATCTCGGCAAAATCGAAAGAGGCCAAATGGGCGGTGATCCCATACCTTCTCGAATGCTTGATTTTCCGGAAATGATCGGCACCCGCAACCAACGCCTTTGTCGGAATGCATCCTGTGTTGAGGCATACACCTCCGAGCTGTTTTTCTTCTATTAGAGCCGTTTTTTTTCCTTTTTGCGCGGTCCGAATAGCAGCTGTGTAGCCTCCAGGCCCTGCCCCGATTACAATGACATCATACTCTTTTGCTTCCATAAAACCGCACGCTTGTAAAACTTCATACTAACTGACTTCTGGTTTTTCTGCGACTTTCCTATCGGAAAAGGGTGTGATGAAAAGTGGGGGAAGAATATACCCATCTTGAATGAAGGTTTGCGTAGGGAAAAAAGCGGGATTTTTGTACAAGATTTGTGATGACTTATTTGACTTTAGAAGAAAAAGAAGCTTTGAAAAAGCAACATAAAAAAGAGCGAGACGGCCGTGTTCGGGATCGGATTGAATCTGTAATTCTTTGAGATAAAGGTTGGAGCTTTCGTCAAATTGCTGACGCACTCTTGCTCTGGAGAGGACGACAATCCGGTTACATAGTCGGGAGTACGAAGCATCGAAAAAGCTTCCTACTGGAAATGGGGGTTCTCACAGCAAATTGCGTGAATACCAAAGCGCTCTTTTCTGCGAACACCTTGAAGAGAATACTCAGCTCTATTCTTCTGTCCAACCCAATTCTTCAATTGGATTGGGTATAGAACCATCTTCTTCAAAGCGGGCGGGGGACTTTTGATTCGTGATCAAGATCTTCGTGAGAGTATAGGTTACACCCTCAAAACAGTCTGCTTGCAAGGGATAAAATGGATAGAGCGCCTCCTCGGGAGAGATCGATCCTTCTCTATCTTGACCTGAATAGAAAGGGCGTTCAATATCACTGTTATTGGTAGGTGCCTCTTTTTTGAAAAGCTCTGTAAAGTTTGCAAAAGGCCGCACCCACCTCGCATGCCAACGGGGATTTATTCCCCTGCTCTCTTCGAATGATTTCGTGTGCATCTGAGAGACCTGGACCACCCAATCTTTTTTAAAGAGCTGTTCTAAGAGTTGGAACTGCCTGTCGCGCTCTTCTTCTCTTTCCGAGGGTACTTGTATATACTCCTTCATCCAAGAGATATCCCGGGAAGGTACTTTTTCTCCAATAAGAAACCGCAAAGGAGTGCCTAAAAACAGCCTACAAGGCAAAGAGAGGCAATCGATAAGCAACGCGGAAAGGCAACAAAACAAGAACGAGAAATCGCTCCAATGCAGAGATGGGGACTCAGGATTTTCCATTCGGACGCATTCGTGAGCAGTCCAAGGGAACCAAATTTGTCTATGCTCCAATTTAGTAGGAAAAAAAAGAGATTCAAAATAGGAACTTTCCCTTCCAGTCAACTGCGCAATTTTTGCTTTGATTGCGAGGTTTTTCATATTTTTTGCGACTGTTAGAGTTGGACCTTGTATATCTTTCGGGTCCCGTGAAGAGAGCCCCTGCAATTCTAAAATCAACAAAAGTCGAAAAGGCAAGGATATAAGATCGAAGAATGCAGCACAAAAGCAACGTGAAGTCGTATAAAAATCGCTCCAATGTAGGGAAGAAATACAGAAATTTTCGAGCCGGTTTAACCAGCGATCACTCCAAGGAAACCAGGTGGCCTCAATGCGGAAATTACTGGGCCAAAAGAAGGACTCCAACCGGGAAAAGGCTCGATGCGCTAAATGAGAAGCCTTGAGATTGTGCTCTGTCTGAGGGGATAGGCGCCAATCTATTTCCACTTGCGTTAAGTCATTGTCAAATTTAGTAGCAAAAAATACGTGCAATTATAACTTTTGTTTTTGATTTTAACTAAATCGGGAGTTTTACTAAAGCGGATTTTATTTATAGTGATTTAAATGTAATTTTTCTTTGTGTTATGGCCCTGTTGAAAAAATCAGATTTTCAGACCAACCAGGACTATCCTTGAAGATTTTCTAGCTCGCGGTTCTCATCATTTGATTCATCAGGGATTTTCAGTAACCTTCTACTCTTTGAGCGCTTGGTTTTCTTGAGTAGA
>JBCDEZ010000030.1:0-19200 GCA_039179045.1 Chlamydiota bacterium | reverse complement strand
CCACCTTTTTTGCAGGCTTTTTTTTCGCCGCTACTTTCCTTTTACTAGACACAGTTTTGCGTTTGACTGTTAACAGTCAAACGCAAAACTGTGTCTAGTAAAAGGAAAGTAGCGGCGAAAAAAAAGCCTGCAAAAAAGGTGGCCGCTAAGAAAAAAACGACCGCTAAAAGAAAGCCTGCAAAAAAGGTGGCCGCTAAGAAAAAAACGACCGCTAAAAGAAAGCCTGCAAAAAAGGTGGCTGCCAAGAAAAAAACGACCGCTAAAAGAAAGCCTGCGAAAAAAACCGTCGCAAAAAAGAAAGTCGCACGCAAGTCGACTGCGGCGAAAAAAAGAGTCGCAAGCCGCAAGCGCCCCACTAGAAAAAAGCCTGTGGCAAGAAGAAAGAAGGGGCTCAGTCCTCTGGCTCTTCTTACCATCTGAAGCGCTTTTTATCCACCTAAGGTCAAGTGGGCAACGATTGCGTCCTAGCGGTAGATCCCCTCGATGACGAGCTCTTCGAGGGGGGTTCTTTTTGTCCACACCTCGCGCGCACGCAACTCTTCGGGCAGGCACTCTGGGTCTGCTGGCCAACCGATAGCAATCATAATCTGCACTGAGTAGAAATCGGGTATCTGCAGTGCAATTCTCGCCTTTTCTTCGTAAAATCCCTCCATAGGATGAACAACCAGACCGTTTTTCACCCCTTGAAGGGCGAGATTTTCAAAGGCGGAGCCTGCGTCGAAACTATGCAGTCTTGCGGCTTTGTCATTCTTCTCAAAGCGGTTCCGTGAGATTAGCGTGACTAAAGCGCCTGCCCGGCTCGCCCAGACTTGGTTATTGCTCAGCAGAAAAGAGAAAAATAATGCCCACTGAGGAGATCCTGCCAGCGCGTAGAGAAAACGCCAAGGTTGGTGGTTGTAGCTCGATGGAGCCCAGCGAGCCGCTTCAAAAAGAGGCATCAAGTCCTCTTTGGTAAGGGGCTTTCCTGACATGGCACGAGCCGATCTGCGGCCTAAAATTAGAGGGTCGACAGGATAGCTAGTTTGTCGGGTATTTCTCATGCTGATCTCCAAATTCTTTATCGTAGGTTAGAAAAATCATTCTTTTATAGGATAGAGAAAAATAGACTAGATGGGGAGAAGTAGCCAAAAAAAAGGAGATCGAGTACACCTCGATGAAAGAGGCCCGTATGTACCTATTCTTCCTGATGCTGATCGCTTTTTCTATATCCAGCCATCCTTGCGCTCCAAAGAGCGATCTTTCTTTGTACGAACCGCAAGACTTTTCGATTCTATTGGAGACTTCTAGGTTTCCTCCAAACCTACTTGCCTTGCACATAAAACTTTATGAGGGCTATGTAAAAAATAGCCGCTCTCTTTTACAAAAGCTAGAGCAGATGCGCAAGCAGGGTGAAGAGAAATTGTATGCTTATGGAGCGCTCAAGCGTAGGCTGAACATGGAAATGAGCGGTATGCGTCTGCACGAGCTCTACTTTTCTGAGCTTGGTGGTGGGGGCGCGCTGCCCCAGTATTCTTCCTTAATCGATGCTATAGAGGAGCAGTTTGGTAGTTACGAGGCTTGGCAACAGGACTTTGTTGCTACAGGAATGATCCGAGGAATTGGATGGGTTGTGCTCGCTTATGATCCCGAAACAGGCAGGATGATCAACGTCTGGATCGAAGAGCACAATCTAGGCAATTTGGTAGGTCTTTTGCCTCTTCTTGTGATGGACGTTTGGGAGCACGCTTACATAACAGTCTTCGGTCTCAAGCGGAAGCGCTACATCGATCTATTCTTCCAAGATCTCGACTGGAGAGTGATGGAGAATCGTTTCAACGACGCCGGTTGATTTGGTATGTCTGATAGATCATAGCAAAGAACACAAGGGCACTGATGAGAAGGGCGGTTCCCCGGAAAAACTGCGGATTTTTGTAAAAACGGAGCGAGAAAACTAGGCTCAAAAAGCCCGAGGAGAAGAGTCCGATGTAGCATCCCAGACGCCTTTCAATGAACATCAGAGCAGATCCAACGAGGCAAGCAGCCCCAAAAAATAGGCCCGCGTAGAGAGAAGCGGCGCTTCCTGCGCTCTGATATCCCCAAAATCCTAACAGCGCGATCAAAGCAGCATAGAAAAATAAAAGGATGGAAAAAGGTTTTCGTATAGGCACAGTCTACTCCAGGTATCCGGGGGGGTGAGATTGGAAACGTATGTTTTTTCCTTCTTTTTCCCGCCATGACTTCTTCTCTTTTCTAGCATGCCTCTTCTTTGGAAAGCAACACAGCTTTTTGCATTGCCTCTCTTTTTCCCATTCCTCGGAGGGAGCCTGCTCTAAAGCGGAAGGCGCTTTTCCGAAGCTGTGCGTAGAAAAAGGAGGGTCCTGTCGCAAAAATTGTCTCGAGCTATAGATTTTAATCCCCCGTTTTTTTACATATAAAGGCGATGAGACGCTATCTAGGATTGATTTTTTCCTTTTTTTTGACCTCTTGCGGGGTGAGTAGCTATTCTGCCTTTTACGGCCACTCAGGTAGGGCTGCTTACAATGAATCGTTACAAAGAACCAATAATGAGCAAATGCTACTCAATTTGGTGCGCCTTCGCTATCTCGACACACCCTTTTTTCTCAATGTGAGCAACATCACAACACAGTTTACCTACCGTAGCTCGGGAAATGCCGAGATCCCGATTCCTGGGTTCACCTCTGAAAACCCGGGAGTTTTAGGCGGGGAGCTTTTCTGGCAGAACCAGCCTACCATTCAGTACACCCCCCTAGAGGGGAATGCTTTTGCTTCCCAACTACTCAGTCCCATCGAACTGAGCAACTTGCAGCACTTGATCTTATCAGGATGGGACTTGAGTCTGGTCTTCCGGATCGCTGTGCAAAGCTTTGACTCGTTTTTCAATGCGCCCGAAGCTTCAAGCCCCATTCCCCACTATATGCCAAAGTACGAGCGCTTTTTCGAAGTGACCGATTTGCTGCGCTACTTCCAAAGGCGCTCGGAGTTGCAAATTGGTGTGAACATGAGTCAGTGCGTGTCTGATAAGGGTGATGCAGAGCCCGTATTTGACTCTCTGGAGCTACGCTTTCCTATTCAAGGAGAGGAGTCTAGGCGCCTAGCAGGTCTTTTGTCCTCTGCGGAAAAAAGGGGGGATACATATCGCTTCCGGTTGCAGCTCGGTTTCAATGGAAAAGAGAAGGTCGGGATCATGCCCCGTTCTATTCTCTCTTGCATGTACTACCTCTCTGGAGGAGTTGAAGTACCTGAAGAAGATATTCTCGCAGGTTTTGTGCCTGTAACCCGAGACCCCGAGGGAGACCTGTTCGACTGGCAAACGATCATGGGAAGTCTTTTACATGTCCGGTATTCCTGCTGCAAGCCCTCTTGCGCCTACGCGGCGATCCGCTACAAAAATCGGTGGTTTTACATTGCTGAGGAAGATCTCGCTTCAAAAAGAACCTTCGTTCTTTTGCTACAGCTTTACAATTTGCAGTCCCGAGCTGTAAAAACCAAGGCGCCTGTCCTCACACTACCCATAGGAGGATGATGCCTTTCGATTGGTTCGCGGTTTTTGTGGGAGGAAGTCTTTATTTTCTTTTATACCGTCTCTGGTTTTCTTCTTGGATGTTTGGGAAAACAGCCCGTTTTCATGGGAATTTTTTTTCCTACAAAACTCTTTTTGCCTACTTTTCTAGCGTGTTGCTCGCATTTTCTATGCATTTTTTTCTTTTTGTCTTCGGTTCTCCCTCAACGCTCCATGGCCTTGCCTTGGCAGCTCTTCTTTGGATAGGATTGGTTCTACCTCATGCTTTTTTACAACGAGCGGGCAAAGCCTCCGGGTTTCTTGAAGAGATTTTCTCTTTTTTCGGTATGCTTTTTTTAGGCGCTTTTTTTGGTTCTTGAAAAGTTCCTCTTTTTATGTAAAAGTTTTTCCAAAGGGGATAGTTTTCATGTCTTTAAACAATATTTCTACTGTTGTCATCATTACTTCTTCCGCGGGAGGGGGACATATTACTGGGGCTGAGGCAGTACGCAAGCAAATGCAAAGGGAATGTCTCGAGGGGGAAAGCTTCAAGTTTGTAATGGTAGATCTTCTAGAAGATTGGCTTCCTGGATTTATGGGCAAATATTTCGCCCGTAGATGGAACCTAGCGCAAATACGTGGTAATGTGGCTTCCCTGCATTGGATGGCTAACCGGCAAAGGTTTATTGATGCCCTTCTTTTTTTATCCGTGTACTATTCTTGCAGTCGCATGTTGAGGACATTGCGACCTGACCGCTTTGTTGATACGCAGCCCCTTGCTACCGGAGCGATCATGCGCGCTATCTGCCGCTACAATGCGACTTTCCGCCGCCATCGTGAAAAAGAGCTTTGTCTCGAAAAGGTGATGACCGATCCTCCTACTCAGGGCGCTACCCACTTTCTTTCGAGAATCAGACGTCTCACAGATTCCCAGAGAAGCCTCGTTCGAGTAATGAGTATCCGCCCCCTCTTAAAAAATGGAGAATCGAATGCTGATTTCTGGAAAAAGCGCGCTGGGCTAGATGAGTCACAAGTCAAGATTGTAGATCACTTCGCAAGAGAGGAATTTTTCCCTTACATCAAGTGTCAAGAGAAGATTTCTCAGCTCTTTTTTGCTCTAGATCTGGATCAGGTGGCTTATTTGAGCAAGGCTTTGCAAGGGAGTGCACAGTACTCCTTTCAGAAAACCGGTGTCTCGTTGACCTTGAAAAATACCGATCTCCTCTTCTTATTCCTATTGGGCACGAATCCCCCGGAAAAGGCGCTCATCGCTTACCTGTCGTCGCTCGCGGAAGTGTGCAGCCACTCGAACCGCACGGTACATGCTGTGATTTGTTGCGGGAGCGCTCTCAACCTTCCTACTGAGATCTTAACAACTTTTGCGTCTCTTCCCTCTTCGTTATATCTACTGCCCCTTCCGATGCAAAAAGCCGAGTTCCTGGCGCCTTTGATGCACCGCAGTGACCTGCGTGTGACCAAATCCGGGGGAAGCACAACCATGGAGCTTTTGGCCACGGTTCGAGCAAGGGCAGAAAAAGGAGAAGGGGGAGAAATTTGGATTCACAGTGAGGAGAAACAGATCTCGGGCATCGCTGCTTGGGAGAAGGACAACGCTGCCTATCTCCAGCAAGCTATCAAGCAGACCAAGCTAGTCACTCCTGAAACATGTAGCCTTTTTCTAGAGGATTTTTTTGCTCGATTGGATCGAAAAAAAGACTCTGTCCATTCTGAGCAGCAGGCTAGTCATGCAGGTTTTCAACTGGGAGAGAAAGCTCGGTTCGAAAGTGTGGGATGCGCAGAAAAAGTGCAGAATGGAGCGGTGATTTCTGGAAAAAGCAGGCAGGACTAGTCGCGAGTCAAGACTGTAGACCATTCCGCAAGAAAGGAATTTTTCTTTAGACCAAGCTTTAAGAATTCAGGGCAGAAATTTCGGATTTTTTCCTGGAACTCTAGCCTTAACTTTTTTCAAGCCCGACTAAGTAGAACTAGTTATCCTGCTCTTGCAATGTGTTTCCGTTCTTTGGGGGATTTTTTTGCTCGACTAAATAGAAAAGGAGGGATTGCCACTTCTCCTTGACACAGTAGTCATGCAGGACTTTCACGGGGAGAGCAAGCTTGGCTGCGAAATCCGGGATATGCACAACAACATCATCTACTGCGTGGCGTGCTTGTAAGTTGGCGCTCAACTCATTTGCAAAGTACATTCCCTTAGCAAAATCGCCTATGATCGCTACCATGTGTTCACTGAGGTCACTATTCTGGAAAATGAACTCCAAAAATTTGAGGGGATGCACCCGCTTGACTTTCTCTTTCCACTCATCGAACGTGGATTTATTGTTGAGTAATTGTATGTATCCTTGTTCTGCTATACCTCTGATAATGAGGCAGATGTGGAATTTTTCCTCGTCTGTACAGACAAGCTCAGAGTAGGAAAGCTTTTTATAGGGTCGAGGCTGGATCTTATGCAGAGGCTCCCCAAACTTTGTTACAGAAAACTCTGTTGCCTGTTTGGGCTTTTTCGAAACATCGGGTTCTTGGAAAAACATGTCAAACATCTAACGACCTACACAAATTCTTTCTGAGAAAAGGATTTTTTAGTTATCTTAGCATGCAGGAAGTTCCAAGGCAAAGCCTGTTTTTTGCGAGGAGAAAAAAGCGCGCTTGTTGCAGAAACTGGAGAGCGAACAAGGAATCTAGAATCAATGACTTGGGATCAATCATGAAGCATTTTTGGTCCATGGCCTGTTTCCTGTTGATTGCAGTAGGTGGCAATCTTTTATGGCACGCGCTAACTGGCGGATTTTCCCCGCAAAAAATTCTCCGATCTGGAGCTTTTTCTTCTAGAAAGACATGCTCGTTGCCCGCCTGTTTGCGAGAAGAGACGTGGCGTTATTTAGGCAAGGGGCGTCAAGCCTATGTTTTTGCAAGTGGAGATGGTTCACATGTGCTCAAGTTTTTCCGTCACCATAGAACGGGTGGTGGCATCTTTTCCTTTCTCGGAAGGTTTCTTTCTTTCGATCAACGACCATGCTCTTTTTCTCGAAATAGCTGGCTTACAAGCCACGAGTATGCTCTCGAGGTATTAGGAGAAAAAAGTGGCCTACTCTTGCTCCAAGGATCTTCCTATGAGAGGGGCGGATGCGTCACTATTGCTGATGCCTTGGGCCGCGTACATCGTGTTGATCTGAGCGGAACGCACTTCGTTTTGCAGAAAAGAGCGCGCATCCTTGGAGATGCTCTTGAAGAGGCTTGCGCCTCTGGCAATCAATGCGCTTTTTTGCATTGGGTGGAACGTTATTTCTTCTGGCAGATCGCTTTGGTTGAAAGGGGAATCGTCAATCGAGATCCTTGTCCTTTGCGCAATACGGGACTTTCAAAGGAGGGAGAGCTTTTTGAGATCGATCTCGGGAGGTACCAACTCCTCGATCAGGAGGAGATCTACTCGATTTTTCCAACTTCGGTCAAGACCTTAGATGCATATGTGCAAAGACGCTGCCCTGGTTGGCAAGAGGCCTATTTGGCCAAAAAAAAAGCATACGCAGATACACTCATCCAATTGGACAAGGATCGGTTTTCCGATCCTGGCCCATAGCACAGATCGCATGAAATCCCTCTTCGGTTAAGGGTTGCACTGATAGGCGTGAGGCCTTTCGCACCAACATATTGCCCTCTAAAAGAGGCTCGCTACGCATCTCACATAAGGGAACGAAACGGGCAAACCGGTAAACAAATGCGATCTCTATAAGATACCAGATGGGCCTCTTTAAGCTTGCTCTAGGATCGAAGTAGCGGCTTGCAGGGTCGAGAGCAGTTGGATCGGGATAGGGAGCAGAGACAACTTTTCCCACCCCCGCGGCGCCTAAAGGAGGTGTGTTTGAATGGTAAAAAATAAGTAGGTCTCCCACCGACATTTCCCACATCATGAAATTTCTTGCCTGGTAGTTGCGCACTCCTTCCCAAGGTGTGATTTTTTCTTCTTCGAAATCATCGATTGAGTAGGATTTTGGTTCCGATTTCATCACCCAGTAGCGCATTTTTCTCTCCGAATTAACGATTCATTTTCCATCCTTATTGAGACGAAGTCAAGGCGCATTCCGTGGTTTTTCAGAGAGGAACTGCTAAAAAACGGGACTCCTTTACATAGGATACGATAAGAGCGTAGGAACGGGAGTGGAATTGAGGCGATTCAAAAGCCTAGTTTGACAGCAGATCAAACATTCTTTTCGATCCGCATTTGCAGAAAAACAGATCCCTTGACAAAAGACGGATCATGATGAGTAGGACAGACGCTAGCTTACAACGTAAAAAGGTGACAAAAGAATCGGGATCTTACTGTGTAAGCCGCAGCATATTTTCTGTCATCTTCTGCTCTCTGAGGTCTCCAGGTTCTGCAATTTTGGGAACAAATTTTGCTAGATTACGAAACAAAGGATAACTTTCTTCCAAAGAAGAGTGGGCAAAGAGATATGATGGTTCTTTTTCTCCAAGAGAATCGTTACGTATTCTAGAAAAGAGCAAAAATGCTTGTTCGGGAGTCGATCTATTTTTTAGGTCTGGATTTTTTGCTTCTGTCACCTGAGACATATGGGTCAATACAAAGTAAGGAAGAAATAGGTGGGAATTTTCGTTGAAGACGCTTACAAAAATGTCACATTTGTCTCGTAGCGTATCAGGGGGCCTTTTCTCATTTTTACACCTTGCCTTGATTCGTCAACAAATTCTTCGAATTGCTGTACGAACGTTTGGGGTGGTAGCTTCCATCTTGATTGCAAAAGCGGCGATTGCCTCCCAGAGTTTCTGCAATGGGTACCTGTTTGTTATTTGAAAGCATCTGTTGCTTTCCTTAACTATTCCCATCATCTGACTCTTATTTAGGTAAGAGTAGATACCCATCTTGAATCAAGATTTGTGTAAAGAAATTCTTGCATAGGCAAAAAGGTGGGATTTTTGGAGAGTTTGCCCTAGCCCAGTCTAGAGGTTTTGCACCAACTGAAAAAACGGATGACAACTAGTTTCCACCTCTCTTCTTCTATCTAACTCAATTCTTCAAGCGAAATAAGTATACAGTTTAAATTATACGTTTCTTTATCTGATCTCTCCTTGCAAAACTTTTGGAATCTGTTATCTTAAAAAAAGATCTTTGGATCCCTTTTTCCCGGAAATACGCAAGGAATGCAAGCTATGGAGCACTCTAAGTTCGACCCTTCTATGAATATTTTGCACCGGCCCTATCAAGAGCTCGATGCGGTATTTTCTCCCAAGGTCGTTGCCGTCATCGGTGCGAGTGAACGGGAGCATAGTGTGGGAAGGACTCTCATCACGAATTTACTCAAGACGCCCTTTGGAGGTGTGATCTTCCCTGTCAACCCGAAGCGTTCTTCAATTATGGGACTCAAAGCCTATCCGAATATTGCTACTATTCCTGAAAGGATCGATCTTGGGATCATTGTAACTCCTGCAAAAACGGTCGCATCGCTTGTGCGCGAGTGCGCCCAGGCTAAGGTACGCTCGCTTGTGATCATTTCTGCCGGGTTCAAAGAGATGGGAGAACCGGGACAAAAGCTCGAACAAGAGATCATGGAGATCGCTTCAGAGTCGAACATTCGGATCATTGGGCCCAATTGTTTGGGTGTAATGAATCCAATTCTCGGCCTCAACGCTACGTTTGCAGCAGACATTGCACACCCGGGCAATCTGGCATTCATCAGCCAGTCGGGCGCTCTTCTTACAGCGGTTCTTGACTGGAGCTTGGAGCAAAAGGTGGGTTTTAGCTCCATCGTGTCGATCGGCTCGATGATCGATATTAGTTGGGGAGATCTGATCGATTACTTCGGATCAGATTCTGCTACCAAAAGTATTTTGATCTACATGGAGAGCATCGGAGATCCCCGCTCTTTTCTGTCAGCTGCAAGAGAAGTGGCGCTGAACAAGCCGATCATCCTCATCAAAGCGGGCAAAAGTGAAGAGTCTGCGAAGGCAGCAGCTTCGCATACAGGAGCTTTAGCAGGATCTGATGATGTACTCAATGCAGCGCTTGCACGTGCGGGGGTTTTGCGTGTGGACACAATCGCAGACCTCTTTAGTATGGCAGATATCCTTTCGAAGCAGCCCCGTTCGAAAGGGCCTCACTTGAGCATTGTCACCAATGCAGGCGGTCCAGGTGTTATTGCGACGGACGCTCTCATCGAAAACCAGGGAGCGCTCTCCGAGCTAGGAGAGAAGAGTTTTGCTGCTTTCGATGCGCTATTGCCTCCTCAGTGGAGTCGGAACAACCCGATCGATATTTTAGGAGACGCGAGCCCTGAAACCTACGCACAAGCGGTGAAAATCGCGCAGGAAAGCGATGAGTCAGATGGCACTTTGGTCATCCTCACACCACAAGACATGACCGACCCGACCGCCTGCGCCGAGCATTTAGCTACGCAAGCAGATGGGAAAAAGCCCCTTTTTGCCAGTTGGATGGGTGGCTCAATGGTGCAAGAAGGAATCCAGATTCTCAACCAGGCCAAGATTCCCTCTTTCGAATATCCTGATGAGGCGGCCAAGGCTTTTGCCTATATGTGGCGCTATGCGCACAATCTCGAATCTCTCTACGAGACGCCTCAAAAATCGGATGAGCTTCCCTACAGCAAGGTGGAAGAGAGGACTGAGTTCATCCAAAAAACGCTACAAAAAGCGCGAGCAGAAAAGAGAACGATCTTGACCGAGTATGAGGCGAAAAAGCTGTTGCGCTTCTATGGCATCGACGTTGCCGAGACGCTTGTCGGTTCGAGCGTAAAAGAAGCACAAGAGCATGCGCAAGCGATCGGCTTTCCTGTTGTCTTGAAGCTCCACTCTTCTACCATTACCCACAAGTCAGATGTGGGGGGAGTCCAGCTCAACCTGAAGACCTTGGAAGATGTGGCCCACGCTTACGAAAGGATCGAGAAAAATGTAGCGGCAAAAGCGACAAAAGAAGACTTTCAAGGTGTGAGCGTCCAGCCTATGATTTCCCTAGAGGGGTACGAGCTGATTTTGGGCTCATCTGTCGATCCTGAATTTGGGCCTACGATTCTTTTCGGTTTAGGAGGGCAATTAGTCGAAGTATTCCAAGACCGCGCTCTTGCACTTCCTCCTTTGACGAGCACTTTGGCGACAAGGATGATGGAACAGACGAAGATCTATCGCGCTTTGCAAGGCGTACGGGGCAAAGCGGCATTACCTCTCGATAAACTCGCATCTCTTCTGGTTCGCTTCAGTCACATCATATCTCAAGAGCCTTGGATCAAAGAGTGTGACATCAATCCTTTACTGGTCAATGAAGAGCGGATGATCGCCCTCGATGCGCGGATCGTCCTCTACGAAGAGCAAGAAAACAGACATCCCTTGGCTATTCGCCCCTACCCGGTAGAGTGGATCTCAGCACAGGGCCTTGATACGAATGTAATGCTCCATATTCGGCCGGTTCTTCCCGAAGATATTCCTGATATCTTACAATTCCACCGGCAGCTTTCCGAAACAAGCTTGCGTCTTCGCTACGCACAGTCTTTGCAATACGATGAAGATACGACCATGGCACGGGTACGGCAGATGTGCTTTAGCGATTATGAAAGAGACATCACTCTTTTAGCTCTTGTCGGAGACGAGGTCGTAGGGGTTGTCCGCTTGAGCAAGATTCCCGGTTCTAAAAATGCGCTTCTCACTATGATGGTCAAAGATGAGCGGCAAAATCAGGGGATTGGATCAGCTCTCATGGAGAGCATCCTTGCCATTGCAAAGCAAGAGAATATCCAACTTGTTCTGGCAGAACTTTTGGAAGAAAACGAACAGATGCACGCACTCGTACGCAAGTTCTCCTTTACGATCGAAAAAACGCAGGAGTACCTCCTTGCGAAAAAGTATTGCGATCAGCTCCCGTAGCGGTCATACGCGATCAGGAAAACACCGAGCAAGTAGCAGAAAAAGAGGCTCAAAAATAGTTTTCTGTATTGCCAGCTAGAGGCGATCTCCCTCCAAACAAAGATTCCTAAAAAGAATGTGCAAAGAGGAGCTAGCTGCACGGCAAAAAAAACGCCTAGCTCATGGGGAGATCTCTCCGCATGTAGCTTGATCCAAAGACCAGAAAACCATAGTGCGCCTCCGAGAGCTCCCATCTTATGGTAGCGAAAAGGCGCGCGCGCGTAGCTACTGAATCCAATAGCGTGGCCAAACAGGGGTTTTCTGCACAGGATAGGTGCGCAGAAAAGTCCCGAGAAGGTGATCCCTGCAGCAAGAAAGATACAGGCGATGATCGCAGGTAACCGTTGCGTAGCGACAGTATCGATTGCCCGGTCAAAAAGAGGGTAAAAAAGGCTGAGGCAGATGCCTGCCACGCAGGACAAACCCATCGCCTTTTTCGCTTCGGAAAAGTGGAGGCGTTTCTGTAGAAGGCAGATGGGGAAGATGGAGAGCAAGAGAAAAAAACTACTTCCAATCCATATCGCTGCATGGTGTTCCGAAGAAAAATAGCTGTAGATTCCCTGATCGACGATGAGCGCTGTTCCAAAAACGGTCAGAAAAGTCGTTCCAATGCCACTAAAGGCGCTAGATGCAATCAGAAAAATATTTGCGATATTGAAGACGATCCCTGCAAAAAAAGCGCGGATAACGAGAACGCGGGTTTCTCTCCATGCTTTTACAAGCTCCCCTACCGTATGAAATGAGGCGACTGACTCTAGGAGAAACAAGGCGCCTGTTGCAAGCAAGATGCCGACTACAAAATCGATGCAGTAGATTTCAAAGCGCGATCCTCTCGTACATTTGAATGTGTGCGCCCATCCTCCCCATAAAAGGAAGACAAGCAATAAAAGAACAGACCGGGTGAGGGTCTTATCTTCGAAGAGCTCCATGCCTGTTCATGTACTGAAAAATGGGGCTTTATGCAACCTTTTTCTTATATGTTAATCTGTAAAAAATTATACTCAAGATCTCATATGAGGTTTTCAAGAAAATGGAATTAAACCGTAGGTCCTTGGCAACTAAGGAGGGGACTGAGACTTTTTTTGCTCAGCACAACATCCACCCTGACAAGATCCGTGATCTCGACGGCTTGCAAATTTCTGCTCTTTCCGTAGGTACGCGCCTTGGTCCTGCAGATGATCCCACCGACCAAAACTACATGGATGCTCTTGTCTTGTGCATATCCCACGGGATCAACGCGATTGATACAGCATCACACTACAGGAAACAAAGAAGTGAGAAACTCCTCAAGTCTGTTTTCCAAAAGCTGCGAGGCCTCGGTGTAGAGCGTGATCAGCTGATCCTCTCTTCGAAGGGGGGATTTATTCCAGAAAGCGCGGAAAGTGATAGCTACGAAGGTTATGTCCGCTCTAGGTACGTTGAAAGAGGAATTTTGCGGCAAAATGATGTTTTGCAAGGCTGCCATTCCATTGCTCCCAAATTCCTCGCAGAAGAGCTTGAACACAGCTTGGAAAATATGGGAGTAGAATGCATCGATCTCTATTACATCGATGGCCCGGAGCTTATCTGCCGAGCATCGGGAGAAGAGGTGTTTGAAGAGCGCATTTCTGCGGCTTTTGCCCTTTTAGAGGAGAAGGTGCGCGAAGGGAAAATTGCTCGCTACGGCATCGCGAGCTGGAATGGCTTTCGTCAAAAGCAGGGTACCAAGGGACTCTTGCACCTCGAGAGGCTCTGCCATCTAGCAGAGAGTGTTGGGGGAGAAAAACACCATTTTCGCGCAGTGCAGTTTCCGTTCAATATGGTCATGTTAGAAACGCTCAAGACCCGGAACCAGCCCGAGGAAAAGTCCCTCGTGCAGGTCCTCGAAGAGCAAGCGATCCATGCTACGATCGCCTCTCCCCTCATGCAAGCGCGCGTTCTTTCTCTTCCCAAACATGTCTTTGCAGGTATGCCAGAAGAACTGTCTCCCTCTTTGCAGGCTTTGCAATTTGTCACTTCTTGGCCTTGGAGTTCTGTAGTTGTGGGAATGCGCAATGAAGAGCATGTGCACGACAACCTCAAACTCTTGCAACGTCCCAATTGGAGCGCAGAACAGATGGAACGAGTAGTGGGGATGCTCGGCATATGAGCGCTCCTCTCGTTGTAACGCAGTTGACGAAATGCTACGGCTCTTTGCTCGCTCTCGACAAGCTGAGCTTCTCCCTAGAGGAGGGAGAGATCTTCGGTCTTTTGGGACCGAACGGAGCGGGTAAGACAACGACCCTTTCGATCATCGCAGGAACGGAGAACGCTACAGCGGGCAAAGCCGAGGTCTTTGGCCTCGATGTGGTCGAGCGCCCAGTCGAAATCAAACGCCTCATGGGCATCGTTCCACAGGAGCTCGTCTCGAATGGCTTTTTTACTGTGCTTGAGGTCCTACGCTACTTATCGGGATTTTTCGGAATTTGGGACAATGAGGAGTGGATTGCTTTTTTACTACACAAGCTCGGTCTGCAAGAGCACTGCCATAAACCTTGCTCGCAGTTAAGCGGTGGGATGAAAAGACGCCTGATGATTGCAAAAGCCCTTTTGCACCGCCCCAAGCTCCTTTTCCTCGATGAACCAACAGCGGGGGTAGACGTGGACCTGCGGCAGGCTCTATGGGACCTGATCTTGGCATTGCACGAAGAGGGAACAACTATTTTGCTCACCACACACTATCTAGAAGAGGCAGAAAAGCTCTGCCATCGGATTGGTGTCATTGGAGCGGGCAGGCTTCTTTGTCTCGATACGACCCAGTCGCTGATCGAGCGCCTCACGCATAGGAAGATCCATCTCGTTTTGAAAAAGCAAAAACAGCCTCTTCAAAGCCCTTACCTCGTAGAGCAAAAGGGAGTGAACATCACTCTTGATGTGCCTAAAGGTACCGATCTTTCCCGTATGTTCCAAGAAAGTGGCCTAACCCTCGAAGATATCTACGACTTGACGATCGCTGAGGGAACGCTAGAAGAGGCCTTTCGCAATATTTTAGGAGGCAATCCATGAAAGGGATCCCATTTTACATGCTATTTCGCAGGGAGTGCCACCGGTTTTTTCGGGTACTCGGACAATCAATCTTGACTCCATTAGTCACGGCGAGCTTGTATCTGCTGATCTTTGGAACGAGCCTTTCTCAATCTTTGGAATTTTTCTCACTCAATTACCTCGAGTTTTTGTTGCCTGGACTATTGATGATGGGTGTGATCAACAATGCCTACTTGAATAGCTGCTCTTCTCTCATCATTGCGAAGTACTATGGTGATATTCTCGACTTGAAGACCTCTCCACTCACCTCTTTTGTTATTCTCAATGCAATGGGACTGGCCTCTTGCGTGCGCGCTTTTTTGGTCAGTCTGGCCGTTTTTTTCGTGGGAGAGCTGTTTTGTCTCTACACATTGGGTAGCTGGCTTGTTCCTGCGCATCCCTTTTTATCTCTGCTTTTGATCGTCATTGCGGGCTACACATTCGGTGTGTTTGGGGCTGCGATCGGCATTGTTGCACGCACTTTTGAGACGCTCAATGCGATGAGTCAGTTCATTCTTCTTCCTTTGATCTACTTGGGAGGAGTCTTTTATCCCGTCTACTACCTTCCTCCATTTTGGCAAAAATGGGTCTACTTCAACCCGATGTTCTATTACATCGATGCGATCCGTTACAGCTTCTTCTCGATTTCAGAGATCGATGTGCGGCTCTCGTTTTGCATCATTTTTCTTTTTTTCTCCCTCTTCTATGGCGTCTCTTACCGACTGTTTTCGCGAGCTTCTTTTCAAAGGGTGTAGCGCCTTGTCTCTAAAGTAGAGAAGGGGAGTTGAGGCAGAAAAAACCTTATGCCCTTTTTTAGTTACCACCCTATCGATAGCTCGAGAGCAATCAGATGGTTTTTGTAGTGGTCGTTGAACTCTCCTTCGTAGGCTGTAGCAAAAGAAAACGGCCCTTTTTGATAGGAGAGCTTCAACTGAGGGGAAAAGAAGTGAATCGAGTGATTGATTGTTTTGATCGTCATATTATCGGGATCATCGATATAGTCATAAAACTGTACCTGATACTCGCCGTTTTGTAAGGGGAGCTTGTTGACCCAGCTAAAAGAGTAGTCTAGCAGCCAGCAGGTGTCCTCCTCTCCGAACGCATTTTGGAAATGAAGCCCCAGCTCTTGCCGAAGAAACTGGGAATCTGTTTTTCCTACAGATAGATCCAAAGATCCAGCCCCTGTCTCCTGGTAGGCATTTTGGTGCAGATAGTGGTAATCGATCTCGAAAAATACATGGAGCCATGCAGCGGGTCCTATGGGTACGAGGTCGAGCCCAAGATGCGATGCGAAAAAGCCTCCTCCTTGATGGTGGCGCGCGGTTCTATCTAGACCGGGAAACACAATCCCTCTTTTCACCTTGTAATCGCTGATGCCTCCAAGTAGAGCTAGATCAACGGAGAATTGTGGCAAAAAGTAACCTACGTAGCTCCCAAGCCAGCCTTTGTTTACGCTGCTTCTTCCCCCTTCATTTGGCCACTTGATGCTGCTGTATGCGTAACTTGCAGCCAAGCCCAGTCCAAAATCTTCCCGCAGGAGGGCTTCATATCCTAGTACCAAGCCCCCTGTAACCGCATCGTAACCCGGGATGTCTTGCAATGGATCTACTTGCGCAAGCGTGGTCATCGGGGCGATCCAAAAGTTGTGCGATCTATCTTCTATCCCTTCTAAAAAGCAGGATCTACTTTGTGCAAGCCTAGTTGTGAATAATGAGAATGCTCCGTGGTGATCATCCATGTTCGTAAGAGCAAAAGCTGCGAAGCGCGATGGGTGTAGCGTATTGAGCGCATCGTTGAGCTCCGCGTTGTCTAAAGAGTCCATGATCAGAATGATAGACAGAAGATCAGGATCATCGGTGACTTCTATCTCATTCAAGTAGGTGGTTATTGCAGTTGCGTTGTCTCCTTGGATATCCCTTCCTGCGAAGATGACGGAATGGGCTGTAATGAGTCGAGCTGTTGTCCCGTCGATTAGCGTCAAAGTAGCCTCAAGACTCTCATCGATTTGCTGAATAGGCCACAACTGATTGAGTCCCCCATCCGCAATCAAGATATCGTACACAGTCCCCTTAGGAATCGTTCCTGAGATTTGATCTATTGTAACAACGGCTCCAGGATTGATGGTAGCTGTACCACTAATCAAGATTTGATCGCTGAGGCCCCCATCGATCTCCACCGCGTACACACTGCCAGCCTCTTGTGTGTAGTCTCCTACAACGGTAATGACGCCTACAGAATTTCCTGGAGCGATCCTGCCTCCTTCGATGTCTAGGTTGTTGTAGGTGCCATTGCCAAATAGAGTTCCACTGACCACTCTAGTTGCTCCAAAAGATCCCGAGCCGCCGAGTTGACCGGCGTTGAGCGTAGTGGGATTGGTAGAGGCATTGCCGTTTCCAATCAGTGATCCGTTATTCACAATGATAGAGCCTGTAAAATTGGGATCATTGAATACAGCGCTTCCACTGCCTTCTTTTGTGATGTTCGAAGTGCCTGTAATGGAGCCATCAAACGTTAAAGTAGTTGCATCATCGATAGAAAAAATATTGCTAGAAGAGACTACAATCGCATTCGTCAAGGTAGCGTCAGCTACACCTCTTAAATCACCTGCCAAAGACATACCTTGGCTCCCTAAAGCAGTATTAGAGCCAATGCCTATAGTAGTTCCTATTGGCACCGTAATGCCCGTTGTTCCAGAGCCATAGCTGTTGTTTCCACGCAAAATGGTTGTACCTGCAACCAGCTCTATCCCACCAGCGCCGGTTATATCACCATCGATTGTCACGGTATTGTCCGCCGTACCTGGTCCGAGAAATACCGATCCGCTTGGAATCGCCACCCTCTGCGACATCGTCGCATCCGTATTGAGAAATAGGTAACTTGTTTGATCTGCTAACGTAACAGGCCCCAGAGTAATTCCAGCAGACGAAAGAGCTAACACTCTCCCCCCCAGGATATCTACTCCTCCCGTATTGGTGGCAGCAACAGGCACTCTAAGATCACCAGTCCCAGTTTTTGTGATGAGTCCCTCCCCACGAAATTCGGCGATGAATGCTACTGTAGAGTCGTGAGAAATCGTGCCGCCTCCCGATCCAAAATTTACTGGTGCAAATAGCAAAAGAGTATTGGGAGAATCGATAGTCAATTGCGCGTTGTTGTAGATATCCATCGGCGAGCCGCCTAAACTCGTAGTGTTGATGAGCACCGTACCCTCTCGTATGTTCAACCCCCCAAAAAAATTGCTGCTGTTGGAAAGCAGGAGGGTTCCGGCGCCGATTTTGTTCAGTTCCCCGCTACCCAGAACGGGGCCGGACAAGGTAAGGGTGCCGGCATCTACTTGGATGCTGGAAGTGCTATTTTCCACATTGATCCTATTGGAATACGCGAGGGTCGCATTTGTTAGGACCGTTCCATCTTGTATGGTTAACTCTCCTGAGCTTAGAGAGTTCGTGTTGGTGAGCTGGAGAGTTCCTTTGTTCAGTATTGTATTGCCGGTTCTCGTATTGGAACTAGGGGACAATACTAGCGTCCCGTCGCCTATTTTGGTGAAATTAGCGCTCCCCGTTACATCCCCTGTAAGCGTCAAAAAAGAGCCACTCGGTACAGAAATTTGTGTGTCTTGTAACATCGTGATCTCATTGGCCAATGAAAGAGCATTGGTGGAAGTAAGAGTAATCGGGCTGGGGGCACCTATTGTTCCCAAAAATAACTGGCCTACACCGATACTATTGTTATTGGTGATCTCTAGCACACCACTTTGCAAGACTATG
Source organism: Chlamydiota bacterium (assembly GCA_039179045.1). Classification (GTDB taxonomy): domain Bacteria; phylum Chlamydiota; class Chlamydiia; order Chlamydiales; family SM23-39; genus JBCAXK01. Next base: position 954 of record JBCDEZ010000030.1, on the reverse strand, counting down.
TCTCCAGCAAATAAACTGTTGTCTCCTTGGAGGGATACCTCACCTACGCCGTCCAAAGTAAAAGAAAATGCACTTCCCGTTGTCCCCAGTTCAGACAATGTAAGAGTAGATGTAGCATTGTGCACAACGCGCAGGTTGTTTGCTAAAATAAGGGGAACAGAAATCGAAGTTGGAGGTGTATTGGAAGCGATGGTAATTTCACTCCCAATGGTAAGTGTAGCGCTCGGAGCGATTGCATCGTTTACAATGGCGTAGCTAAAATCAGACGCAAAGTTGATCGTGCCTACCTCAATATTCGCATCCAGTGCCACGTCGATGGGGCCTGTAGCGATAGTACCAAAATTGGCAATGGCATTGTTTGCGTTCGGGACGCTAGCAGGCGTCCAATTGCTGGCATTGTTCCACTGGCCTGGGCCATCTGTGTTCCAAGTTTCTCCGAATAAATAGCTGATACAAAGTAGCACCAAAACATGGTAGGCTTTCATCATCTTGATGACCCTTGGTTTCTTTTCAGGTAATACTTTTTTCTCTGTTTTCTTGCAAATCAATCGAAAAGAGGCGTTGTTGAAAAAATCTTTACGAAAACATTGATAAATAGAAAGGCCAGGCCCAGAAGGTCAGTATACGACGGCGTTGTTGAAAAAGTCTCTAGGAAAACCTTGATAACAAGCCCATAAACAGGCGAGGCTCCTTATCTATAAAGAATCTAAGGAGCTTCTGATGCGAAAATGTGATTGGAAAAGAGTTAACCGAAAATTGGTAAAAAGAGGGAGTCTCACTTTTTTTATAGATAAAGCCTGCTTATCCCAGCCAGCGAAGCGGAAGAAAATGCGAGGCAGGCCCGAGCTCTACCACGCACCCTCTTACTCAACTCCTGCTCCTTCTTAAAATCCAGTATCGACTCACCTATCGTGCATGGGAAGGATTCTCCAAATCCTTGACTTCCCTTTCTTG
>JBCDEZ010000029.1:0-19498 GCA_039179045.1 Chlamydiota bacterium | reverse complement strand
TGATTTTTTCAACAAGGCCCGTCTCTCTAGAAAAATAGCGATAATCCCCATATAGTTAGAATGTTTTGTCTCGTAATTCTTCCCCTTTGGAATAAAGAGATGGGGTTTAAATCAGGAAGAGGCAAGAATAACAATATAATTCTATTTTCTTCAGAAAAAGATCAAGTTTGCTTACACTTCTTACAGAGAGACTGTGGAATGTAGAATCCATCATCTTTTTTTCTATTGAACCCAATTCTTCAGGTGAATTGAGCCGCTCCAGCAATGAGGTAAAAATACGCTTTGGAAGTAGAAATTTTTTGGAAGCGATTGCAACAAGTAAGCAGAGTTGCCTCTGCCTTGTACGGGTACGCAGGAAAAGTACGCCTACTACAAACAGAGATGGTTTCCTTGGTAGAAGAGTCAGGAGAGGGGCCAGCAGGCGCTTTTTACAATGCTTGGCAGGTAACCAAACGTGGCGAAGGACTTTTTTTTGCAAAAAAACGTCCTCTATCTACCGAATTCGAGGAGTTATTCCCCCTCATTTCCCTCAAACAAGGTTCTTTGCAAAACGCCTCTTTTTACCATTGCCATCCAGACAAGTATGCTCTTGCAATTCTCTTGGAAGATACAGGATTTCAGATGCACTGGCAGGTAGAGGGACTGCAGGAAAAGGACTCCTTCATATACGAATACTCGTGATGCAGACTAGATCCTCCCGCAAGACAGATCGTAAAGATTTAGTGAGACGGCGCTGGGTTGTATACCCATTTCAGTTGAAGAATTGGGCAAGACAGCAGAATAGAGATGAAATCGATTCGTAATTCGTTTCTTTAGTTGGTGCAAAACCTCTGGACTGGGCTAGGGCAAACTCTCCAAAAATCCCACCTTTTTTCTTATGCAAGAATTTCTTTACGCAAATCTTCATTCAAGATGGGCATACGTTTTGCATTCCAGAGATCGGCAAGCAGTAAAAATTTACAGATCTAAATCTTGGGAATTAGCAGGAAAAAATCGAAATCGTCATCTACGATAATCGACTGCAGACCTACAAACAAGAGACAAGAATACGCTGTATCTCATGCAAACTAGGCAAAAGAAAATGTGCTTTTCGACCGAAATCCGTGTTGGATACAACGAGCAATCGCAAGAAGTATTTGCATGCATGTCTCATCATGAAGGAATTCTTTTTGCAACCTTTGCAAAAGATGCATGTTGCATGGAAAAGCGATAAAGGCGGCGTGCAACACCCCAAAAGTGACTTGCAAGCCCCATTGCAGTGTCGCATCAACCAGAGAACTCCGGGTGCAAGATTCGAACTTGCGACCAATGGATTAACAGTCCACTGCTCTACCGCTGAGCTAACCCGGAAAAATATTATACTACGCGAGAATTTGGTTAAATTGCAAGGAGCACTTTTTCCTTGAAGAACAAGGAGACACCGGCGAAGAAATGCTTGAGGAAAAGAGATCTATACCCATCTTGACTGAAGAATTGCATAAAGAAATTTTTGCATAGGCAAAAAGTTGGAGTTTTGGGAGAGTTTATCCCCATCGAGCCCAGAGCTTTTCCACGAACTGAAGAAACAAATCACAAATATCTTTTCTCTCTATTTTTCCGCTTAACCCAATTCTTCAAATGAAACGGATATAACTAAAAGAGCAAAAGCAAGCCTATAACGCACAACATAGCCCCTCTTTAACGCAGGGATAAAAGGGCCTCGTATCGTAAGATATGTTTCTGAAGTGAAACACGATCCGATAAGGCTCTACTTTTTTGCACTCTCTTGGTAAAATGCACAGTGGAAGGAGGCGAGAAATGAGACAACCTAAAGTAGGGTGGGTGTGGACACGATCAAAGGGCATGTAGAGACCATTGTCTACCAGGCAGAAACCGGATTTACCGTAGCGCGCCTGCAAACAGAGCGGCAAAAGCTCGTGACGATTCTAGGGAGCATGCCAAGTCTTCGAGCTGGAGAGTGCGTCGAGGCTGCAGGCACATGGCAAACGCATCCCCAGCATGGCAAGCAGTTCTATGTGGAGACACTCTCCACTTTGCAACCCTCCTCAACATTTGGAATCCAGAAGTACTTGGAGTCGGGGCTGATCCAAGGGATTGGGCCTGTCTACGCAAAAAAAATTGTGGAGCGCTTCGGAGAAAATACGCTGAGCATTATCCAAAATGCTCCTCAGCGCTTAAGAGAAGTGCCTGGCTTAGGCGAAAAACGACTAGAACAAATCGTGCAATCGTGGAACGAGCATAGCGCAATTCGAGACGTGATGATTTTCCTACAAAGCCACCAGATCAGCCCTGCCTACGCACAGAAAATTTACCAAAGATATGGCAAAAGAAGTGTGGATGTTGTGCGAGATGCGCCCTATCTCCTAGCGAAAGAGGTCTTGGGAATCGGTTTCAAAATGGCAGATACGATTGCCATGCGCGTAGGATTTGCTCGTGACTCAGAAGAGAGAATTGTGGCAGGCATTTCTCATATTCTTTGGGAGTATACCGCAAAGGGGCACACTTGCCTGCCCCTGTCCCTATTGTGCAAAGAGGGCGTGCGGATGCTAGAAGTAGCAGAAGAGCTGGTCCTAGCTGGAATCGAAAAGGCGACCGCAGAAAAAGAGATCATCACAGAGATGCGCCCACAAAAAGATGGGGCTGCGATCTCCTACGCTTTCGCACCACCTCTGTACGCATCGGAGATGGAGATCGCACAGGAGATCGACCGGATCCAAAACTCCCCTGCTACGCTCCGCACCGTGCACGTCTTGCGCGCTATCGAATGGGTAGAAAAAGAGCTCTCTTTATCGCTTGCAAGCGAGCAGAAAAAAGCGCTGGGAGCCTGTTTGGAAGACAAAATCCACATCGTCACAGGAGGACCTGGTACGGGCAAGAGCACGCTGACCGGTGCGATCATCGCAATTTTAGCAAAGATCACGCGCAAAATCATACTCGCCGCGCCGACAGGGCGCGCGGCGAAGCGCCTCACGCAAATCACAAGGAAAAAGGCACTGACCATCCATAGCCTTCTTGAACCCGACTTTGTGATGGGTGGATTCAAAAGGGGAAGAAAGTGCCCGCTTGTCGCCGATTTCGTGATTGTGGATGAAGCGAGTATGATCGATACAGAGCTGATGCGCGATCTTTTGCGCGCTATAGGATCCTCCCGTCTACTCTTTATCGGCGATGTGGATCAGCTCCCCTCTGTGGGACCTGGCAATGTGCTGCAAGACCTGATCTATTCGGGAAAAATTGGTACGACAAGACTTGTCAAAATCTTCCGCCAAGCTGCAGGCTCGCATATCGTTGTCAATGCACACAAAATCAATCAAGGCCTTTTTCCGATACTGGGGCGAGCTGACTGGAGTGATTTTCATTTTTATGAGGCAACCAAACCAGAAGAGGTCGTCTCCCAGCTTCTGCACCTTATAAAAAAGGTCATTCCCGAGAAGAAACCTTTCCACCCGATCTGGGACTTGCAAATCCTCTCTCCCATGAAAAAAGGGCCAATCGGAACAGGAGCGCTCAACCAAGTGCTGCAAGAGGCGCTTAACCCAGATCAGCCCTCTTTACTCCGCGCTGGCATCTCTTTGCGCCTTCACGACAAAGTGATGCAGATCAAGAACAACTACCAAAAAAATGTATGCAATGGGGAATTCGGGGAAATCACAGAGATCGATTCTGTTTCTCGCTCTTTGACCATCGCATTCGATGGAGGAAAAATGATCCCCTATGAATTTTCCGAATTGGACGAAATCCAGCTCGCCTATGCCGTTTCTGTCCACAAATCACAGGGAAGTGAGTTTCCTTGCGTTGTCGTCCTCATGCATTCTGCCCACTACCCTTTGCTCTGTCGCAACCTGCTCTACACGGCAACAACGAGAGCCCGCAAATTTGCAGTAGTCATTGGAGAGAAAAAAGCGCTACGGATCGCGATCGAAAATGACGAGGTGATGCGCCGGCACACAGGTCTGCAACAAGCGCTGCAGAAGAAGGCCTACGTGCAAGAGAGAAGTTTACCCTTCCCTATCAACTAACAACAGAGCCAGCATCGCTTTTAGAAAAGAGGGGTAGTTCGAGATTGTCTGCCTCTCCCGCTGCGAGAATCATCCCCTCACTTTTGTGCCCCATAATCCGAATAGGACGCAGATTGGCTAGGAACAAGACCTTTTTTCCCACTAGATCCTCGGGAGAAAGACTTTGGGCAATCCCCGAGACGACCTGTCTTTGTGTTTCTCCAAGATCCACCTGGAGCAGCAAAAGCTTCCGACTTTTCTCCACTCTTTTTGCGGAGAGGATCGTAACAACTCGTAGATCGAGAGCAGAAAACTGGTCCAAGTCGATCCGCTTTTTTTCTTCCGAAGGCTCTTCTGGAAGACGGACCTGCAGAGCTGCGCGCTCTTTTGCGATCTCGGCGTCTTCAATTTTTGTAAAGAGTACCTTAGGCTCTTCCATCTTCATTCCTGCTTCCCAACTTTTTTCTGCGGCCTGTTTCCAAGACTCTTGTTCAAGATTCGTGGTAAAACCGAGCATACGCCAGATCTTGGAGGCTGTGTTGGGGATGATGGGAAAAGAGGTAATTGCCAGAAATTGGATGCAAAAAAAACAAGCAGCCAACGCTTCTAAGACCTCGTCTAAGCGCCCCTCTTTGATTCCTTTCCAAGGAGCAGATTTGGTGAAAAAGGCGTTACCGAGCGTAGCCATCTTCATGATCGCTGCACATGCTTTGCGCATTTGGAAGTTTGCATAGCACTGCTCAATAGTATCTTGCAAGGCGAGAAGCTCCTGGAAAAAGAGGCTCCTTTTCGCAGGAACAGCCCCCTGCTTGGGCAAGGCACCACCTAAATTCTGGTAGGTAAATACAAAAACGCGGTGCACAAAATTGCCCAATTTTCCCAAAAGATCCCCATTGGTAGCTGCTTGAAAATCGTTCCAAGCAAAGTCGGCATCAGCAGTCTCGGGAGCATTGGCCGCTAGGTAGTAGCGGATCTGGTCAGCGCTATACTTCTCGAAAAAAGATTCCAAGTCGATGAAATGACCCTCTGATTTGGAGAACTTCTTCCCCTCTAGCCGGAGAAACTCATTGGCAGGCAAATCATCGACCATCTTATAAGGAGCATTTTGCCCAAGAATCATAGCGGGGAAGAAAACTGCGTGGAAGGGAATGTTGTCCTTCCCAATGAACTGGACGAGACGAGTTTCAGGATCGAACCAAAACGATTTCCAACGGTCGGGCTCTCCAATGCTTTTGGCCCAATCCTTGGCAGCAGAAATATAGCCAATCGGCGCGTCGAACCAGACATAGAACACCTTCTTCGAACCTTCGTCCAAAGCGATGGGAATGCCCCATGTCGCATCTCTTGTAATCGCTCTTGGGCGCAACCCTTCAATGTACTTCTCAGAAAAGGCGCGCACATTTTCTTTCCATTTCTTGGTACCAATCCAAGACTTGAGCTCTTCTTTGAAAAGATCAAAACGGAGGTAGGCATGCACACTTTTGCGCAAAGTGAGAGGAGACCCAGTCAATTTGGATCGGGGATTTTTGAGATCGAGAGACTCGTAACTCGCACCGCAAGAGGTGCACTCATCTCCTCTAGCCTCTGTGTACCCACATTGAGGGCAGGTGCCCACCACATACCGATCGGCTAGAAACCGGCCCTCTTGCTTTGAGTAGAGGTGATCTTCTTCCCGTTCGACAATGTAACCGTTTTCCTTGAGATCGTGGAAAAAAGAGAGCACGGTTTCGGGATGACCCTCCCAAGTGGTGCGAGAATAACGATCGAAGGAAAAACAGAGCTTTTTGAAAAGGCGTTGATTGATGTCGTGGTACTTATCGACATGCTCTTGGAAAGTGCGCCCCTCTTTTTCAGCAGACAAGGTGATCGGAACGCCATACTCGTCAGATCCCGAAAGGAAGAGAACTTCGTCTCCCCGAAATCTGCAGAATCTAGCATAAATATCCGCGGGGAGATATGCCCCTGCGATGTGCCCAAAGTGGGCGGGTCCATTTGCATAGAGAAGAGCTGAGGTGATCAGCTTTTTTCCCATTAGAGGATGCCTAGTTGCTCTTTTTCGCTCTCGTCAGTTACGTTCTGTACGCTTTTTTGCACACTAGCTAAAAGGGCATCTAAATTGACATACTGCCCGGAAAGCACAGCTTCTCTTCCGAGGAGAATTGCGTAATTGGTGAGAAGGTAGTTCCCCTTAAAATGCTTTTTCAAACTTTCATTCGTAAGATTTTTCTTTCCCATCTGATTTCCACCCTAAATACTTTGTTTTATGTTCTTCAGCTCGAAGAATTGCAGAAAATACTTGACATGCATCTTCAAGAACATCATTTACAATATAATAATCATAATGAACCAGCATCTCAAGCTCTTTTTCTACTCTATCTAGTCTTTTTTGGATTTCTATTGCTGTTTCTGTATTTCTTTTCTCCAATCGTTGTTTGAGGGCTTCATACGAAGGGGGCAATAAGAAAATGCTCACACAAGGAGTGGCGCGCATCAAACGGAGAGCTCCTGCAGGATCGATCACGAAAATGGTATGACAAGAGCGCTCCTTTTGCTGCGCGAGCTGCTCTCTACTTGTAGCGTAGTGGTGCCCAGCTATTTCAATACTCTCTAAAAAATCGGCTTGCTGCGCGAAAAAAGTATCGCGGCTACAAAAGGCGTAGTCGTGCCCATCCCGTTCTCCCGGCCTAGGACTGCGCGTTGTGTACGAAACGTGTTTGGTCACGTTAGGATGTCTTTGTAAGATCGCATTGACTAAGCTCGTTTTCCCTGTACCTGCAGGAGCGCTCAAAATGAAGGAAAGAGGTTGGGGGGCGCTATTGAACATTTTGTGTCTGCTCTTTGATTCTTTCTAAAGAGGCTTTCATCGCCAGGGTAGACTGTATGAGAGGAAGGCTCGAGGACTTGACTGCGATGGTATGCACCTCCCGGTTCATTTCTTGTACCAAGAAGAGAATCTCTTTACCCACGCTCTCACGAGAAGAGCGAACAAGGGTGAAAATGCGATCAAGGTGGCACTGTAGGCGTGCGATCTCTTCGGCAATATCGAGCTTCGCGCTGTGCAAAGAGATCTCGCGGTACAATTTCTCCTCATGATCCGCTAAGTGAGAAAAACTACTGATCGTCTCTTGCAATTTTTCCCGAAGCGCTGCCTGCTCGAGCGGGTAGGCTTTTCGTAAAGTAGAAAAATGTCCATGCAACTGCTCAATTTCTTCCAAGAGCTCTTTTTGGAGGTAGGCCCCTTCTTCTTTGCGCATCTTGTTTAAGGCAATAAGAGCCTCTCCGACCAGGTCCTCTAAACGCTTTTCCCACACTTCTCCCACAAATGTGCGCTGCACACCTGCCCGCTCAAACTGGCTGAGTAAAAAAGGGATGGTGATTTCTTGCTTGGCACATCCCAAAGAATGCGCTACGGCCTCCCAAGCGCTTTTCGCGTTTTGTAGAACCGAAACCTCCTCTTTAGAGGGTCCTTGGTAACCAGAAGTGTCAAAAAACACCTTCAAAGCAACTTGACCTCGTTCGATCGAACGCTGCAAGAGCCTTTTGACGAAGACTTCAAAAGATTGTAGTTCTTTAGGAAGGAACACGCTCATATCCAAGTACTTCTTATTTACCGAGGAGACTTCTACAGTAAGCGTGCCCTCCGGAAGAGGCGCAAGCGCCCTTCCAAACCCTGTCATACTATGCATACACAACTAGAATAAAAGATAAAAAATCAATTTTTAGAAAAAAAATATTAAAAAGAAATCGAAAAATTTTATAAGGTAAAGGAGGGATTGTAACTGTGCTATTTGGATTGTTAGGAGGTAGTCTTATGAAAAAAAAGTCATGGAAGTTTTTTCGAGAAACACCAAAAAAGGGATGGGCAGTGAGGAAAAAAGAACCAAGCCCTACCTTGGAAAAAAAACGGGAATTGAAGGAAATTCTCGAGACTACGTTGAAGAAAAACATTCCTACCTGATTGATGACTGGCAGGGGCGAAAAGAGATCCGGTGAAAGTCGGAGGAGATACCGAACCGTGCAATCGCCTCTCGATGCTCTTTCGTGCCATACCCTTTGTTTCGGTCAAGGGCATATCTAGAATCAATGAGATGCATCTGGCGCATCATCGCATCTCTACGCACTTTTGCGATAATAGAAGCTGCCGCGATGGAAGCGCTTTTCTGATCTCCTTTAGGAATCGCCTCGATATACCTAGGCAAAGGGGAAATTTTCGGGATATATTTCCCATCAACAAGAATGCAATCTACGGGCTTTTTGAGAGATGCACAAGCGCGCTCCATAGCAAGCAGGGAAGCCCGGTGAATCCCCAGTTCATCGATACCCTCTGCACCTACAAGGCCTATTGCAAACTCGACAGAAGCATCGGCAATGATCGCCCGATAAATCGATATACGCTCATTCTCTTTGATTTCTTTCGAATCATTGATTCCGGGAAGGGAAAATTCGGGGGGAAGAAGGCAGACTGCAGCAACAACAGGCCCAGCCAACGCGCCTCTTCCCACCTCATCGACTCCTGCAACCCTTTGGAATCCTCGATCTTTCAAGCGTTGATCAAAAACATATCTACTAATCTCTTCTGGAGTAAGCATCGCACTTAGAACTAAGTAGTGGCAGCGCCCGCTTGATTTTCCTCATTGGGCTCTTTTTTCACTATAGTTTGCTTGACCGGCTTTTTCAGCAAGAGTTCGCGTACCTTCGCTTTTTTCCCGGTTTTGCCACGCATGTAGTAGAGTTTCGCTCTTCTTGTTTTTCCCCTTTTCAGTACCTCGATTTTCTGGATCTTGGGATTGTGTAGGAAAAATCTCTTCTCCATGGTCGTACCATAGGCTTGCCGATAGACAGAAAAAGAGGCAGAAATACCCTTCCCGTCTTTTCCGAGCACAATCCCTTCAAAAACCTGGATTCTTTCTTTTGCCCCCTCGATAATGCGGATAAATACGCGAACCGTATCTCCAACACAGAAGGGAGTGATCTTTTGTTTTAGCTGCTTTTTTTCTAATTCTTCGATGATACTCACTCTAAATTACTCCTTTATTCCACAAAGATCGGGACGCACAGCGCGCAGTTTTTTGCGCCCCTGTTCTTCTCTCCATTTCTGGATATTTTTCTGATGCCCGCTAAGCAAAATCTCGGGCACACTGCTTCCTTCATACTCTCGCGGCCTTGTATATTGAGGCCCTTCAAACGCGCTCTTATCGGCTAGGAATGACGAGTCGGAATATGGCCCCTCTTCATTGCCAAGAACACCTGGAATGAACCGGATAATCGCCTCGAGAAGGACAAGAGCCGCAGCGCAGCCGCTTGGCAAAATATAATCTCCGATGCTGATCTCCTCGTCGATCTCTTGATCGATTACTCTTTGATCTACACCCTCGTAATGTCCCGTCAAAAAAAGTAGATCCCTCTCCCCTGCTAACTCCTGGCACTTGGCTGTTGTTAGCAAAGAACCCTGCGGAGAGAGGAAAATCGCCTTGGTTTTTGGGCGGCGGACGGCGCGAATGGCCCTAATGCAGGGCTCTGGCGTCAAAACCATACCAGGACCACCACCAAAGGGCCGGTCATCCACTTTTTTGTGTTTGGATAAAGAAAAATGACGGATATCCACTAAATCAATCGAAATGAGCCCAGCCTTTTGCGCTTTCCCCGTGATGCTCAAGTTGCAAGGCCCAGAAAAGTAGGCGGGAAACAACGAGAGAATCTGGAAACGATGAGGTGTGGTCTGCTCAATTGGGGGTTGTATATCGTAGGAGTCAACTCCGCAGCTTTTTTCTATTCCGTGGCGCATGGCTTCCGGGATTAGGTCCCCTCTTTCGAGGCAATAGCTTTCGCGCGCTTTTTCTTTTTCTGCTCCCGCTTTTTCTCTTCGACAGCTTGCAAGATTTCTGGAGCCGCTCTTTTCACAAGAGCCTTAGCTTTTTCAGAGATTTGCGCTCCGAGATTGAGCCAATGTGCAATCTGCTCTTTGTGCAAATGCGTATCTTCTTTCAAAGCCGGATTGTACCAACCGAGGAGAGCTTTATAAGCACCATCTCTAGGAGCGCGTTTTTCCATCAGAACGAGCCGGTAAGTATGCCGGTTTCTATTGCCTTGCTGTCGCAAACGAATCATCAATGCCATTTCATTTTTCCCATTGTTTTTTGTATGTCTTCAAAACTACCCATCTTCTTCAGATTCTTGGGCATATTTTTACACAGCTGCTTGATTTTTTTGAATCCTTTTACCGTCTTATCGATAACAGGGAGGGGTACTCCTGCTCCTTTCGCAATTCTTATGCGCCTCGAGCGGGAAAGTTCTACTTCTTCTTGCCTCTCTGCAGGAGTCATCGATAGGATGATTGCTTCGGTTTGCTCCAAAAAATCTTGAGAAGCATCGAGGCCGGGTAGTTTGCCTGCTCCGGGCAAAAGTTTGAGTAAACTCTTGAAAGATCCCATTTTCTTCATGGAGCGCATCTGCTGGAGGTAATCGGCGTAGGTGAACCGCGACGCGCGCAGCTTCTCCTCTATATTCTTCGTTTCTTCCTCGTCGAATAGATTTTCTGCTTTCCGGACAAGATTGACGATATCTCCCATGCCTAGAATCCGATCGGCCATCGACTTGGGGTGAAATACCTGCAAGTCGTGTACTTTTTCTCCCGTACCCTCGAATTTCAATGGCTTTTGTGTTACCTCTCGGATCGAGAGGGCAGCACCAGCTCTTGCATCACCATCAAGCATTGTGAGAATCGATCCCGTGATCCCAACTTCTTGCTCAAATGATTGCGCTGTTTTGACCGCATCTTGCCCCAAAGAGGCGTTCGCAACAAAGAGTACTTCCTTAGGATCTACTAGTCTTTTGATCGCAACCAGCTCTTGCATCAATCCTTGATCGATGTGCAACCTACCTGCCGTATCGAAAATCACCACATCAAATTTCTCTCGGAATGCCTCTGCAAAAGCCTCTTTTGCAACAAGCACAGGATCCTTTGCTTTTTCCTGCACAAAACAAGGTATGTCGTGCTCTTTTGCAAGGGTTTGTAGCTGAAGAATTGCAGCCGGTCTTTGCAAGTCACAAGCGGCAACAAGAACTTTTTTCTGCTCCTTTTTCTGCAAGAAATAGGCTAGCTTGATCGCGTGTGTCGTCTTTCCAGATCCTTGCAATCCGCAGAGCATGATGCCGGACGGGCGTCCAGAGAATTGCAGCTCTGTCTCGTCGGACCCCATCAATTCTTGTAAAGAATCGTGAATGATCTTGATAAATTGTTCCTTTGGCTTGACCGATTTGAGAAGAGAACGGCCAAGTGCTTCTTCTTTCACTTTTTTGATGAATCGACTCACCACTGCATAGTTGACGTCTGCTTCCAAAAGAGCCAGACGCACAGAGCGAATTGCCTCTGCCAGATTTTTTTCTGTGAGAGACTTACCCTTTCCAAAATAGGAAAAGGCGCTTTGCAACTTTTTAGTTAATGTTTGAAACATAAAAAAGAGAAGAGATCATAATCTGTTTTTTGCCTATTTTATAGAAAAAATCAATCTGTTTCAAGAAAAAAGAACCTAGTGTGCCCCGACCAATCAAAAAGCACTTCCCTTTTTTTCCAGAATGCATCGGAAAAAATTTTTTGCACCGCTTCTCCTTGATCGAAACCAATTTCTAGAAAAATAGCGGCTGAGGGTGCGAGATAAGCCCTCACCGAACCGGCAAAACGCTCGTAAAACTCGAGGCCTGTTGGCCCACTAACAAGCGCAATTTTAGGCTCGCGATGCAAGGCAGGATCCGCTTTTGCATACGCTTCTTGGGACAGGTATGGGGGATTGAAAACGAGAAAATCGAACTTCTCCTCCCTAGAAAAGGGGGAAAAAAGATCACCCTGCAAAAGGCGTACATCGAGAGAGTGCTCTGCCGCATTTCTCCCTGCCAGCTCTAAGGCTCGGGGACAAATATCGCTCAACGTCACAAGTAATTCTGGAAGCGCTTTTTTTATACCGAGACCAATCGCGCCACTTCCCGTTCCAACATCCCAAAAACTGGCCTGCTTTTTCGGGCAAGATCGGATTTTTTGCACGATCAGATCCACTAAGATCTCCGTCTCAGGACGAGGCACAAGCACGGAGGGTTCGATCGTCAACTCCAGGCCGTAAAAAAGATGTTTGCCTAAGATGTATTCCAGAGGTTCATGTTGCGTCAAACGGATAAGGGCGCTACGGATCGGGACCAGCTCAACTTCTTCCAAGGGTTGCTCGAAACAGAGGTACAAGTCACAACGGCTTTTTTTTAAATAGAAAATCAGGAGATCTTCCATCAATCTTCTTGCGGGGTGTAATCCTTTTTTCTCGAGAAATCCTATCCCTTTTTGCAGAACGTTGCGAATCGTTTCCACAGTTCACTGCACCAGCTTCTGTTCGTAAAAATGAGCGACAAGAGCGCTTATAACCTTCTGCAAAGCCTCCCCTTCTATAATGCGATCCAAATCGTGCCAAGTGAGTGGAATACGGTGCTCGGTCACCCGGTTTTGTGGAAAATTGTAAGTGCGGATTTTTTCAGGGCGACCTCCCGAACCTACTTGAGAAGAGCGTAAGTCAGCCTCTTTTTTTTGCTGCTCGCGTGCAATTTTTTCTTGTACACGAGCAGACAAAATGCGTAATGCTTTTTCCTTATTCTTGTGCTGAGAGCGCTCGTCTTGACAGGTCACTACAGTACCTGTGAGGATGTGCCTAATCCGCACAGCAGAGTCAGTCACGTTCACATGCTGCCCGCCAGCTCCCGAAGCGCGATAGGTTTCTATGGAAATATCTGACTCAGAGATGGCAATTTTTTCCTGGGGATCGGGCTCCATAAGAACCGCTACAGTCACAGTCGAGGTGTGCACCCTACCTTGCGTCTCAGTTGCAGGGACTCTTTGCACGCGGTGCGTTCCCGCCTCGTAGCGCATCTCCCTGTACACGCCCGCGCCTGACAAAACAAAAATGTATTCCTTGAACCCCCCCATTTCCGAGGCAGTAGCAGATAAACCCTCAAAGTTCCAACGCTTAGCTGTTGCAAAGTTTTTGTACATGCGCGCGCAATCTCCCACGAAAAGAGCAGCCTCTTCTCCTCCCGTACCTGCGCGGATTTCCACAATCGTATTCCGATCATCATTGGGATCGGGAGGCACTAGAAGGAATTCCAGGCGCGCCTTCGCTTCGGGGAGTTTCTGCTGAATTTCAAGAATATCTTCTTTCAGCAGTTGTCGCATCTCCTCGTCAGAATCCTCGCTAAGGAGGCGTTGATTCTCCTCTAAATCTGACTGCAAACGGTCGTAGTCGAAAGAGGCCTCTTTGAGCGCGAGAAGATAGGAGTGCTCTCGAGTAAGGTTGCGGTAAGCCTCCTTATCTGCAAGCAATTCGGGCTGGCTTAACAACCCCTCCAGTTCCTGGAGTCTGTCGAAAAACCGGCGCAACTTCTCCTTCATTTCTTTTTGGTCTTATTCTTAGCTTGCTCTTTGAGGGCTTCCTCTCTTTGCTCTTTCTGCTTTTTCTCTTCTTCGCGCTTTTTTGCGTAGCGCTTTGAAAAGCGGCTTACGCGCCCCTCCGAATCGACAAACTTTTCACTACCAGTGAAAAAAGGATGGGAAGCGGAAGATACGGGAAGGCGCACAACGGGGTAGGTTTTCCCTTCATGCTCCGCAGTGTCTTTAGGCTGCATTGTGCTACCAATCACGAATGCCTTACCTGTAGAAGAATCCAAGAACAAAACCTCTTGATAAGGTGGGTGTTTCGATTTTTTCATGTACAAAACCTTACTATAAAATATGAAATTTACGATTATGAGACTCTATTAAGTCTATTTTTTTTCTAAAAAAACTACAAGGCATTTTGCACCGAAAAAGAGCGGAACTATCAGCTCGAATTTTTTTTGAAAACGGGAAAGCAGCCCTCCAGGCTGTAATACCCAATTGTGTACTCATCTCAGTTGGAGAATTAAATTAAGGAGAGGAATAGAAACGGGAGGTATTTGCGATCCGTTTTTTCAGTTCCAGGATAAGGAGCTGAACTGGTTGAGGACAAATTCTCCAAAAATCCCACCATTTTCCTACTGGAGAATTTTCTCACCCAAGTCTTCGGTCAAGAGTGCTATAGGTGTCTATTTCAATCAAAAACAGAAGCTTTCGAGATGCAAAGTGCGAATCTAGAGATTCACCTCTTGGAGTACGCTCGGCTTGTTTCAAGCTATAGGCAATTGAAATTTATGAACAATTTGGTTCATCTTCATTGAACCAAATCTGTCGCAAATTTTTTGAACACCTGCGACGACTGCTTCATGTGGGGTATTAGATACCACCTTCAATGAAGACAGATCACAGATTTCCAAAGACCACTCTCCTGAAAACATGTCTCTAGCTAGAAAATGGGCCTTGAATATTCTTCGCGCAGTACAGGGCAAGAAAAGTCTAAAACGGACGCAAAACTATTTTTAGATGAACGGAAACAACCTAGAAGAAGTTTTTTGCAAGGAAATGTAAATGCGATCCCCCTGGGTTAGAGCGGGCACGTATAGAAAACAATGCGCTACTTTCTGTAGAATAGAGAAGGCATGTACAGACAAACCATTTATAGAGCTCCCATAAACACCCCTCGAGGCGTCCAATTCTTGATGGGATGCATCTTTTTTTGTAGCCTCTTTTGGGCAGTTTGCAAAGAATTTTTTCCCATTTTTTCCTCACACTACCTCGTGGAGCTTTTTGCCCTGACACCCCACTGCCTAAGCCGGGGCTATCTTTGGCAATTAGTTCTCTATGGATTTGTGCAGCCGTTATGGGGACAGATGTCCTTACACTATCTAATTGACTTAGCTTTTAAGCTATATCTCGTGTGGTCTATTGGGTGCTCCCTCTGCGAACTTCGAGGTGAGCGTTCCTTATTAGCCTTCTACTTCTCAGGCACCGCTATCTGTGGTACTTTGCATGCCTCTCTCCTCTACTTTATTCCCCACTCCCTTCCTTTTATGGGAGCACATAGCTCGGTTTATATCCTGCTTTTTGCCTGGATGATGCTCAATCCTTACGGCAAGATCTACCTTTTCTTCTCGATTCCTTTGAATACTGTGCTACTGATTGTAGGCTTTTGGATTTGTCACCTTTTTCTCTCCTTAATCCAAGGAGACTTTTCTTCTTTATTTGCGTATTTTTCTGCGGGCGCCTACGGCTACCTCTATACCGTATGCTGCTATAAGGTTCTCAGCCCATTTCCTAAACTCTACTCTTTCGAAAGAAGAGCTCAAGAAGTGGTCGATCTGCTGTGGAGACCGAAAAAAGGGAAAGTCTACGACTTTCAGACAGGAAAAGAGCTTTCAAAAGACGAGCTTTTCATGGATACAATGCTAGCAAAAATTGCTGAGTTCGGCGAGCAAAGTCTCACTAAACAAGAGCGCAGGCGGATGAAGGAGATTTCCAAACGGTCTTTCCCACACTAATCGCCTTCTCTAAAACGAAGAGATACCAAGGGCCCAATGCATAAAGTAGCCTTCACTGGAGTCTGGATCGAGTCACAATGAAAATGAAACTGCCTGGATCGTGCACAGTTTACGAAAGAGCACCCCAGCATTTTGTTAGATCTCGATACCACCTCTGATTTCATTCAAGGCCCTCTGTCTTTTTTGCTCGCCTCTCTTGAAAAAAGGAGCGGAGCAGATGCGCCGATTCCTCTGCAAGTATTCCTCCT
Organism: Chlamydiota bacterium; assembly: GCA_039179045.1. Classification (GTDB taxonomy): domain Bacteria; phylum Chlamydiota; class Chlamydiia; order Chlamydiales; family SM23-39; genus JBCAXK01. Next base: position 3,828 of record JBCDEZ010000029.1, on the reverse strand, counting down.
TGCACCGCTATCCGATGCATGGGATGTTGCAAAGAAAAGAGATCTACAAAACTCCCGCCCGCCCCCAAACGAATGTCAGAAGCTCCCCAAAAAACATTTTTTACTCTGCACTGCATGAGCGCACCTGCACACATCACACAAGGCTCTAACGTGACGTAGAGATCGGTATCCAAAAGCCTCCAATCTTCAAAGTGTGCCGATGCTGCGCTCAGAGCAATCATCTCGGCATGCGCAGTCGCGTCACGGAGCATTTCCACCTGATTGTGCCCCCTTCCAATGATCCGACCTGCATGCACAACGACAGCACCCACTGGCACTTCTCCTGCTGCAAAAGCTATCCGTGCTTCGCGCAATGCCTCTTGCATGTAGAAGATGTTGGATTTTTTTTGAGGCGCGTTTTCAACGAATTTTTTCTCGTGCATCTATTCCCTTATCTCTAAAAAAGATTCCTATTGATTTATAACAGACTTCCTCCTAAAATGAGAGAAATAAGTTGATTACACGCACGTTCATTATCACGGAGAAAACGGATTCATGTCTTTAGATAAAGGTACCAAAGAAGAAATTACCAAAAAGTTTCAATTACATGAGAAAGATACGGGTTCTGCTGATGTACAAATTGCCATTCTTACAGAAAGGATTGCTGAGCTCACAGAGCACTTGAAGTTGAATCCTAAAGATCACGCTTCGCGACTAAATCTTGTGAAAAATGTTGGCCAAAGAAGAAAACTTTTGGATTACCTCAATTCTACAGATACAAAGCGGTATCAACTTCTAATTACAAGATTGAAACTTAGAAAATAATCATATTTTTTGAGAATCAATACGAACCTATCAATCATTTCTCAAAAATAGACGTTAGAATAGATCACACACATCAAGTCTTTTCTCTACCCGCCTTTTTTGATTGCGAACGCCCTTAAGGAGAGCTCATGAAACGAGAAAAAATGGAAGTTACCATTCAAGGAAAAAAACTGGTCTTTGAGACAGGGAAAGTAGCGCGTCAAGCTGGAGGGGCTGTCTTTCTACATGCGGGAGAGACTACTGTTTTTTCTACAGCATGTGCCTCAAAAACTCCTTTAGAAGATGTCGATTTTCTGCCCCTACGGGTCGATTATCAGGAAAAATTCTCTTCTGCTGGAAAAACTCTCGGAGGTTGGATCAAAAGAGAAGGTAGACCCACACAAAGAGAAACTATCGTCTGTCGCATGATCGACCGCCCTGCGCGCCCGATGTTTCCCGAAGGGTACTACCATGACACACAGGTTATCGCTTACGTCTACTCCTACGACGGAGTCAATAGACCCGATGTCCTAGCAATCTGCGCTGCATCTGCCGCTCTCGTACTTTCTGAAATCCCAATCAAATGCCCCATTGGAGCAGTACGCGTTGGTAGAGTCAACGGAGCTTTCATCATCAATCCCGATGAAGATCAGCTCAAACAGTCGACTTTGGATCTCGTTCTTGCCGGGACAGAAAAAGCGATCCTAATGACCGAAGGCTATTGCGATTTCCTCTCAGAAGAGGAGCTTCTCGAAGCTGTGGATGTAGGACACGAAGCGATCCGGACTATCTGCTGTGCACTGAGCGAATGGCAAACAAAGCTAGGCAAAGAAAAACGCACGGACTCGTTGAAAGCACTCTCACAAGAAGCACAAGAAGAAGTGTATAAGATGGCGCACCATCTCCTCCAAGAGAGTTTGCAGATTGCGGACAAACAAGAGAGGGAAGCTGCTCTTGCAAAAATTGAAGAGACAGTGATGAGCTCGCTGACTTCGGAAGAGCCTGCTCGCTTTACTCCGAGAGAGATCAAGAGCGCTCTCAAAAAATTGTCCGCAAAGTGCATGCGCGAATCGGTACTCAACACTCATACTCGTATCGATGGAAGAAAACTCGATGAGATTCGTCCAATTGATATTGAACATGGCCTTTTGCCCCGAGTACATGGAAGCGCTCTTTTTACAAGGGGCGAGACACAAGCCCTCGCCGTCTGCACATTAGGAGGAGAAACCATGGCACAGCGCTTTGAGAATCTCCAAGGAGAAGATGTGCAGCGATTCTACCTCCAGTATTCCTTTCCCCCGTTTTCCGTTGGAGAGGTAGGTCGAATGGGCCCTGTAAGTAGAAGAGAGATGGGGCACGGGAAACTCGCAGAAAGAGCTTTGATGAGCACATTACCTAGTAAAGAAGATTTCCCTTACGTGATCCGCCTCGAGTCAAACATTACCGAATCGAATGGTTCTTCTTCTATGGCCTCCGTATGCGGCGGTTGCATCGCATTGATGGATGCCGGCGTTCCAATCACCCGCCCCACAGCTGGCATTGCAATGGGTCTGATCTTGGAAGGAGACCGTGTCGCGATTCTCTCCGACATTCTTGGCGCAGAGGATGCTCTTGGAGATATGGATTTCAAGGTGACAGGAGATGAGAAAGGAGTTACTGCCTTTCAAATGGATATCAAAGTAGAGGGTATCACCAGGGAAATCATGCAAAAAGCCCTGAAGCAAGCCAAGGAAGGAAGAACATATATTCTCGAAGAAATGCTTCAAACCCTACCCAAATCGAAAGAGAGCCTATCAAAGCACGCGCCAAGAATTGAGCACATACAGATCAAGCCAAGCAAAATCGGTGTTGTGATTGGTCCAGGAGGCAAGCAGATTCGCGCCATTATCGAAGAGACTGGAGTAGAGATTGACATTGATGATGCAGGGATTGTATCCATCGCGTCGAACGACAATGAGTCGATGGAAAAAGCTAAGGCGATCATCCACGGCCTAACTGCTGAAGTCGAAGTCGAAGCGATCTATTCTGGAAAAATTGTTTCCATCGTTGCTTTTGGACTCTTTGTAGAAATCCTGCCAGGCAAAGAAGGACTTTGTCATATTTCAGAAATCTCCCACAGCAGGGTAGAGAATCTACAAGATCTCTATAAAGAAGGAGATTCTCTAGAGGTGAAAGTCCTAGAGATCAATGATCGTGGACAGATTCGGTTGAGCCATAAGGCTCTTCTTCCCAAAAAAGAAAAAGAAAAGGTCCGCAAGGCCTAAATCATTTCTCTTGAAGCTCCCCATGCAAGGTAGATCTTCCCTCCCTGCATGGGCGCTTTTCTTTTCTACTTTTCCTTCACCTTCCCACAAGACTTGCCTGCAGTTGGCGTTAGGGTCCTCTATTCTTTTTGCCACGATTTCTGCTATGGTGCAATTTGCTCGATCACCTTTCCCTGAACTTGAAGGGACGGATCAGAAATAACTCCCATCTCTACCTTTCCGCTGAACCCAATTCTTCACGGGAAATGGTTATACAAATCAAGCGAAGAAGAGGTATTGCTAGCCACTACGCTAGAACTGCTATTCACATCCGGCAGATTGCTATTTGAGCAAAAATCTCATGACAACACTATCTGACATGAGGTTCAGGTTGCATGAATTGAAAAAGAATAGGATAGAGTTACCACCAAAAGATCTTTACACGATTCATAAACACGGATTCGCCAGAGAAGAGATCAAAAAATGGTAGGTATAGTCTCTTTCAGTAAAGGTATAGTTTTATCGGAAATAAAAAAACCAATAGTGGCTATAGCTAGTGTTTCATTCCGCGAGAAGGCAAGTGCTTGCAATGCACATCGGCCTTGTTGAAAAAATCAAATTTTCAGACCAACCAGGACTATCCTTGAAGATTTTCTAGCTCTCGGTTCTCATCATTTGATTCATCATCAGGGATTTTAAGTAACCTTCTACTCTTTGAGCGCTTGGTTTTCTTGAGTAGAACATGGGACCATAGAGTCCTTTCATCCTAGAGAATGCTGTTTCTACAAGAGCTCTTTGCGAG
>JBCDEZ010000028.1:0-20358 GCA_039179045.1 Chlamydiota bacterium | reverse complement strand
GCAGAACGCAGAATTCCGGTGAAAGTAGCTCCAAAACATCGGAACCTACGACAGGATTTTTCAACAAGGCCTCGATTTTCCTGTCTGACTAGGTACGGTTTTTCCTGTTTCTTTCCGTTTTTTGCGCATTTACCTCTCTAAAGAGCGTATACACAAAAAGACAAAGGCACAGCACCATCCCAAGAGCTATGATCCATCTACCTAAATCTGCAGTTTCCCTCTCTTACGACTGCGCTTCATGCTCCTTTTGGACCCGCCTTTGCAAGGTTTTCTTCTTTTTGTAGAATCTACCACCGACCACCTTTGCTCCGTATCTCCATACTGAGACGTTATTTCTATTCCAGAGTATCCCTCTTCTAACTCGACTATATCTAACGAAGTACGTAAAAGAGCTTTTACTTCTTTAGTGGTTTCAAGAACGCGGGTGATCCCTTTCAAAAGGGAGTAAATCTCCCCAACTTTCTCTTTTTTTTATAGAGCAGCATTGGCAATGAAATACCTCTCTTCTTCTTGTTCGATCTCTTGTTGCAAGGCTTTTGGGTTCTCTAGAAATAGCTTTTTATTAAAGCTATTGCCTGAGTCGTAGAGACAGTCCAAAGCTCTTCCTAAACGGTCGTCATGGATCGCGTCGCTACAGTCCGTTCTGAGGACCTGCCTAGAGGCCTACTTGCGAAAAACTGCACTTCTAAATAGAGAGGTCGAGAGGTGAATCCCAGCCCATTGCGTACCATCAACTTTAGGCGCTCCCATATAGTGATAGTCAGTAGTCGAGGTCATCTAGGGATCCGAAGGAAGCAACTGGTCTTACTGTCTGTTGTAAACCTATCCTTCACAGAAAATAGCAACAATGCCCAGATGGTCAAAATTTTTGCTTTTGTACTCTTCCATCCCTTCTTCTTTGCAATAAAGAGATGGAGTTGCAACCAGCGGGAGGCGAAAATACCTACGTACATTCATTTTCTTCAGAAAAAAATCAGATTTCTTCACACTACTTGCGGAGGAGGTGCGGAATGTGGGATCTAACCCGATTCTTCAAGTGAAATGAGTATAAAAGCACCTTTAACGCCCCACTGTTTAAGAGAGGTATTCCTCGATTTTTTTCTGCACTTCCCTTGATAAAAGCAAGCTAAGATGCCCCACACCACTCACGCAAAACGCGCGCTTGGGATGAGGAGAGCGCAAGCTCGAATCGAGAGGAACAATGTGGTCTTCACAGCTTCCCACATGAAAGAACTGAGTGCTTTCACAAAAAGCCATCTTCTCGGTGAGGCTTTGGGTAAAAAGAGAGTGCTCCTCCATCTGACGCCCACAGATACCTAAAGCCCATCGAGCAGACTTCGTGCCTTGCATTGGGGAACCGATTGTGATCACTTTCGCAATAGAGTACCGATGAGAGGGGCGCAGCGCTGCTGCGACGCAGACAAGCCCTCCCATCGAATGCCCCACAAGATGAAATGTTTTGTACTGTTTTTCCCTCTGTAGTGCCTCCAATTTCTTTTCGAGCACAGAGACAAACTCCTCTATCGAGGAGAAAGGATATCCTAAATTGAGTGTGTAGAGAGGGCCGAGCCTCCCTCTGCGCAAGAAGAAGAGGTGGTAGAGCCAAACAATCCTTGTGTAGAGGTACCCGTGTACAAGAACAATCGGAATTTCCCTGTTTTTTTCTGACTTCCACGGAATCCAAGCTAAAGGCAAAAAAAGAAGATGTAAGATCTGGCAGCCCAAATCTTTGCAAGCAGCTTCTAAAAAGGAAAATGCGCGCTTTGTTTTACCCGAACTCAAAGCGCGTCCGCAGCTAGCAATTTGTAGCAGACAGAAAAAAAGACCTAGACTCAATAGTACTACCAAAAAATACCCCAATCTTTTTCGGCAGTAAACCAGAAAACAGCGGGAACTGCAAGCGCCTCGCCTTTCTTCCTTTGCAAGAATTTTTCTTTGTTCTAGTGTGGACGTATGGATAAAAAGTGTATCGGAGTAGATATTGGAGGCACCAAGATCTCCGTTTGCATCGGAGAAAAAAGTGGTAAGGTCTACGCCTCAAAAAGGATTGCAACAGCAAGCGTGTCAGGCTGGCAAGAAGGCATAAGAGCGATTTGCAGTATGGCCTTTGATCTCCTAAAAGATCTAGATCTCTCCTCAAAAGATATTGGAGGCATGGGCATCTCCGCGCCAGGGCCTGTTTCCGTAAAAGAGGGTAAGCTGCTAACTCCTCCCAACCTGTCTGGTTGGGAAAACGCTCCAGTCAAAGACGCCTTGAAGCGCGCTCTTCCTTATCCCGTTTCGTTCAACAATGATGCCAATGCGCAAGCATTAGCAGAGTACTACTTTGGAGAATACAAAGGCACAAAAGAGCTCACCTACCTCACCTGCAGCACAGGTATGGGAGCTGGAATCATCACGCAGGGCAGACTACTACAGGGGGCAAGTGACACGGGGGGAGAAGTGGGGCATTTTGTCCTCGATATCCAAGGGCCTCTTTGCCCTTGCAAGCAATCAGGGTGCTTTGAGATGTACTGCGGAGGTGCTAATTTCCGCAGAAGAGTACAAGAAGCGCTCCAGCGCTCCTCTCGCCCCTCTCGTATCTTAGAAGAGGCGGGAGGCAAGATTGCCGACGTCGATCTGATTCATATTGAGCGTGCCCTTCTCCAGAAAGACCCCTTGGCGGAAGAGATGTGGGAGGAGTTCACTACAAGACTTGCACAGGGAATCGGCACGATTTTGATGATTCTGAATCCAGAGGTCGTACTTTTAGGAACGATTGCCCAGCATATGAAAGATCTTCTCTTACCCAAACTAGAGGAAAAGCTTCCCCGCTACTCTTGGAGCATGCCTCGCAAAGCGGCTAAGATCGCTGTTTCTTCTTTAGGAGAAAAAATCAGTGAGCTCGCAGGCATTGCCCTTGCAAAATCACTCGACTTCGGGAAGAAACACGCGTAGATACGTTCCCCCTTGCTCTAGTTCAATAGCAATTTCCTCGGCAGAAGCGGGCACAAGGCATGCTCTTGTAGAAGCAAGTCGTGTCTTGTTCCCTTCCACTTCAATGCTTGCATGTCCCTCAAGCAAGAAAAAGACCTGAAAAGAAGAGAAAGGTCCCCTTAGGCATAGGCTCTGTGTCCACTTTTCCATAGCAAAGTGAGAAGAGGTGTGTAGAGTCTGCCCTCCGTGCACTTTCCCCGGGATGCAGCGAGCAGAAGCACTTTTTTCCCAGATGAGCACCTCAGATGCCTCTTTGAGATGTAAAGGACGCCCTCTCTCCCAATCGTAGATGCGGTATGTGGTGTTTGAGTTTTGCTGCACCTCAAAAATCAGCCCTCCGTGCAATATCGCATGGATGGTTCCTCCGGGAATGAAAAAGGCGTCTCCCCGCCGAGCACGATAGCGCTCCATTATCTCCACTACCCTATTCTCCTCTGATGCCTTTACAAAGGAGGAGAGAGTCGCTTTTTCTCGAAAACCGATGAGCAAACCCGCATTGGGCTCGGCTTCCATCACATACCACATTTCGGTTTTGGGTTCCCCTCCTACCCGAAGAGCGCTCTTTTCATCGGGATGCACCTGGATGCTCAAGCTCGACCGCGCGTCCAAAATTTTGATCAGGAGAGGGAACTTTTCTCCCTTGCGGCCCATAAGATCTGTTCCGTGCTCTTGGATGAGCTCACTCAAAGAGGCATCTTGGTAGACACCATTTTCCACAATACTCATCCCATCTTTATGATCGGCAATCTCCCAAGATTCAGCAACGCGAGAAAAAGGCACGCTGCGCCCTAGGTGAGTAGAGATTTTTTCTCCTCCCCAGGTGTAGTCTTTGTAAACGGGGGAAAAGTAGATGGGATAGCGCTGCATGAATCTCCTTATGGTTCAAAATGTCGACTCTCGAGCAAGGAATGGGAAGAGTACCGCAACAAGGCAGATTTTCTATTGCAAGGCTCCCACGATGCAGAGATCAAAATTCTTGACTCTAGCAAAGATCTTTCCTATTGTAAATAGGATGCTCGACATGTTCCCTAAGTTCTTATATCAAAGTGAGTTTTGGGTTTTAAAGCATAGAAAATTGACCTTGTTCAGTAGAGATGTTTCGCGATGGTTTTTTATACTACATAGCTGCATGCGGAGTATTCCTTTTCTAAGGATAGGCTACATCTATTATTTTTAATCTCTTCTGGTGCAATCTTTGGATTTGAAAAGTGAATCTCTTACACAAGGAAGAGATTTTTTTGTAGAAAATTTTTCTATCCCACTTTTTTAATCAATTACATCCGAAATTGAGGTTATTTGAAGAACTCTAAAATCGAACTCTTTTTTTACCTCTACATAGTCCGAATCTGCATCCAGTTCTTCAAGCGAAATAGGTATGGATTACGCGTACCGTTTGAAAAAGAAGAAAAAGAAAAAAAGAAAGATCCCCAAAAGAATATTCGTAGACTGGGGAATCTTGTGATGCACTTCGAAGTGCTCTTCTGCATCCCATACTGCTCTTCCCGTCTGCACAAACCGGGAGTAGGACAAAGATAAACAGAAAAAGTGGACGAGGAAGACACCCATTCCCACGCCGCGGAAGTAGACTTTGCAAGCCCGTCGAAGACAGCGGGAAAAAGAGAAATCTCCCTGTGTATGCTGCACGCGGATCGAAAGCAACATTTTGCCAGGAGTCGCCTGTTTACACCAAAGAAAGAGGGCCTCGATAGGGATGAAAAGAGCGTATTCGATAGGAAAGTAGTAGAACAAGTAGTGAGGTATTCCTAGGAAATAGCGGCGGAGCACGTAGAGAAGGAGATAGATCCACCCGTAGTCAACCATGCGCGCAAAAAAGCGTACCCAAGCAGAAGTGGGTCTGTCGAGCGATTTCTCGCTTGCTCCAGCGTCCAAAATTTCGGAAGGATATGCTGTATGATCAGCCACTTTGTGCTGCCTTTGTTATCCGGTTCATGAGGGCATCATCGCGTAGAACAGCCCCGTCAACGTAAATCGCAACAGTTTTCTTATTCATTTTATCTGCTTTGCGGAAAAGAGCATACAAATTTTTCTTACGAAACCCCTCAAATCCTGCAAGAACAGGCTCTCGGTAGGATAAAAACAGGGTACTTTCCTGATCAAATGCGCGTACCTCGTCTAGAGAGGTAAACAAAACAACGCAAGCCTTCGGGGCGTAATGGGGGTACCGCCCTCCAGGTGAAAGTGACGACGGTTTGCGCACAAGGGGCACGGTGCATCCAAGAGCGGTACTAAGCATCTCGCACGTGATGGAGCCAGGCCGCAATACTTGGGGATCAGAAGAACTCAGATCGAGCACTGTCGATTCGAGACCAATTGTGCAAACGCCTCCATCGAGGAGCAGGGGAATTTTTCCTTCCAAATCTTCAAGAACAGCGCCCGCGCTAGTAGGGCTCGGCCTCCCTGAAAGATTTGCCGAGGGGGCAACAAGGGGCTCTTGTAAAAAAGCAATCAAAGACATTGCTATTGGATGGCTTGGCATTCGGATCGCGATGGTTCCTCCTTGCAAACCGGGGCGTCCCTGCAAAGCGGGGGGGGCAGGCAAGACCACAGTCAAAGGGCCTGGAAAAAAGGGGGCGAGAGCCTCTAGGCGCCTTTCTTGCAGCTTTGATGGGGCAATCAGCGATTGCATCATCGCAGAAGAGCTCACATGTACGATCAAGGGATTGTCCGCGGGGCGCCCTTTCACTCGGTAAACCCCTTGGATACCTGCCTCATGGGAAAAAAGAGCGCCGAGCCCATAGACTGTCTCCGTAGGGAAAGCGACCAACTCCCCTCCTCTCAACAGCTCTCGGATATCTGCAAGCCTTGTTTGTGTAAGATTTTTGTAAACTGCCGTTTCCACAAGACGTATAGCATACCTCCTACACGATTTGTTGTCCAAGGGAGTTTAGAGAGGTGCAATGCAGGAGGCGGGTGTAGCCAGTCCTGCATTTTTTCTCGATTTTTGCCTAAATATAGTATAAAAGAGGAGAGAAATCTCTCCCGAATCTGTAGATTGCAAGATTGCTATTTAGAGTAAAGCCGAGAGGGCTGGGGGATGGACGCAACACCACGAGAAGGTACGAAAATGTTGAAACGGTTCCATTTACTCTCTTCAGAAGAGGAGGAAATCCTCCACCATAGGGGTACAGAATCTCCATTTCGGGAACCTGAAGAGGCTGGTGCGTTTCAGGGAATCTATCTTTGCAAGCAGTGCGATCTTCCTCTGTTTACTGCAGAAGAACGGTTCTTCTCTCCTTGCGGTTGGCCTGCATTTGATGGTGCCTCCTTGCAAGGGGTAGTAGAAAAAGACGATCCCGATGGGATGCGAAAAGAGGTCCTTTGCGCCCGCTGCAAGGGACACCTAGGTCACGTCTTTCGAGGCGAAGGCCTAACAAGGAACAATATACGATTTTGCATCAACTCCGTAGCACTTTGGAAAAATCCTCTTTACGCAAGGGAGGGGCAAGAGCGCGCTCTTTATGCAGCTGGTTGCTTTTGGGGTGTCGAATACCTGATCCAAGAGGTGCCCGGTGTTTTGCAAACAACGGTAGGATATACAGGAGGGCAAGTCGTCTACCCCACCTACGAAGAGGTGTGTACGAAAAAAACGGGTCATCTAGAAGCAGTCGAGGTGACCTTTTCAAAAAAATTGCTCTCGTATAGAACACTGACCGAGAAGTTCTTCTCTTTGCACGACTCTGCCCAAAAAGGGGGGCAAGGGCCCGACATAGGCCCCCAGTACACCTCAGCGATTTTCTACTTGAGCGCATCGCAAAAACAGAGTGCAAGAGCGTGCCGCGCACACCTTACCCGTCGAAAAGTCGAAGTGGCGACAAACATACGTCCAGCAAGCCGCTTTTACCCCGCTGAGCAATACCATCAGAACTACTACAAGAAAAAGGGACTCAGACCTTATTGCCACCGTTGGTCGGATGTGGGTTTTTCGTAGGGCCTCGCATTCGTAAGGTATTTATCCATACGATCTCGAGATGTAGAAGCTCTGTTTGCAAAGATGTCACTCATGGAATCAGATTCCCAGACGCAAGATACACAGAACCGGAAATAGTAGCATTAAATAGAGGGAGGATCGATCCATTTCCCCTCCTCTTGCAAGAGTGTGATCAGCTCCCGCTCTGCGTCGGCGAATGGAATATTTTGCTTCACCCGCGTTTTTCCTATGTAGAGATCGATTTTTCCAGGGCGTGAGCCCACGTATCCGAAGTCGGCATCAGCCATCTCTCCAGGGCCATTGACGATGCATCCCATGACTGCAATTTTCACGCCGGGAAGGTGTCCCGTCTTGGCTCGGATCCGTTCAGTCACTTGTTCGAGATCAAAAAGAGTGCGCCCGCAACTTGGGCAGGAAATAAATTCGGTTTTGACAGAACGCAGGCGAGCTGCCTGCAAAAGGGCCCACCCCTGTTCCCTTCTCTCTTGAAGAGGCAAGGGCATGTCGAGGCATATCCCCTCTCCCAAGCGGTCTGCAAGTAGGGGCCCGAGATCGACCGAGGGCTCTAAAGGGATTGCTTGCGCAGGATACCTCGCAAAAAAGATGCACGGAACCGCTCCTTTAGTCTGCAAGATTTCTCGGCGCGCGTGCGCTCCTTTCGGATTGTACAAGTCGAGAAAGAAGTAGTTTTCTTGATAAGATGAGAGCTCTTCGAGGTAACTGCTAGGAGCTCCGAGGAAAGAGGATCCCTTCTTGTTACAGGTCTCCTTGCGGCTTGGCACCCAAACGCGGAGACCTGCAGATAGGAGAACGTCGAGGCTGGAAGAAGCACTCAAGGGCTCTTTCAAGACGATTCCGTCTGGAGTTTGCACCGTTTTTTGCCATACTCCCTTTTCTTGCTTCATACCAAGATCTCGGAAAAAAGTGGGGGAAGAAAGTTCCTTTTCTTCTGTAGTCAGGACAAAGAGATACGGTTTTTTGGAAGGGGAAAAAGGTCCAAAAAATGGGAGCATCTCTTTTTTTTCCCTTTCGGCATTGCAGTAACGCACGAGCTGTTTTGCTGCGGGAATCTCTCGGACGGGATCCTCGGTCAAAGAAATCCGCACTGTGTCGCCGATGCCTTCGAGGAGAAGAGCTCCAATCCCCAAAAAGGATTTGATCCTCCCCTCTCTTTGAGCGCCCGCCTCAGTTACTCCAACGTGGAGAGGGTAGGCCCATCTCCTTTCCTGCATGGTCGAAACGAAAAGACGGTACGCTGCCATCATCACCAAGGGATTGCTCGATTTCAGGGAAAAAACGAGTTGATGGTAATCGTGCTTGCGGCAAATCTCAGCAAACTCGATGACCGATTCGACCATACCTTTGGGCGTATCGCCATAGGCATTCAAAATCCTATCGGAAAGGGAGCCATGATTTGCCCCAATTCTGAGAGCCACTCCCCGCTTTTTGCAAAGGAGCACCAGAGGAGTAAACTTCTCTTCGAGACGCTTTTTTTCCCTCGCCCATTTCTCTATTGTATAGCTCTCCTGTTTGAAAGAGGCTCTTTTATCGGCAAAGTTACCCGGATTGATCCGGATTTTATCCACAAACTCGGCAGCAAGAAGCGCTGCTGGGGGATAGAAATGGATATCGGCAATTAGGGGAACAGCATAACCCTTTCGGATCAAAATATTTTTGATCTTATCTAAGGAAAAAGCCTCCCGCTTGCCCTGTACAGTCAAGCGGACCAGGTCGGCGCCCGCATCGACAAGACGCATCACCTGGTCGACGCTAGCAGGGATGTCGTTTGTATCGGTATTGGTCATGCTTTGCACAGCAATAGGATGCGCGCCTCCTATGGACACGCGACCGATCTGTACAGAGCGCGCTTTCCAGGGGCGCTGTTCCCACGAATTTTCCATTACCATCTCGAAAAGATTCTATAATATCTTTTCTCTCGTTTAATAGGCAAATTCTCCGAAGTCGGGATGAATGAGTCTGCGCTCTTCATCCAGCGCTTGTAAAGCCCGCATAGCGCTAGAAGAGAGCGTGCAGAAGACACTCTCAGCGTTTTCTTGCATCCGAGAAAAGGAGCTCGCCTTCGGGATAACGATGTGCCCTTTTTGTAACGACCAAGCCAAGGCGATCTGGGCGGCTGTTTTCTCCTCTTCTTGCGCGATTTTCATGATCAGGGGATGACGGATCACCTCTCCTCGTGCTAGGGGGGAATAGGCAGTCAGTGCGATCTGGTGCTCTTCGCAAAAGGCGGCCAACTTAGGCTGCTGCAAAAAGGGGTGTAGCTCTACTTGGTTCACTTCGACCGCTACTCCCTGATCGAGGGCATCTTGTAAGTGGTGGATGGTCGCGTTGCAAACGCCCGACGCGCGGAGCTTTCCCTTAGCACGCATCTTCTCCATCACATGCAGAACATCGGGCAAATACTCCCGGTTTGGCCAATGGACAAGATACAGATCGAGGTAATCAACCTGAAGCTCTAAAAGGGCTTGATTCAGCGCCTCTTCTACCTGCTCCGGCCGCCCCTGTTCGTGCCACAGTTTGCTCACAAGAAAGAGCTGATCACGAGGGAATCCTCGCAAGCCTTCTGCTACTTGTACGTGATTTTTGTAGATCGCAGCGGTGTCGAAGTGGCGGTAGCCCGCCTCCCAAGAAGAGCGCACCGCTTCTCTGCACTCCGTGCCTTGTAGCTTCCAGGTGCCGAGCCCTAGAACAGGTACTTTGACTCCTGATCCAAGCGTTTTCCAGGGAAGTTCCATGCATCACCTCTTTTTTTGTATGTAAACTTCAGTTTTCCCCCAAGGGAACCGGGCAAGAAAGCGCTTTTCTAAAGTTAAGGATGCAGAAAGGGGGTAGAGGGGCACACTCACCGTGATGATATACGCACCTTTTTGCAACCCACTTGTCTGCCTTGCAAGCGCTTCTAGCTCTTCATCTGTAAAGCAGGTGCTGTAGACGTAGACAACATCTACCCCTTCAAAAGAAGTCCGGTGCAAATCACCATAGCGGAAATCGATTTTATGCAAAGAAAAAAGTCGTTGAATTCCCTGCGCGCGGTGCACAAAAGGAGCGACCCACTCTACGCCTGTAGCCCAGCTGTCAAAACGGATCCGCATGAAAAAAACGCCCTTTCCCCTGCCTGAACCAAGCTCTAAATAACGTGTCTTAGGTGATAGGCCCGTAACTCTACCGATCTGACTTAGAATCGTATAAGGGGTTTCCCCATACACATTGTTTTTTCCTCGCTCTTTTCGCGCTAAAGCAAAGGGGCTGATGAACAGATAAGTGAAAAAATAGACCAGGTCGAGCAAAAAAAGAGAGACAGAGTAATCTCTGCGAACAAGGACTGCATACTCTCGTAAGGCCCAACGGATTCTAGCAAAAACTTGGCGCAATCCATACCTACTTCTAGCAAAAGGTGCCCTCTTATCGTTTCTCATATTTGCGCATTTTGTACAGTGAAAAATCTCTTCAAATATGCTATTCTGAGGGTATATGGAAATAGACCAATCTTCGTCACTAAACCCGGATGATCGGAGCACCGGGGCGCTTTGGAGAATCTCTTTACCTCTGATGATCTCGAATTTCGCTTCCCTTTTCATGATCTTCATCGACCGGATTTTCCTAGACTACTACTCGACAAGCGCGCTCATTAGTGCAACGAGCTCGGGCACATGGGCCTGGGCATTTTTAGGGGGCTTTGGAATGATCGCCTCTATGAGTGAGATTTTTGTAGCCCAGTACTTCGGTGCAAAAAGGGAGCAGACGATTGGCACGGCTGTCTGGCAGATGATCTGGCTCTCTTTTTTCTCCATATTCGTCTTTTTGCCTCTCGCTTTCTACGCCCCACCCTTCCTATTTCGAGGAGAGGGAAGCGCAGCGCAAAGCGACTACTTTTCCTACCTCTTACTCTTTGGTCCTTTTTACACCTTGATGAGCGCCCTTTCTGGATTCTACATCGGAAGGGGGAAAACGAAGATTTTGATCTACCTTGCTGTTCTAGGCAATGTCTTGAACATCGGTTTAGATGGCGTATTTATTTTTGGGGTACCCAGCCTTTTCCCCGAAATGGGGATCAAAGGAGCTGCAATCGCCACATCACTTGGCTACATCTTTCAGGCGATTACTCTTTTCCTGCTCTTTTTGCGTCCCTGCCACCAACACACTTTCCGCACCAACCACTGGCGCATCTGCCCCAAGCTCTTTTACAAATCGTTTCGAGTAGGATTGCCACAAGGTATTTTCTACATGCTCGAAATGATGGGATTTGCGATCTTCTACGATCTCATGAGCTCTGCTAGCAAAGATCATATCATCATTTCGGGGATTTGTCAGAGTTTTTTGATTCTCCTCTCTTTCTTCATCGAAGGACTCAGCCGGGGGGTTACTGCGCTTTCTGGGAACTTCATCGGTGCGAAAGAACCGAGATTAGTCCACCAGGTGCTCCGCTCGGGCATCTACCTGCAGTGCCTTTTCTCTCTTACTATTGCCATTGCTTTTCTCATGCCAAGCGAATGGATCATGCACCTTTTCCCCGATGCTACGAGGTACATCCTCTCCGCGGAAAGCGGATCGAGTATGAGTACACTTTGGATCTGCCTTTTCTGCTCTTTTCTCTATCTCTTCTTTGAGGGGATACGCTGGGTAATTGCAGGCATATTGACAGCAGCGGGAGACACGCTTTTTTTGCTGATTGCAGGCAGCTGTAGTGTTTGGGCGTTTCTGATCTTTCCTATCTACTTTTTGATTTTACAAAACTCGCTTGCGATAGAATCGGCCTGGGCAATTTTTGTTGCCTATTCGTTCATCTCTTGTTCTTTGTATTTCTGGCGCTTCCAGAAAGGGTGCTGGCAAGAGATCAAACTCATCGAAGAGTGAAGGGGTCTTACGATTGGCGCAAGCTGATCGGCTTGATATTGACAAGATCTGAGGGGCCAAAAAGTTGCAAGGGACCAGGCATCTGGTAGTCGTCTTCCCATTTCCATGCCTCTCTTTTGGCAGCAAAGCTTTGATAGCCAGCAGAGGAAAAATCAACCAGGGCCTTTCTGATCACAGGTTTGTCTTTTCCTTTGCGTCTCTCCATTTGCATGAGCATAGTGATCGGAATGGCCTTAGGCTCCCATTTTTGAGTATCCAGGTGCAAGGAGCGGCACGTTGCCATGTAACCCGAATGGCTGCCCCGAATCAACAGCGCTGCGATCGTACCAAGAGAGTAGCAGTAGTTCGCGTCGAAGTTGGAGGGATATCCCGCTCTTCCCTCGTAGCCGAGAAAATGGGAAACGGGGCGAAAGGTTCCCTCGAAGAGACCTTTTTCTTCGAGCCTCCTTTGAACAAGAGTGATGAGAAGAGCTTCGGTTTCAATTTTTGAGACTTGCACATTTCCGTGGGGATCGCGATCCAAAAGGAGTTGCTGTTGGATTTTCTCGGGAAGGCTATCGAAAAGGTATGCCAGCGGACGTGGTAAAGAGGCAGGTACGGTTCCTTTCCCCGCAAGAATTTCATTGATAGCTTGGATCAAAGACTGCATCTCGGGAAGGAACTCCAAGAGGCCCTCTGGGATGAGGAGCACCCCATAAAACAGGCCTTTTTCTCCCCTCTTTTCGATTAGGGTTGTGATCTCTTCGACCACCTCGCTAAGAGAGCGCTTCTTTTCCCAACACTCCTCAGAAAGGAGTGTGAGGTTCGGATGGGTTTTCAAAGCGCACTCCAAAGCGACATGGGAAGCAGAGCGCCCCATCAGGCGGATGAAGTGGTAGTACTTTTTCGCGGAGAGCGCATCTTTTCCAATATTGCCAATCAGCTCTGCGTAGATTTTGGTCGCTGTATCAAAACCAAAGGAGATAGGAATTTCTTCCGACTGCAGGTCACCATCAATTGTTTTAGGAACTCCCACCACCGATGTTTTGCATCCATGCTCCAAAAAGTACTCAGCTAAAAGGGCGGCGTTCGTGTTCGAATCATCTCCTCCAATGATCACAAGCCCATCGAGATCTAAGGTAGAGCAAACCTCTAAAGAGGCAGCAAGATCTGCTGCACTTTCGAGTTTGGTGCGCCCTGAACCGATTAGATCAAACCCTCCTTGGTTGCGGTATTTTTGCAACAGCTCTTTCTCAATTTCGAGGTAACGCTTTTCCAAGATACCAGAAGGGCCTCCTAGAAATCCGAGCAGTACGCTGGTAGGAGCAATCTTTTGCAGCGCATCGTAAAGACCTGCAATGACATTGTGCCCTCCAGGAGCTTGTCCTCCCGAGAAAACAACTCCCACCTTTTGGATTGTTCTTGAAAAAGATGTTCCTTGAAGAGCTTGCACCACCACATCCAAAGAGTCTTGCTCTTGCGTACGTGGGAAAAGCCGCGCAATCTCTTTATCAGTACTCCCCCGTTTGCGAGGTACAAAAACTGCCCGCTCGAGCTGGGAAAGGGCTTGGGGAAGTTCAGGTGCAAACGTTGCGCGGTACTGCTCTAAATGCAAAGGGGATCTCCTTTTGTTTTACCTTGCTCTTAATTACCTAAGCAAATAGCATGAGAAATTACAATAGAAAAATGTGCATGCATTCTGACCGCAATGTTGTTTGTGTTATTCCAGCTAGGCTAAACAGTCGCAGATTTCCAGGAAAGCTGCTGCATCCTTTGCAAGGGAAGTCTCTTATCCAAAGAACTGTGGAAAATGCGCTTTCTATCTCCCACTTTTCTGCTGTTTTTGTCGCTACAGACAGCTTAGAAATTGCGCAGCATGTGCAAAAATGGGTTCCTGTCCTCATCACCTCTTCACATCACCGCTCGGGAACGGATCGCATTGCCGAGGTTCTTGTCACGAACTCCCACTTGCGCCATGCAGATATTGTGGTCAATATCCAAGGCGACCACCCCCATATCTCCTCTGATACTATCGGCAAAATTGTGAACGCTCTTGCACAGGATCCGAGCGCTAGCATCTCTACTGCTGCTATTTTGCGCTCCCAAAACGAGGTAAAAGCGCCCTCTTGCGTCAAATGCGTTTTTGACCAGAAGGGCAATGCTTTGTACTTTAGCCGCTCTGCCATTCCCCACGGACAGGAAGAGTGCTACCACCACATTGGCATCTACGCCTTCCGCAGCGCTTTTTTGCGCAAGCTCCCCTCTCTGCGTCCCACTGTTTTGGAGGTGGCGGAAGATCTGGAGCAGCTCCGCTTTTTAGAGCATGGCTATACGATCAAGGTTGCCGTTACCGACTGCGCAAAAGATGCTTTCGGAGTCGACACTCCAGAAGATGCTACCCTCTACGAACACCTCTTTTCCGAAGAAAGTATCGCATGACGAGAACACTTGCGATCGATTACGGTCAAAAGAGGATCGGCCTTGCGATCACCGATGAAAGAGGCAAGATCGCTCTTCCCCTTGCAACGGTCCCTACAGGGAAATCTTTTGAAGAGAGCACGCGCAATATCGAGTCTGCAACAAAAGATTACACATTGCGCAACCTAGTTGTAGGCCTCCCTCTTTTGCCGAATGGAAAAGAGGGAGACATGAGCCGGGCGACCCGAGCCTTTGCTGAACATCTCGCGCACTACTTCTCCCTTCCTGTGGTCTTATTCGATGAAAGATTCACCTCTATAAGGGCCCACCAATCTTTAGGCGCCTTTTCTCGGAAAGCAAGAACGAAAGTAGTCGATCGCACAGCAGCTTTGATTCTATTGCAAGATTACCTAGGAAACCGATCTTGAACCGGCTTCATTTGCAAGAAATCTTTCCTTGTTTGCAACCGAAGTGGGTGTAAGATAAGGCCAAGGATTGAGATTTAGATTTCCTCGAATAGCCATGCACCGGATCTAAACAACAGGGGAAAAGTTGGTATAGATTCTGCAAGCAATACAAGCGTGACCCGAGGAACCCTTGCGAATTTTATGAAGCCAAAGAAGGTAAACCACCAGCAAAGGTGCCTTTTAGAGTCGCTTATTTCTCATAGCCCACCTCATCGAATGTGTAGCCGGATTGCCTCAGCAATTTGACGGAAGACCCCACCCCTTGTTTCGAGGAACCGTAGGCTTAAATCCGATCCTGGACACGGTCGTCTCGCTTTTTATGCAGCTTGTTCTACTCCTTTTTTGAAAATAGATGCTTTTTCCTTCTACAGCACTCTAGCTCGGTTTTTGCCAGAATAGAGTGCTTGCAATCGGAAAGGACTCTGTGATAAAAATGGATTTCCGAAAAGTTATGGCAAAACGGACATAGTTAGTTCTCGAAAACAATGAGGTGATTTTATGTCCCTGTTCTCACCCCACCCGATCACTTCACTTCTTGTCGGGCTTCTCCTCTACGTAGGCTGCATAGCAGGCCTGTTTTCTTGGACGTATTTGCAAGGAGACCGGCGCAAGGCCCGCTTTGTTCTTGAGCTATTTCTTGCGATTGCTGCTTTGACTAGCATGATTTTTGCCAACCACCTCCTTGTTTTGTACGTCTCCTGGGTCGCTTCGAATGCTCTATTAGCTCGGATGATGACCCACCATAGAGGCTGGTCTGCCGCAAGAAATGGTGGCGCTCTTGCGAGGAAAAATTTTGCATTAGGGGCGCTTTTTGTAGGGGTAGCACTCTCCTTGTTCTGGCAGCAAGGAGGCTCTCCCTACGTGGACACGGTACTCTCTGCAAAAAGCGTGCAGGAGGGCTCTTCTGTAACAACATTCGCTCTCACCCTTTTGATTCTAGGTGCGATGACGCAGTCTGCTCTTTGGCCCTTTCACCGCTGGTTGATCAGCTCTTTGAACTCTCCTACTCCTGTCTCTGCTTTTATGCATGCGGGATTTGTGAATGGGGGGTACTTTTTCCTAGCGCGATTTTTCCCACTCTACCTCGCTCAGCCTCGTCTCCTTTTTCTTCTATTTTCGGTAGGCATGATCAGCGCTTTTTTAGGCACATCTTGGCAGCTTTTGCAAAACAATGTGAAAGGCATGCTCGCCTGCTCCACAATGGGGCAGATGGGATTTATGTTCGCGCAGTGCGGAATGGGCCTTTTTCCTGCTGCTCTCGCTCACCTCGTGACGCACAGTCTATTCAAGTCGTACCTTTTCTTTGCATCCGGAGGTGCTGCGCGCGAGACGTGCTACGAAATCCAAACAGACAGACCCCTTTCCCTCCTTTCACTTTCTTTACTCTACGGCGCATGGGGAAGTCTTTGTTTTGCATTTTCTAGTGGTAAGTCGTGGGCCAGTCAAGACACGAACCTTGTCCTTCTCGTCGTCGTGTTTCTTACCGCATCGCAGTGCGCGCTGCCCCTACTTTGCGCCCCGATCCGCTACAAAAAGCGGATCGCAGCTTGCGTTGTAGGAGCGCTCAGCCTGCTGTACGGCGCTGTTGTCGATTTCATGACTCATAGAACGCCTGAGTCGATGATGCAGCCGCAAGCTCTCAATATTGGGCATGGGATCACGATTCTTCTGATGGTAGGAGCGTGGCTCTTTCTTACCCTTTGGAAATTCTCCTTTTTTCAGCACACGCCCAGATGGCTTCTCCGTGTTTACGTGTTGCAAAAAAATGCGAGTGAGCCCGATCCGGAAGCCACAACTCCCTACCGGAACGATTACCAATACTGATAGATTCTATGGAATGCATGGCACCCCCAGAAAAAAGCTCTTCCCCACCGACAAAGCGACCATTTGAAGAGATCGTGGCAGCAAGCTGGAAAACCGTTGCTCCCTTTTGGCCTTTGGAGGATTTTGTAGCAGTCAATCCTCTTCTGGGAGTAGAGGAGCTCCCCTTCGAAGAGGCGTTTGCCCAAAGTAGAGCGCACTTCCAGAAAAAAACGTGCCCGCAAGAACTACAAGCGGCAAATAGAGCAACGATCAAATGGCTGCAAGCCTACTTCTATGAGGGGCAGGCAGCTTTTCCTATGCCGGGCAGACAAAAGGGGCTCTACCAGAGTTGGCGGGCCTTGGCCCCTTACGATGCGCAGATACATCAGGGAAAAAAAGAGCGGATCTCTTTGCTATCCAACCTGCCTTGCGACCCTGAAAGTGCCCTTACTCTTGCCCTATCTCGCTTGCGGATCGAAGAGAAAGACCGCTCGCTTTTCCTTTCGCTTTTGCTCGGTTCTCTACCTGGATGGGCAGGTTATGTGAAGTACCAGGCTCTTTTTTCTAAGAGAGCTGGAACACATCTCCTACTCGAGTATATGGCACTGCGCGCATCACTTGTAGACCTCCTTTTCCCAGATGCGCAAAGCCTACTCACACGCTACCGGGATGCTTTACAAAGAGCGCAACAAGAGCGCAATCCTTTAGAAGAGATGCAACAACGAGAACAAGAGTACCGCTCTAATTTATTGAGCCGGCTGCAAACAAATGCCCTCCCCAAAAAATCCCCTATAGCGCAATTCGTTTTTTGCATCGATACGCGCTCGGAGCCCTTTCGGCGCGCTCTTGAAAGCACGGGCGCATACGAAACGTTCGGCTTTGCAGGTTTTTTCGGGATCCCTCTTGAACTCTACGACCCGATCACCGACAAGACCTACGCTTCTTGCCCCCCCCTCTTAGAAGCAAAGCACCGCGTGGAGAAGGTCTACTGCAGTGCGCAAAAAGCAGGTCCCAAAAGAAGTGTGGGCACCTACTTCCGCCTCATGAAACAGATTTACCGCTCGGTAAAGTACACCTTCGTTACTCCCTTTAGCCTCGTCGAATTTTTGGGCTTTTTTGCAGGAACCTGGACAGCGCTTCGCACCTGGGCGCCGAAGCAATCCTCCTCTTTAGAGAACCTTTTTTCTGAAGCCTTGGGAAAACCCAAGGACTACCGAGTAGACGCTCACTCGATCCCTTTACAAGAGCAGTGTATCTATGCAGAGAATATGTTGCGGATGATCGGTCTTACTGACAACTTTGCTCCCCAAGTCTTTCTCTCAGCACATGGCAGTGAAACCCAAAACAATCCCCACGCCTCTTCTTTGGACTGTGGCGCTTGCGGAGGGCACCATGGGGATGGCAACGCGAAGCTGCTGGCGCAGATTTGCAACGATCCTGCGGTGCGCAGCTACCTAAAGCGCGCATCGATTGTCATCCCGGAAAACACCTGTTTTTTTGCTGCCAAGCACAATACCACCACAGATGAAATGCTCCTTTACTCGGATGCCTCTTCGGATCTATCCAAAGTCCGAGCCGATTTAGAAAAAGCGCAAAAAAGAGCGCTCCTCTTGCGCAAGAAAAATAGCCCTTCTGGAGGCTTGTTGCCTGGCAGTGCGAAGAGGCGCGCTACCAACTGGGCAGAGGTGCGCCCAGAGTGGGGACTTGCTAGGAATGCCGCCTTTGTGGTGGGACCGAGAAGATTGACAGAAGGAATCAATCTCGAGGGGCGCTGTTTCTTGCATTCCTACGAACCGGAAAAAGATCCTTCAGGAGCGTATTTGCGCACGATACTCACAGCTCCTATGGTGGTGGCCCACTGGATATCGGCGCAGTACCTCTTCTCCACACTCGACCCTACCGCATTTGGCGCGGGAAGCAAGGTCACGCAAAACATTGTGGGAAAAATCGGGGTCATGCAGGGCAATGCGAGCGATCTCATGACGGGACTCTCTTTGCAGTCTCTCTATGAGGGAGACCGCACGCCGCACCATGTTCCGCAAAGACTGCTGACAGTCGTCTACGGTAAGCGCTCTTTTATTGATACAATCGTAAAAGAGGAGAGCGCGGTACGCAATCTCTTCAAAAATGGTTGGGTAGATCTCGTATGCATCGAGCCACAACTAGGCTCTAGCTACTCCTTACAAAGAGATCTTACATGGCTCTTGCAAGATAAGTAGAAACCAGAGCGGCAAGGGAATGGGAGCATTTAGAGGCTTTCAGCATGCGCCCTCATCTATATCTACGATTCTTCTAGTGGGAAAATAAGCAGTGGTAAGTCCGCAGAAAAAGAGCGTATATCCGGTAAAAGAAGTAAGTGACAAAAGAAGAACACTGCTCAGATAGCCAGTTATTTTCCATAGAGTATCGCATTTCCTGCTTGCTTGCAGGGCGAGGGGGAACCGATGTCAAGCGATTGTGATCCACATGCAAGCTCTGTAAAGCCCGAGCATCGACCAAAGCCTCGGATAAAGACAAAAGCCCATTATTCTTCGCACTGCATACCCGCAAATTCCCTAAAGAAGAGAGGCTTTCTGGAAGCGCAATCAGCTGATTTTCATCGACGAAGAGATGACTTAACGAACGCGCACGTCCCAAATCTTCTGGAAGACGTGTCAGGCAATTACCTTCCACATGGAGTTCTTGTAGATTGCTCAGATCACCCATTTCAGGAGGCAGGCTTGGCAAGCAATTCTGCCCAAGATTTAAGTACCGTAAAGCGCTCAATGCTCGGATCCTACCATCAACAGAGTCAATAGAATTAGAGCGCAAATCTAGTTCCTCTAACTTCTTCAGACTGTAAATTTCAGGAGGGAACGCTGTAAAAAAATTGTTCCCTAAGTAGAGTAGTCTCAAAAAATTTAAGGAACCGATGGTCTGAGGCAGTCGAGAAATTCTGTTTCCAGACAATGAGAGCGATTGCAAAAGCGATAAATTGCGGATTTCAGGAGGTATCTCGATTAAGCGATTGTCATTCAAATTCAAGGCCAACAACTTACCCAAGCCTAGTATTTCTGGAGGAAAGATAGATAAATCGCTGTTTTTCCAATGCAAGTGTTCGAAGGATCTCAACAACCAAAGAGGTTTCATCTCCTTTGCATTTTGACAACAAAACGTGCCCATGGAATAGGAAGCATAGCGCAATTCATACGGTAAAAATGTGGGCAAGGGTGCTAAATTGTTCTCCGCTCCTATACCAGAGTGCTCTGCAATCGCAGCACAAGTCATCAGAAGTTTTTTCGGAAAAAGCACCTCCATTGGTGATATAACGAATAGTTCTTCGTCCAATATCGCATAGGGCATAGTTGAGAATGTTGAGTGATTGTTTTTTTCTTCAAAGATACAACCGGGAGTTCCTTTACCCAAAGAACATAGTGTTTTTTGTTTGGATTGGAGAAAATCACACACGTAGTCGATGGATTCAAACGTCTGGAAACTCTTGCCATAGTGACGGTTTACCAGGAAGCTAAGTTTAAAGTAATGATTACCAATCAGCTGCTCTATTCGATCATTTATCGATGAAGTTCCCTCGAAAACTTTGCGCTGCAAAGTTTGTCTTATTTTTTCCTTTAGATTCGCGGGCTCTTTCCCCGAGAAAAAATAAACATAGTTTTGGACGATTTCCTGAACATCAGCATCCAAACGATAGAAGCCATCCAAATGAGATCCCTCTTTGCTAGTCTTGCGGGCTTGGGAAAAACGGATGAGATCAGCGAAACATTCCCATTCACTGCTAACAGAAAAATTTAATAAACCAGTATTTACTGGGTGGGTACATTCCAATCTATAAATCATACGGAAAACATTGTATATTAAATAGGAAAATTTTTATAGAAAGAAATATGCTTATTTCGG
>JBCDEZ010000027.1:0-20828 GCA_039179045.1 Chlamydiota bacterium | reverse complement strand
GTGAACAAAACAATCTAAGGAGCTTCTGATGCGAAAATGTGATTGAAAAAGGGTTAACCGAGAATTGGTAAAAAGAGGGTGCTTGGTAGAGCTTGGGCCTACCTCGCATTTTCTTTCCCTTTAATGCCTGGGATCAGCAGGCTTTGTCTATAAAAAAAGTGAGACCCCCTCTTTTTACCAATTCTCGGTTAACCCTTTTTCAATCACATTTTCGCATCAGAAGCTCCTTAGATTGTTTTGTTCACAGCGAAGAAGCTTCGTCTTTTTATGGGCTTTTTATCAAGTTTTCCCTAGAGATTTTTTCAACAAGGCCCATATAGTCCGAATCTAAATCCCATTGAGCGGCTTTGGAAATTTACAAATGAGAAAGTGTTGTGGAACAAATATCAAGAAAAATTTTCCGCATTCAAGCATGCCGTGATGGGATTCTTGGAGAGTCTGTCCTCACCCAGTCCAGAAATTTTGCACCAACTAAAAAAACGAATTACGAATTGATTTCATCTCTATTCTTCTGTCTAACCCAATTCTTCAATTGGATTGGGTATAGATGAAACGATCCAGTGAAATCTTTTCTTTTTCCACCAAGTTTATCAGCAGAAATGCGCTTGAGAAATAAGAGAGGAGATTCAATAATACGATCATGGATTTTCAAGCAGTGAAAAGTCAGCTAGGTGTGCATGCCCTCGAGTTCATAAGGCCAGGAATGATAGTAGGGCTGGGTACAGGATCTACAGCAACTTGCTTTATCGAAGCCCTCGGAAATGCGTATAAAAGAGGGCTTCGGGTTGAGGTAGTTGCCTCCTCTGATCGCTCCTTTTCCCTCGCAAAAAAACTGCAAATACCGGTCCGATCCCTAGAGGAGGTCTCGTCAGTAGATGTGACGGTGGATGGAGCCGACGAGGTGGCTCCGAACAAGGAAATGATCAAAGGAGCAGGGGGCGCTCACGTGCGGGAAAAAATTTTGGCGCATTTCTCGAAATCTCTTGTGATCCTCATCGATGAGAGCAAACTCGTCCGCGTGTTAGGCGAAAAATGCCCGCTTCCAGTCGAGACAGTCTCCTTCGGTCTGCAAGCGAGCAAGCAGGCTCTAGAAACACTCTCCCCCCTTGTCCAAAGAAGGCATACCAAGAAGGGAGATGTCTGGGAAACAGACAATGGAGGAGCTATATTCGACCTCAAAATGCCCCACATATCCCCCCGCTCGTTGCATGCAAAGATTCTGGAAATCCCTGGGGTAGTCGATACAGGATACTTCCCCTACAGGGGGCAAGAAATCGTAGTGGGAAAACAAGACGGCTCAATCTGCCGCTTAGAAGAAATTAGTACTGAATTTTGAACTGCTGATTTGCAAGATCCACCAGGGCATCGACCGCCTCGCGCGCATCTTCTCCGGAAGCCTCTATCCGGATCTTCGCACCCTTTTCTGCCGCGAGCATCAAAATACCGAGCAAGGACTTCGCATTTACAGAACAATCCCTGCAGTGCAAAAAAATCTGCGAGCGGAAGTTCGCTGCGCACTTGACAAGCTCTGTAGAGGGTCTTGTGTGTAAGCCCTTGCCATTTTTCACAATGAAAAATCCCCGAACAGTCCGAGGTAATCGAGGAGAAGCTGTCTTTGCTTTTTTTGTTTTACTAGTCATAAGGATACAAAGATTTGCAGTACATCTCTCCGTAATACAGGCAAGACTGTTTTTCAAGCAAATATTTTTTCGAAAGCCCTGTTTTTCTACAGAAAGAAGCTCAAGGTGCCGCCTCGTGAAGCAACGCTTGCAACTTTGCTACCAAACTCTCGAAATGGTGCATGGCAGAGACAATCGGCTCTTTTTTCGTCATATCTACGCCTGCGTTTTGAAGCAAGTCGAGGGGAAATTGCGAACCTCCTGCAGAAAGAAAGGCGAGGTATTTTTCACGAGACTGCTCATTTTGCTGCAATTTCGAGGCCAGGTTGAGAGCCGCACTCATACCCGTTGCGTACTGGTAGACATAAAAGCAGGAGTAGAAATGGGGAATCCGTAGAAACTCGAATCCGAGTAGATCGTCTAAGGAAAGATCGGGACCATAGTACTCTTGATAAAGCCTTGCATATGTTTCGTGTAGCAGTTGAGGCGTTAGAGGAACTCCTTTTTCTGCCCACTCATGCATCTGCAACTCGAATTCAGCAAAGAGGGTTTGGCGAAATAGTGTGCTGCACATTTGGTCGATAGCATAGCCAATCAGATAGAGTTTTTCCTGCCGAGTGGAGGCTTTCGTGAGTAGATGCTCTAAAAGGAGCTGTTCATTGAGCGTGGAGGCGACTTCTGCAACAAAAATAGGGTATTTCGCATTGGCGTAATTTTGCATTTCTCGGCTTTTTTTGCTGTGCATGCTATGCCCAAGTTCATGAGCAAGAGTCATCGCACCATCCACTCCATGGGGATAGTAGTTCATCAAGATGTAGGGGTACGAATCGTAACACCCTCCCGAGTAGGCACCGGAATGCTTTTTAGGCGTTTCATACACATCGACCCAACGCTCTTCGTACAATCCTTTGCGTACCTCCTCTCGATATACATCCCCCAGAGGAACTAAAGAGGCGAGAAGAGCCTCTCTTGCGTCCGTATACTGAATCTGAAATTCTTCAGAGGAGACAAGTGGCACATAGAGATCATATGGTTTCAAAGAGGAGAGTCCCAAATACTCTTTACGAAGAGAAATATAGCGATGCATGAGAGGAAGATGCGCACGCACTGTCTTGATCAAGTTGTGGTAGACCTTTGGATGGATGTTGTTCGGATAAAGAGCCGCTGTAAGGCAGTCGGGATACTTCTTTGCAGTTGCTGCATAAACATCGGCAAGCACACTACCCTGCAAGAGTTCGACCATCGCATTTTGATGCGAGGCATACTCTCCTAAAAGTGCTTTGTAAGCAGAACAACGCAAGGTACGGTCTTGCGAGCGTAGATACTGGATGTACATTCCGTGCGTCAGTTTCCGCTCTTCCCCCTTTTCATCTACAGCGGAGGGAAACACAAAGTCTGCATTATTCAGGTTCTGGAATGCCATTGCAATCGAAGAGAGCGGTTTCAAAGAACGAGCGAAAAGAGCCTCTTCTTCAGGGGACAGAGTGTGAGGGCGCATGCGAGCGATATTCTGCAAAAATATTCGGTAGGGCTGCAAAGAGGGGTGCTCAATGAGCTCAGTCAAAGTGGACTCAGGCAATCGTAAAATACAAGGATTGATCCAAGCTACAGCCTGCCCAAAACTCATGTACTTGGCTTTGATCTGCAAGGAAATTTCTTTTGAGACGACCTCTCCCATATCGGTATCGTACAGATGGTGTGCATAGATGTAGAGGTTTTCTAAATCTCTTTGCTCGGCAAACACCGTGTCCAGGAGCTTAAGTAAGATAGCAGGATCGCCCAGATCCGCCTCATATTCTTGTTGCGAAGGCCAGCTGCGTGGTTTATCAAAAGCGCGCTTCCATTCAGAAACGCTTGCGTACATTTTCTCCAGGTTCCACGTATACTCTTGCTCAATTGCCTCTCTTTCCAACAACATGAACAGTTCCTCATATTTTTCCATCCAAAACGCAAATCATACTTGAATCGAAGTTTTTTCTACCACAAGTAATATTCGGGAAACGGGAAGAGGCGCATTTACATTTCCTTGGAAAAAATTTCTCCCAGATTGTTTCCATTCATGCAAAAACAGTTTTGCATCCGCTAGTTAGACTTCTCTTGCCTTGTATGGCAAAAGAATATGCAAAGGCTATTTCCTAGTTAGAGACATGTTTTGCACAAAAGCAGTCTTTAGAAATCTGTGAGCTGTCTTCGTTGAATATGGCATCGAACGCCCAGTGCAACTGGTTTTCTACATCCCAGTGAAACCGAATGCACTCACCGATTCGCTCGGCATCTGAGGATAGAGAAGAACTGAGCCGTTTTTCCGCGGTTCTGTTTCTCTTAACTTCTCGTATCGATTCGACTAAAATAGTAGATCGTAGACCGGGCCGCTGATGTTGTTGCATGAGATCTCCTATGATCCTCTCTTGCCACCTTGCGAGTAACAATCCGGCCACGATGTTTTTCGCAAGACTCGTACTTTGTACCGATAAAATCTTTCCAGTTGTTGTCTTCCAAACTCTGGAACAAGTACTGGATATTTTCCTGCAAGCCTCATTTGATTGCCTTTCAACTGAAAGTCCCTTTTTCTAATCTTCTCAGAAATCTCACACTAGCACCCCATCGCATCGATTGTGACCACTTCCCAGAACTGTTGCTATATAAGGAAGTGTGTGAACGCGCCAAAAACACTCGAGAAAATCCTCAGGATCGATGAGTCTCATCACACAAGCTAGGGTGTCACGGGAAAGCGCTCTTACCGGTAGGTCGAACATACGGAAAGAAAAAAGCGAAATTCGTGCTGCAATAATCTTCCATGCCTACCCAGTTGTCAATTCCTGCTGAGCTGGTATAGAGCACAAAAAACATCGACAGCAAAAGGGCGTTTCTTAAGGTTGCATGCTATTGTTCGATCCTCAATTTTTTCGCAGATTGCCTTCCATTCCTCCATACCCTGCGTTGCAGGTTTATATGCCCATATTGACTGGCAGAGTTGCGTCAAGGAAATCTTCTACATGAATAAATCATCAAGAATTGGCTGTGGTTAGGCAAGATACTAGATGGTGGTTTTTTAGGCTGATAGATCTGCAGGGTATTGATTTCCGCTACCTCTACTACAAGGAGAGCCTACATCTACTATTGTTCGATCTTTTCTTAAGGTGCCCCTGTGTTCGTGAACCAACGCTTTTACGACAGGTAGAGAACTCTTGAGAGTAAATTGCATCCTACTCTTTTTTAATTAATTAAGACCAAAACTTAGATTAGTAAAAACTCCAGAGAGTTCTACTTCAACCCATTTTCTTTGACAAGGATCTTTCTATTTTCCCCACGCATTGCATCGCACGCGATAGGTAGGGCAAGGCCTCAGCTACTTTTGTCGGATCGATCCGAAAAAATAGCGCACATTTGGGAGTGTTTTTTTCAGAAAAAATCTGCTCTTTTTCTCCGTCTCTCATAGGAGAGACAGAAACTTATTAGCAGAGTTTTAGAGCAACTGCTAAGTCTTGGTTGCCGAAAAAGCCCCTTTGCGCTAGGATATGTGAATAGAAAAATGAAATAACGGAGGTCAAACAAGATGACAAAACAAGCTGAAGCCAAACGAGTTTCTTTAAAGCCTGTGGGATCTCGCGTGATCGCGAAGCGACTAGAGCCTGAAGATACTTTACAAGGGGGAATTATCCTTCCCGATTCTGCCAAGAAAAAGCAGGAAGTTCTGGAAGTCATTCGTGTGGGACAGCCTCAGGTTGTAGACGGTAAGGAAATTCCTATTCCTGTTACACCCGGCGACCATATTTTGGTAGACAAATACTCAGGACAAGAGTTCGATGAAGAATTTGTCATTGTCGATTTGAAAGACATTGTAGCCATTGTTGAATAAAAACTTAGGAGAATGAAAACTTATGCCAGCAAAAGATATCAAATTTGAGGAAGAAGCGCGCAACAAAATTGCAAAAGGCGCTAAAAAACTTGCCTCTGCCGTTCGGGTCACCTTAGGACCTATGGGAAGAAACGTACTGATTCAAAATTCCTTTGGAAATCCTCACATTACAAAAGATGGTGTGACGGTTGCCAAGGCAATCGATGAACTCGAAGACAAGCATGAAAACCTGGGCGCGCAGATGCTCAAGGAAGTTGCTAGCAAAACAGCCGACAAGGCAGGAGATGGAACCACAACTGCAACCGTACTCGGTTACGGCATTTACTCTGAAGGTCTTCGCGTAGTTGCAGCTGGCGCCAATCCTATGGAGCTGAAAATCGGTATGGAACTTGCAGGCAAGGCGATCGTAGAAAACCTAAAGACCACCTCTAAGCCAATCCAAGATGCAAAAGAGATCACACAGGTCGCTACAATTTCTGCCAATGGTGATGATACAATCGGGAAAATGATTGCTGAAGCCATGGATCGCGTAGGAAAAGATGGTGTCATCACAGTAGAAGAGGCGAAAACTTTTGAGACAACCCTGAAGGTTGTACAGGGAATGAACTTTGATCGTGGTTACCTCTCTTCTTGCTTTGTCACGAACTCTGAGAGACTCGAGGTCGAATACGACGAGGCTTATGTCTTGATTTATGAAGAGAAAATCTCTTCTATGAAAGATTTCCTTCCCATCTTGCAATCCGTAGCAGAAACAAGCAAACCGCTTTTGATCATTGCTGAAGATATCGAAGGCGAAGCGCTTGCGACTCTTGTCCTCAATAGGCTCCGTGCAGGTCTCAAGGTTTGCGCGATCAAAGCACCTGGTTTTGGTGATCGGAGAAAAGCGATGATGGAAGATATCGCTATCCTAACGGGAGCGGAGCTCATCAGCGAAAAATTTGGCATTTCTCTTAAAGAAACGACTGTAGACATGTTAGGAAAGGTCAAAAGAGTCATCGTCAAAAAAGAAGAGACAACTCTCGTTGATGGATACGGAGATCCCGCGAAAATCGAGGAGCGTATAGCGCAAATTCGAGCAGAACACAAAGCCTCTACTTCCAACTACGACAAGGAAAAACTCGCAGAAAGACTTGCTAAGCTTACAGGTGGGATCGGAGTGATTGCTGTCGGAGGTCATAGTGAAGTAGAAGTAGGAGAGCGGAAAGATCGCGTCGATGATGCGCTCAGCGCAACAAGAGCAGCTGTTGAAGGAGGCATCCTTCCCGGCGGAGGTACTGCCCTGATCCGCTGCATCGAATCGCTAAAAACGCTTGCTTCGAATTTGGAAGGTGATCAAAGAACAGGTGTAGAGCTCGTCATGCGTTCTCTCAGCTTGCCTCTACGTCAGATCGCTACTAATGCGGGCAAAGAGGGTTCGATCATTGTAGAGAAAGTACTTTCTATGAAAGGTGCAGAAGGCTACAACGCGAAAACAGCTGAGTTTGTGGACATGTACCAATCAGGTGTCATCGATCCTACCAAAGTGACCATCTCTGGAATAGAAAATGCCATCTCTGTGGTTGGTATGTTCCTATCGACTGCAGTGAGCGTCACGGAAAGAGAAGATGAAGACAAGGCAGCTGCTCCTGCTGCTCCCGCAATGCCTCCTATGGGCTATTGATTGCCTTCTTTAACTTGGAACGCAGCTTTATAGCTGAAGGGCGCCTCCCTAGGAGGCGCCTTTTTTGTGTTCAGGTTTTTATAAAAGCCAAACTACAAAAAAGACATACCCTCCTCGAGTAACACAAAAGACTTGCGTCGCTAAATGACAATTCCCTTCTTTTAGTCACCCTGAAAAAAGAGAAGGATAGAGCATAGAACTTGCAAGAAATAGAACAGTACCTCTGCAAAGCCTTGCAAATTTTATGAAGCCAAAGAAAGTAAACTAAGAGTAAGAGCGCCTTTTAGAGTCGCATCTCTCCAATTTACTGGATCCCAAAAATCGCCTATTTCTCATGGCTAGGGTGATTTGAATGGGAAGAGCTAGGAACTGCATTAGAAAACTACTTTGCTCAAAATAGGAGCGCCTGGCAAATGACCTGGTTTCAGGATTGATGATATGACAGGGCTGATGGGCAAATGGTAGTGGCTGGGTCTAAAATCCGTATTGACCTGAGTTTCGGGTTCAATTAAAAAAAGAGTAGGATAATAAAAAATTACTAACCTAAAAAACTCTCACTCAACATCTCTGCTGAGCAAGATCTATTCTCTATAAGTGAAAACCCGTAATGCATTTCGATGGACCCACCGATCACTCTTGTTGCCAGTGACACGTTTTTTAGAATTAGAAACTTATTTTACAATAAAAGTTGCGATAGCTATAAGAAAATTTATGAGGATTCTATTCAAAACGTTCTTGCTTCTGGTTGTGGTCTGCTTTGTGGGTCTTTGCACTCTTTGGATGTTCCGGACGAGAGTCGTGGCCTACTATATCTCCCGTTCTTTGAACAATGCGCCAGTATCTTTAACGGAATTTACCTATCGAGATAGCGCATTTTTCCTAGAAAATTTATCCATCAAAGAAACTAGCTCTCGGTCAGATGTGCTCTTTCGTGCTCGTGGGATTGCTCTCGATGTGAGTATTCGAGAACTGACGCGAACTCCTCTTGTGATTGAATCGATTGAAATTTCGGATATTTCTCTATATATCGAGAGCTATAGAAACGGAAGCACGAACTGGGATCGCCTTTTGAGCTCTCCTGCAAAGGCAGAGACTGGAAAACCCTACCTGATTCAAGAGCTTGTGCTGAAAAACCTATACGTGGAAATGAGAAGACCAGATGGAAGACTGCAGCGATTTCCTGTGATCGAAAGCCTCGTTCTTTACAACATCTCCAACGAGACAGGCTTTCCCATTCACGAAGTAGAAAAGGCTATTTTCCGCCTCGTTCTTCGGAAAATTTTCGAAGATTTTGGGATCAATCTGATGAAAAATATCCTACCCGACCCCAGTATTCTCCCTTTTCTCCAAAATTAGTCCTTTTTAACGTACGCTTTGAGAATCTTCTGGGTTTCAAAAGGGCGGTGTGTGCGGCGATCTACCTCCACCTCTTCAATCTTCCTAACAATATCCATACCACGCACAACCCGACCAAAAATGGTATGGCGGTTATCGAGCCAAGGGGTAGCTACCGTTGTGATGAAAAACTGGCTACCATTGGTATTGGGTCCCCTGTTCGCCATGGCAAGAATACCGGGAGCGGTAAAACGGTAAGATGGAGAAAATTCGTCTCCAAAAGGCGCGTCCCATAAGGAATTTCCTCCCGCACCTGTTCCTGTAGGATCCCCCCCTTGGATCATGAAATCTTTGATCACCCGGTGAAAGATGACATCGGTGTAGTAGTTTTTCTCCACAAGACCTAAGAAGTTCTCACACGTTTTTTTCGCAGCGGAGGGGAAAAGCTCGACTTCAATAGCACCTTGGTTCGTTTCGATTACAACAATCGGTTGTTTTGCGTCCATATATGCTCCCATTAGTAAAAATATACTCATAAAAATGAGCTTATTGTAGAAAAGTTTCATGATCCCTCCAATGATTTGCCTGGGGCAAGATACCGAAAAAGAGAGGCAATCCAACGCATCGTCCCTCTTTTTTCCCCAAGAAAAATAGAATTTATAGCACAAATGGAAAAAAGGGGGAAGCAAATCGCTATCGAAAGCTCGCCTCCCCCTCTTTTAAACCAAGAGAGGAGCTTGATCCATGAATGCGGATTGTACTTTCGTAACTGTACTTGTGAAGACTTCTCGGCTTTCATTGAGCACTTTCATCATCAAATAAATTCCCATTTGTAGAGGAAAAGCCGCGAGCCAATGCATCCAACAGTTTTGGATTCCCAGCTGGATCTTTTCTTGGTGGCATCTTTCGATATGCTCCCATTTCTTGGAAGAGCGCATCGCGCTGTTCCAAAGAGCTTGATCTTGAGAAAGAGTTTGCCACCATTCGTCTGTGTGGGTGATCAGGCTTTTTTCTATTTGAGCATGCCTTTCTCGTAGCCGCTCTGGTGTATCTGTCTGGTCGTAGTAGACGAATGAAAGATTCTCAGGGATCTTCCCCTTTTGGAAAAAAGGCTCTGTATGGTAAGCAACGAGTTTGCTCGCTTTCCTCTCTTCATCGATCCCTAGAACGAGGCGTACGATCTTGCCGTTTGGCGCTTTCGGCAAATCTTGAGAGCCCAACATGGGCACGATATCGTGCTTATGGTGCGCATAATACAGATTCACTTCTGTGGAGGAATTCGCTACTGCTTGCTTGTAGAGTTCCACCGAGGCATCATCAGTTTTCGGAGCGCAGAAGGCAAACATATTGATCGATTTTAGATTTGCCTGCGATACGAAAAGAGCGGTCATGAGCTTCGTATCTGCTCCTCCTAAAGAATGGCCCATAATCTCTACATGCTGCGCATCTCCAAGAGCGCGCAAAAATAACTCCTGGCACTTTTGAAAGGTCTGCTTTCCTATACCAGAGATGTCAAAATCGCGCTCCATACTGCGACTTCCCTGGGTACCTCTACAACCAATTTTGACCGGTCCCTGCCCGTTCAGAGGTTGGAAGAAGTAGATATGTACTCCCTTGTAGTGGATCTGCTGGTCGAGTCGATAGTAGGTTTTTTTCCCTGTAGCCGCATCAGCAGAAGGGAAAATGGCTCCTTCATACGCTGATTCTGGCTTTACGTAAGCTGCCAACTTTGCCCAAAGCTCCGCATAGGCGATAGGAACCATTTCTGGGATCTTTCCCTCCTCTTGATGCGTCTTTTCAAAAGCACGTGCATAACTTGCGTAGGCAGACATTCCGGAAAGATGTTTGCTCTTTTCGAGAAAATCGACGATTTCAGGCACCTCAAAAAGAGTCAAAAAACGAGCCCATTCATCTGCCGTGAAATCGGTCACTCTTTCCTGGGAAAAGTCCCAATCCTGTCCACCGAATTTCCGCCAAAGAAGATTGCTTTCTCGGAAGGCGTCATCACGTATCGCGTTCCAAAAAATCTGCGCGTCATCTATAGTAAGGTGCTGGCGCAAGGAGACCAATATTTGCAACAAAGATATCGCAGAAAAGTCCTTACAAATTCTTGTAAAAAAGGGAGATAGGCTCTTCCCATCTTTGTTATAAACCAACCGGTCGACTAACGATGCAGGGTAGATGTTGTACAAAAATGCGAGCGCTTCTGACCAAGTTCTCTTTGATTGGAGCGTTTTGCCTAACGGATGCTTGGTTAGGAGATTTTTCGCCTCCAGTTCTATAGATCCTAGCTCTTGAGGAGCCTCTACACGCTTTTGCACTGGATTTGGGAAAACTGGGATCACATCAGCGGGAGCTTCTTCAGCTTCTAAAGGAGCAAAATACTCGGAAAGACTGGGGTGCCCGTCCAAACCACCGGAAATGAGTAGCTGAGTGAGCGGTTCGGAATCTGGCACTTTTTCGATCCAGGCAAAAGGAGTTGCAGCTTTTACAAGAGTCACTGAATGCTCTTTCCAGGAAAATTCACAGGGTCGCTGCGCGCCTTGCCAAGACGCATCAAGAGGAAATCCCCTTTGGAGAAAAGAGCCCACCTTAGCTCTACTTGCAAGCCGACTGCAAAGAGGAAAAACTGAGAGAAGTGGAGATCGCATGGGCAAATGCAATAAATGAAAGGTAGTCATTCGAAAAAATTCCCGATAAAAAATAATATGATTTATCATTTTATGAAGGGAGAGATATTTCGTCAATCGAGCAAGTTGTTCAACGCATCCAATACAACCTCTGCGGAAATCTTCTGCAAGCAGTGAGGAGCACCTCTGCGTTTACCTTGATAGTAACAGCGACTCTTATGGCAGGGAAAGCAAGCAATAGAAGGCTGCACGTGTGCGCTTTTAGGACCGATAGATCCGACACGTTTTGGATCGGTTGGGCCATGCACTCCTAAAGTGGGCACTCCTAAAGCGGCGCTCAAATGCCCCAATCCCGTGTCTACAGAGACAACCGCTTTGGCTCCTTGCAGTACTTGGGCCGTGCGCATCAGTCCCATTTTCGGTAGCACATGCGCATGCGCGTGACCCTGCGCGATATTTTGCGCACGCTTTTGCTCCGATTTTGATCCCCACACAAGCAATACAGGAAGATCAAGATGGGAGATCAAGTCGGAAAAAGTCTCTTCAGGCCAGAGCTTTGTCTCCCAACTGGCCGCATGCACAAGCACGTAGTACTCGGGTGGAAGAGATGCTTCTGTAGGAAATCGGGGTGGAAGTTGGATCCCAAAGTTGGGAGGAGTGTCTTGCAAGGGATAATCAAATACCTGAGAGAAAAATTCCCGAAGATGAGCTACGGCATGCTGCTTCCTAGACACATGGTGTTTGATATCGTATGCGAAGTGCGCCACGTATTCACGTGCGGAGAAGCGGTCCAGACCCACTGTGGTGCCCTTGGCTAAGCGCGCGATGAGCGCACTTTTCCAATTCGTTTGTCCATCGATCACAAAATCGTATCGAGCACCACGCAGCTCTTTGAGAAATGAGTAGACAGGTCTAAGAGCTGCCCAAGGCGATTTTCTCCAATTCCGATGATTTGTGGTGATGATCTGGCGTACTGCGGGATGCATCTTCGGAATCTCTTGAAAATTCTCGTCTACAACCCAGTCGACAATCAGGCCTGGAACGTGCTGGAAGGCGTCGGAGAGAGCAGCCAAAGCATGGATCACATCTCCCATAGAAGTGAGTTTGATGAAAAGAACGCGCATAGTAGACGCCAAAGTGCCTTGTATATTTGTATTGTTCGCAGTGAGCCGAAATCAAA
Source organism: Chlamydiota bacterium (assembly GCA_039179045.1). GTDB lineage: Bacteria > Chlamydiota > Chlamydiia > Chlamydiales > SM23-39 > JBCAXK01. The sequence continues at coordinate 8,545 of JBCDEZ010000027.1, read as the reverse complement.
TCAAGATCTTAGCCCTGACGTGTGCTCCCTATACTTTTCCACAAAAGATTCGCAAAAAGAGGAACGGACAAAGTAACAAAAAATCCCTCGAAAAAAAGGATAGCAGAGGCTTGATTTGTAGAAAAAGAGGGAAAAAGCCCATACAAAATCCAAGCAAGCAAAACGGCTGAAAGGCCGCGAAAAAAAGCCATACTTACCGATTTGGGGTTAGGTAAGGAAAGAGAAAACATACGCGAAAGAAAAACAGTAAGGGACGCTCCCAGGAAAGATCCCCAAAAAAGGACTCCTTTCGGATAGCTGAAAAAAGAGAGGACTAAGCAAGCGCAGCTACAAATAGCCAGGGATAGATAGGGACGCTTTGCGACTGCCTCAGAGCATCTAGTATAACCGCAAGCAAAAAGAATGACTAAAGTGATACCTACAAGATATCCTGCCAGGACATCTGTTGGGTAGTGCACACCCAATAAAAAGCGCGATGCGCCCATGCAAACAGCAAAACCTATAGCCACCCAACGTGCCCACAGTGCTGAACAACTCATCCAAACAAATCCCGCTAAAAGAGCGGCTGTCTGTCCACCACCACTTGGAAAAGTGTATCCCGAACAGGGAACAAGCGCTAAATCTGGTATAAAAAAGCAAGGCCTTGGAATAGCAAAAGACACCTTCAAAAGATGATTTATAAATCCGGACAAAATCATAAAATAGAAGAGCCGCACACCCCACCTCCAGGAGAGACCTATCCAAACAAAGGGAATCAAAAAAAGGAAGAACTGAGGAGTATCAAAGAAATTGAAAACACGCAAAATGGCATTTCCCAAAGGCGTGCGGTAACCTGCAATCCAGATCAAAAATGTGAGTTGCCTTTCCAGTATATAATCCATACCCTCTCAAGTATGCCTGGCAAAAGTTTTTTTTCGCGAAGGTTTTCTGCGACCGCTCTTCCGCAACATTTTGAGAAGAAGTTTGGAAAAAGCCAGCTAGTCAAAGACATACTTTCTCTTTGATACAAACGGGAAAGTGAGAGAGCTAGTATCTGGAGGGATGATCTAGAGGTATCCAAAGAGAGTAGAATGGTCTTGAGATGTTCGCTGGAATTGAGCGGAGCTTTCTTCCGAAAAGAGATCGAAAGACATTTCTGCAACCTTTCCATGCTGATCTCGGGAAAATTCAATAGCATTGTCTTTCAATCCTCCGCAAGACCAATAGACGGAAAATCGATCTGATCCTTTCGGGTAGAGGATTAGATGAGATTTTTTGGGTCCTAAAACAAGAATCAACCGATCTTTTTCTTGAACAATGCGCGCTTCACCATAAATTTGATTCTGGTACGTTCCCACATACTCGGAAAGTTCTGGGGAGTGGGGGACCGCTATTTTGGCTTGAGGAGAAGAAAGAGCTTTCTTCTCTTTCTGGTAGAAATGATCCACCCAGTTGCGATTTTCTCTTCCGAAGTGGTGATCGAAAAAATCGCGCACAATGCCTTCAGGAGCTTTAGTGCCGCGCATGTTGGTAAGAACCACGATTCCTAGTTTCTCTTCCGGAATAAAAGCTGCCGCCGTCTTCACTCCGAAGGTCTCTCCTGTGTGCCAAATAAAAGATTTAGGTGCATCTTCTGTATACATCCAGCCAAGGCAATAGTAAGAGGGACTAGAGCCAATGTGTCGCATATAGACTTGAGGGCAATGCAACTTGCGCAGCTGCTTTTTAGAAAGAAGCTGTCGCTTACCCACCTTACCCTCGTTCATATGAAATGCAAGCCACTTAGCTATATCAGTTGCGGTGGAATGGATCCCTCCTGCTGCCCGATATTGATCAACTTTCGGGAGGAATGGTGCCTGATCAGGTATGTGCACCAAAGAATGGTCGTCCATGAGCGCATAGAAAGAGGCACGGTCTTCTCTTTCTAGATATCGTTTAAAAGAGCAGATAGTATTTTGCATCCCTAAGGGATTGAATAACTTCTCTTGTAGCAGTTGATCAAGGGGTTGCTGCGTTAGCTCTTCGAGCATTTGTCCTGCAAGCAAGTAAAACACATTTTGGTAGGAGAAATGCGCCCGAAAACCCTCTGTGGGAATGAAGCGAAGATTGTAAATGATCTCTTGGTTGGTATAGTCCAAAAGGGCTTGCATGTCACCTGTCTTCTCGGGAAGTCCCGATTTTTGCGCGAACAAATCCTCCACAGTAAAATGTTCCGTAACCCAAGGAGAGTGCATCTGAAAGCTGGGCATGATGTTTTTCACAGGAGTATTCCAGGAGCACTTTTTCTGGCTCACAGCGATGCCTGCTAAAGTCGAAGTAAAGCTCTTGGAAATCGATCCTATCTGAAATACAGTCTCTGGAGTCACCAGCTTTTTGGTTGCAAGGTCGCGATACCCATATCCTTTTGCGTGGATGATCTTCCCATCTTTTACAACAGCCACAGAAATGCCCGGCACGTCCCATTTCTTCCGAGCTCCCTCGACGATAGCATCCAGATGCTCGAAGTTCGATAAACTTTGTTTTACTTTTTCCGCTTGTAAGCAGAAGGGAGAAACGAAAAAAGAAGAAATCAAAAAGAGTATAGTAAATAGTATTTTCATACTGCCATAATACAAAAAGTAGCAAAAAAAGGGAATAGCGGAAAAAGAGCCTCGGTAGACGTGTTTCTCACAACCACCTAAAGAGCACTCCACCAAAGGAACGACAGATACAAACAATAGGTACTACAAAGCATAGCTCCCAATCCCCTGCCAAGACGAGGTGAAAAAATCAGCATCCCAGAAAAAAGCAGATTGAGCCCTAGCATTACGGAAAAATCGATAGAAGAAATGCTTGCAAAAGAGAGAGGATAAAATAGGGAAATGGTTCCCACAATACCCAACGTATTGTAGATATTCGAACCAATGATTCCACCCACAGCCAAAAGAGGTTGCTTGCGCATTGCGGCAGCGAGCGTGGTTGCAAGCTCGGGCAAAGAGGTTCCTATGGAAGCGAGGGTAAGCCCAATAAATACGTCGGAAACTCCTAACAAGCGCGCCATCCTAACGCTACCTTCTAAAAAGAGCTCAGCGCCATAAATGAGTAGAATGAAACCGAGTAAAAGCAGCAAAACACAAACAGGCGGGCTCCATCTCTTTTTTGTAGACAACCTTTGCTCTGTAGGATTGTTCTTAGAAAATCGATAGGAACCGAAAGTGAAGAGAAAAAGCGCCCCCAACAAGATCCCTCCCTGCAAGAGCCCCACCTCCACGTATTTCCCCGACAAGAGCCATACAGAACAAAACAGCATGAAAGGGGCATCGACATAGCGAAGTTTTTTTCCGCACGATGTGGGACAAAGGCAAAGCCCCATACCCAGTATCCAAGAAGTATTCAAGATATTGGACCCAATGATATTTGCAGTAGCAATCTCTGGATGAGAACCTGCCGCCGCATGCAATCCGACTAAAAGTTCAGGAGCGCTCGTTCCGTAACCAATAATAGTCAAGCCAATCAAAAAAGGAGGCATACCGACGCGCACCGCCAAAAAGCCCGCAGATTGGACCAACCAGTTCGCTCCCAAAGAGAGAAAAACCAGTCCAATCACGACTAAAAAGAGGTGAAAAATCATAAAAAAGGCTCGCTTACTCCCTTTGTCACCGTGCCTGAGTGGGAGAACTGTGTACAAACAGACAAAAGAAGAGAGAGGGACCGATTTGCAAAACGGCACTCCCACTCACCAATCTCTTAAAACCGTCTCATAAACGGAAGGTGAAAAGCAGACTGCACCTACTTCATTTCCACAATCAGAGACTGCAAAGTGGCTTTTGCATCCCCAAATAGCATGGATGTATTCTCCTTGAAAAAGAGTGGATTGCGGATACCTGCAAAACCCGAAGCCATGGATCTTTTGAGAACTAACACATGCTTGGCTCTATGAGCTTCGATCACCGGCATGCCGTAAATGGGGCTTGCCTCATCTTCAATTGCCGAAGGATTGACTACATCATTTGCACCGATTACGATACAAACATCTACATTTCCCATCATAGGATTGATGTCGTCCATTTCAATAAGCTTGTCATATTCGATACCTGCTTCTGCTAGAAGAACGTTCATATGCCCCGGCATGCGACCTGCAACGGGATGAATCGCATAACGCACCTCTGCTCCATTATTCATGAAAAGAGCGCTGAGTTCTTTGATTGCGTGCTGTGCTTGGGCTACAGCAAGACCGTAGCCAGGCACTACCAAAATGGACCGAGCTGCCTCTAAGAGATAATAGGCATCTTGCGGTTTTAGACTTTTGACCATCTTTTTTTCCAGGGTGCCTTCCAGAGAAACGGAGGGAGCAAATCCCCCAAAGAGCACCTGAGTAATTCGACGATTCATGGCTTTGCACATGATGGAAGTCAAAATAATCCCCGATGCGCCCACAAGCGACCCTGCAATGATCAGGAGATTGTTTTGTATCACGCAGCCGCTTGCACAGGCAGCAAGTCCCGAGTAGCTATTCAAAAGAGAGATGACTACAGGCATATCGGCGCCTCCAATGGGCAATACAAATACAACGCCTAACAAAAGAGATGCCACAATCAAGACAAGATATGCCATATATTGATCAGCTGGATTGATGGTAGCAAAAAGGATTGAAAGAAGGATCATTCCCCCAACTAACACTATAAAAAGCCTATGCAAAGGGAGGAGTAGGGGTCTGCTAGGAACAGTACCTTGCAATTTACCCCAAGCAACTACACTGCCTGTACAGGTAACTCCTCCAATAAACATAGAAAGGCAAATAGAAAATGCAGTGATTTGATCTAGGCTTTCTGCATAAAATGCCCAACCCACGAGGAGACTGGACAAACCACCTAATCCATTCAAAAGAGCCACCATCTCTGGCATACTGGTCATTTTGACAGAGCGAGCAGAGTAGATACCTAATAAGGAACCAATCACGCACCCAAGCCCAATCCAATCCCAAGAGACGACATTTTGATGAAAGAACGTAGCAAAAACAGCAAAGCCCATTCCCAAAGCAGAGAGGATATTGCCTCGAAGCGCAGAAACAGGAGAACCTAACATCTTCAAACCCAAAATGAAGGAAATCGCAGCAAAAAAATAGAGTAGCTCTACAAGGTAATCCATCAAACTTCCTCTTTTTTAGTAAACATCTTCAACATTCTATGCGTCACAAGGTATCCACCTACTATGTTCACTGTAGCAAAAATTACTGCCAAAAAAGCGAGAAGACGCATTTGCCAAGATCCGTTCATGCCCGCCGCAATCATGGCACCCAATAGGGTAATGCCCGAAATGGCATTGGCTCCTGACATCAGCGGGGTATGGAGAGCAGAGGGTACTTTGGAGATCAACTCAAAACCCAAAAAAGCCGAGAGTAATAAAATATAGGCGAGTAAAATCAAGATTTGCAAAACTCAAACTCCTTGTAAAGATACGATGCGTTCGTGAACAATTTCCCCTGAATGTGTGATGACTGAGGCGGATAAAATGGGATCGGTAAAGCAGGGTAAAAATTTTTGATCTGTCGTAAAGTACTGCAGTAGGTAAAAGAGATTGTTTGCGTACATATGGCTCGCATCGTACGGGTAATATCCAGGCAAATTCCTCGGAGCCATGACTTTGACCCGGCCCACTTTAGTGGTACTACCCAAAACACTGCCCGCAACGTTTCCGCCCGTGCCTTTTGCCATATCCAAGACAACCAAATGCGGAACAGTGTCCACTTTAAGGAGCATCTCTTCTGTCACAATCAGGGGAGCTTCTTTGCCAAAAAGTGCCGCGGTAGTGATTACGATATTAGCTTTTCGAATCTCCTCTTCCATGGCACGCCTCTGCATTGCAAGTTGCTCTTGGTTCAGCTCTAGCGCGTAGCCCTCTTTTGTTTGTCCTGTAGCTCCTAGATCAACCTTCACAAATTTTGCCCCCAAAGAGCGCACCTGCTCTTCTACTACGGCTCTTGTATCAAATGCAGAGACAACCGCTCTCAAAGACTTCGCAGTTGCGATAGCTTGCAAGCCTGCCACACCTGCGCCAATCACAAACACCTTTGCCGGAGAAATCGTACCAGATGCCGTGGTCATCATAGGTATAACTTTGGACTCAGTCGCTGCAAGCATGACAGCTGCATAACCAGCCACACTTCCTTGAGAGGTCATCGCATCCATGGGTTGCGCACTGGTAGTTCTAGGAATCATCTGCATGCTGATAGAAGTAACTGCGTGCTCGAGAAACGCATTGGTATCATCATGGTTATGGAAAGGATCGTAAAAACTGATATGAAAGGCGCCCTTCCGCAACAAGGAGATCTCATGGAGGGGATACGGATTGACTCGCAAATGAATATCTCCTTCTTTCAAAAGGGCCTCACGTCCTCGGACTAGCGCTCCTTTTTTTTCGTAATCGCCGTTTTGGTAGCCCAAATGCTCTCCTAGACCATTTTCTATCCAAACCACAAAGCCCAAAGCGACATATCTACCGGCAGCACTTGGAGTCAAAGCGATGCGCGTCTCTTCTAAGGCTTCTTTGGTACCTACAATAATCTGCATAAATATCCATCTCAAAAAAGACATAATCTACCACGAGACTAATTTTTGCGCAATTTACAACCAGCCCTCTGATTGCATTCAAAACTGATTCCAATTACCTTACAATTGAAACGGAGGAAATAGAGAAGTGCACTGTTCTACATGGATGCTTGTCTTGTTGGTGTTAGCTGAGTTTACCTGCTTAGTTGCAGGGAATAAAGCAGACAAGCACGACCTCTCTTTTTCCTCCCTAACCATGCCAAGCACTCCAGAAAATCCCACGACTGGTGGCACGGAAGATGAGCTTACTCCCGAAAAAATTCTTCCCCGAGCGCTTCCGAACTACCCTCTCCCCAAGACATTCACAGTCGAACGTACAGAAGATTTTTACATAAAAAATAACATTCCCACAAATTCGAGCTACACAAGCGTTTCTACCATGATTTCATCACATTATAGTGTGAGCAGTGTTCTTCCTCTATTGGATGTTCGTGGCTTCCGCTTTGATGATGGCAGCTACGCATTCACCGGAGGGGCTTTGCTCCGTTTTTTGATGGGAAATCTAGACAGTTGTTCTATTCTTGGTATGAATCTTTTTTACTACACAGATGAAGGAGAGATTGGTTACTACCAGCAATTGAGCTTTGGGTTAGAGTATATATCTAGACGTTTTGAAGTATACGCAAACGCCTACTTTCCCTTAGGGAACACTAAGAACATTTCTTGTACTATTTTTGATGACTACAACGGCGATTACTGGGCTAATTTCTCTTGCATCGAAGAGGTCTCTTACAGCTTCGATGCAGAATTCGGATGTAATATACTCCACGGAAACAATCTTCTTCTATATTGCGGATTGGGAGTCTATTACCTTGGAGGAGGAGAGTGTTTTGAAAAAACAAGAGGAATAGAAGTAAAAATACGTCCTCAATACACAGACTTTTTCTGGTTAGAGGCGCGGTACAGGTATGATTCTTTATTTCGTTCGCTCTGGCAAGGAGAAGTAGGTTTGCAAATTCCGCTTTACCGCCTAAGGGAGTCGCAAAAGGGCACATGCGGTCTTCTTGATTACCAGGTATATCAAAAAGCACACATTTTTGAAGTACTGCCCACAATCAAATTTTCTGAATGGACTACAAATTACTAAATTTTTCTTGAGCAAAAGAAACCCCTCATCTAAGATGATACTCTTTTTTGTAATTTTTCCTCCCTGGGCTTCATTTGAAGATATTTGCCAAGTTTTTTCTATTTGCCTGTGTTCTTTGCCTGCCTATCCAAATCTACGGTTTCCCTAACGTGTATTTAGCGCAGAGATGCATGCGTCCTCCTCAGGGTCCTCCGGGACCAACAGGACCAACAGGACCACCCGGTTTTGGTGGAGGAAATGGTATTCAGGGCCCAACAGGGCCCACTGGATCAACGGGCCCATCGGGTCCGATAGGACCAGTAGGTTTTACCGGGCCTATGGGAGCGACTGGATTTACAGGTCCGACGGGTTTCACGGGAAGAGTTGGTGCTACTGGACCCGCGGGATCAACTGGATTTACAGGTCCGACGGGGCCGACAGGATTCACGGGAAGAGTTGGTGCTACTGGACCCGCGGGATCAACTGGATTTACTGGCCCAACCGGTCCAACGGGCTTTACTGGCACAACAGGGTTCACTGGACCAACAGGACCAACAGGATTTACTGGTCCAACTGGTCCAACGGGATTTACAGGTCCGACGGGGCCTACCGGGTTCACCGGACCAACAGGACCGACAGGCTTCACTGGGAGAGTAGGCGCAACTGGTCCAACGGGACCAACAGGGTTCACCGGACCTACAGGGCCAACAGGATTTACTGGGAGAGTAGGCGCAACTGGTCCAACGGGACCAACAGGGTTCACCGGACCTACAGGGCCAACAGGGTTCACCGGACCTACAGGGCCAACAGGGTTTACTGGCCCAACAGGACCGACAGGCTTCACAGGGCCAACGGGATTTACAGGTCCGACGGGGCCTACCGGGTTCACCGGCTCAACAGGACCGACAGGGTT
>JBCDEZ010000026.1:0-20980 GCA_039179045.1 Chlamydiota bacterium | reverse complement strand
CTATGGTCCCATGTTCTACTCAAGAAAACCAAGCGCTCAAAGAGTAGAAGGTTACTGAAAATCCCTGATGAATCAAATGATGAGAACCGCGAGCTAGAAAATCTTCAAGGATAGTCCTGGTTGGTCTGAAAATTTGATTTTTTCAACAAGGCCCATTCCAAGGCTTATAAAGATAGAAGGCTATAAGCCTTTGAGATAACGTGGCAAATACAAGTATATCAGTTTGTTTTTTTATAGGTTTTTTGATTGGTATAAAGGAATGCTATCGACTTTACTTTGCTCTACTGGATCATGATTGTGTGGGCTTGTTTTTAAGTTCTACAATTGTTCAGGGTGGTTCCGATTTCCTCTGCAATGTGCCTTCTATCCCGAAAATCTATCTGTTTTCAACAGGTATGTTAGTGGCCCTTGGGTTCTCTAGCAGGTAAAGACCTGGCTGTCTGTGCATGCATTTGGCAGGTGAGTCTAGAATATCAATTAAATTGTTTTATTTGACGTTAGAAAATATTTATAGTAAAATTATTTCCTCAATTCCTTTTAGGATAAGAGTTCTGTGATTCAGTCATCATATTTTTTTCCGGATTTGGGTATCGTTTACTCGAATTCATCTGCCTATTTTTTGGTCAAGAATCCGGAAAAGCGGGCCTTGAAGGCCCGGTTACACCTTTCCCGCAACAATATAAAAAACCTTACTGGCCAGGTTCAATATTCTCTCTTATTAGGTCAGGCATTAGGCGAATGCGAGTGGGAGAGCTTCTCCAAGGAAGAGAAATTGCTTGGTAGAGTTTCTGATTCTCGCAAAATCCCACAGCAACCGCTCCCTCTTGATCTGAGTTGGAATACTATGAAAATGCTGAAGAACTGCACCAAGATCCAAGAAGCGCTCTTCGATTTAACTGGCCATGAGGCGTATCCGACTATTTCTATGATTTATGTGAACGGATGGCCTGACATGGTTCCTTTTGTTGATGTGAAGGAAGGTCTTCCGCTTCGACTTTCTAACCACTCGGAGCTTTTGTCAAAAATCTTTGAAGTAATCGGTGACTTGGAAGAAGAATACGGCGCTCAAAAGATTGTTTTTTCTGCAAAATACACTTGTGCTGTTGCTCTCTACTTTTTAGTGACTGCCCCTTTTACTCACATAGCTTTCAGAATTAGCGTTTCCGTTTATCTTATGTGTATAGGCTTTCTTTTCTCTGTTCACGAGCTTTTTTGTGATGAAGAGTTGAGAGTCGGCAGAGAGGAACTGATCGACATGGTTTCAGAGGATACTACCAATAATCCATGCGTTGCATTCTTCTACGATCCGGGCGATGTAGAAAATACTGCTCAAAATACAAGGATTGTTTTTCGAGGGAAGGTAAAAGAATTGGGTGAGATTTTTTCCAAAAAAATTTCTGAGGCGAGTAAAAACGACTATTGCAAACGGATTTTGCACAAATTGAGAACCTGCAAGGAGTTCGGAAAACGAAAAAAACAAGATCATTCCCTAGATCTTCCTTCCACAAGCAACCCTTCAAAGAGAGGGCAAGACACAAAATCATGAACCATTTCCTTTTTTGTAGGCCCTCCAACTTTTTGCCAGCGGTCCAATTGCCTGCTTGATTTTTTCACCATTCCACTTCCATCCCGTCGGATGTATCCGGTAGAAACCCACCTGCTTGCATCTGCCACATGGTGGCATAATGCCCACCTGAGCGCAGCAGAGCTTTGTGGTTTCCCTCCTCCACAATTGCGCCTTTTTCAAATACGAGTATCTTATCCATTTCCGATAGGGTGGAGAGTCTGTGGGCGATCACAATCGTAGTTCTTCCTCGCATCAGGTGGTGCAAAGCTTCTTGGATGTGTGTCTCTGTCACAGAGTCTAGAGCGCTTGTGGCTTCATCTAAAATCAGAATCGGAGCATCGGCAAGAAGAGCTCTTGCAATCGCAATCCGTTGCCGTTGCCCTCCCGAGAGTTTGATACCCCGCTCACCCACAAGGGTGGCATACCCTTCGGGAAGAGAGCTGATGAACTCATGGCAGTGGGCATTTTTGGAGGCTGCAAGGACCTCCTCTTGGGTAGCGTGCCTGTTCCCATAACGGATGTTTTCCCATAGGGTACGGTGGAAAAGAGAGGGGTTTTGCGGGATCATCGAAATCTGAGATCTTAGAGATTGACGCGTGACCGTGCGAATGTCTGTCCCCTCAATCTTGATTGCGCCCGAGTGGATTGCGAAAAAACGCATGATCAGGTTCACAAAGGTGCTTTTTCCACTTCCAGAAAAACCGACTAACCCCACTTTTTCCCCCTCGCCGATTGTAGCGCGCAATCCTTGAAAAATACGTTTCCCATCCGGGTAGTGGAAGGAGACATCTTCGAAGACGATACGCCCTTTTTTGATTTTGAGATCCTTGGCATCAGGCTCGTCTTGGATCTCATGTTCTGCTCGAATGAGGGACATCGCTTGCTGGCAGACGCCTATCTCCTTGTAGAGATTGGGTAGCTCCATTCCTGCAAACCAGGCTAGGTGCTGTATGTTCCAAGTTGCATTGAAAATGAAGACGAGACTTCCCACGTCAATCCACTGCATCTGCCAGCTGTAGATGATGTACCAGGTGAGGAAGATTCCGGGAAAAAGGAGAGAGGAAATGCTCAAAGCTACATTGATCTTTTCTGCAATTGTGAGCGCCTGTGTGTATGTTTGCCTCTCCTTTTTTTGGTACTTTCCTAAGTAGGTACATTCGTAGTCTTTGCTTGCAAACAGTTTCACATTCACGATATTGCTTAGCGAGTCCACGACTTTTCCTGTCAAAAAGCTGCGGGCATGTGAGTGCACCTCAGATGCGTGCGCGCACCTTTTTGCTCCCGCAAAGCAGATGCCCATGTGCAAACACGTCCAAAGGACCAGAAAAAATGCAAACCCAGGATTGATCATGTAAAAGAGAATCGATGCGATTACAAATGCTAGAAAAGCTGGCATAAACAAAGTGAAGAGGAGTTGCAAGATTCTCGTAGTGCTCTGCGCCATATCGTTGATCCGATTCGAGATACTCCCCGCAAAGTGGTGGGCAAAGTAGTGGTAGGAGTGGTCTTGGATGTAGGTGAACATTTCCATTCGGATGGCAGACTCCAACTGGGGAAAAGTGCTAGCCATGAGGAATCCGTAGGTACGGTACGCGAGATCGAGGGAGATGCGCGTGCAAAGCCAAAAGATCAGGAGGGGAGTGAGGTCATGCCAAAGATTGCCCTCTTCGGGAGCAAAGGTGGTGATTTTATCAATCAACAAGCGCAAAATAAGGGGCCAGGTGATGTTGTCAAAAGACCAGGCAAAGGCGAGGATTTGGATCGCGGCGAAGCGCCCTTTTTGCTTAAGCAAAAAGTATCTGAGGAAACGGCTCAAGGTTTTGGGAAGGGAAGTCATAGGGCTTTCGTCAAGCATGCCTCATCGAGATTGGTACAAGGAAAGGAGGGGACACTCCTGTATTTTCATCTAAGTCAAGGATTGTAAGCTAGAATTTTTCTGCGAGGTTCAAGCTCTTTATGCATTTGGTTTCGCTTTCCTTCGAATACCTCTCGTGTGGTATAAAGAGAAGAAATTTTCTTAGGATGCATATGAACGCTCTTCGCTCGCCTACAGCGCTTGTCATCGCTAGCGCAAATAGACACAAAGCGCGTGAGATCAAAGATCTGCTCAAAAACGCTCTTTCTTTTGATTTATTCACCCTTCTCGATTTTCCCCTATACACCCCTCTCGAAGAGGAGGGGAGCACTTTCAAAGAGAACGCAACTGTCAAAGCCCTTCATGCAGCGAAAGAGCTCGGACTCTATGCCCTTGCCGATGATTCGGGACTCGTGGTTCCTGCCCTTCGAGGCAAGCCGGGACTGTTCTCTGCGCGCTATGCAGGCGCTCATGCGACAGACCGGGAGAACCGGCAAAAGCTTTTACGCGATATGCAAGATCTCTCGGGTGAGGAGCGCTTTGCTTACTACGAGTGCTCTATGGTCCTTGCCTCTCCCGAAAAGATAGAGGCCTCTGTTGAGGGAGTTTGCGAGGGAGCCTTGCTAGAGCAAGAAAGGGGCAGTTGGGGTTTTGGTTACGACTCTTTGTTCTTGAAACACGACTACGGAAAAACTTTCGCAGAGCTTCCTGAATCGACCAAAAGTCGCATTTCTCATAGGGGCAAAGCATTTGCGAAGATGCTTCCCCACCTACTGCGCGTATTTGCCTAGATGCACTACCTCGTTGACGGATACAACGTACTTTTTTCGATCAGCCAGTCAGAGGATTTGCAGAAAAAACGGGAGGCTTTTTTGGCAAACCTCGATGAGCATGCAGCGTCTTTTTCCTCGATCATGACAGTTGTTTTCGACGGTCATCACCGCTTAGGTGAAGAGAGCGGTTACCAATACTTCGCTGACTTTCTCGTTATTTTTTCTCCAGGTACTCAGACGGCAGACGAATATATTTTGGAGACACTTTTTGCCTCTTCTTGCCCCTCCTCTTTCACGGTGATTACGGAAGACCGTGGACTAACGCGTCAGGTAAAAAGTGGGGGGGGGCATGTGCGCGGTGTGCGGTGGTTTCTCCACTGGATCGTAAAAAAATCGCGCGTGCCAAAGGAAAAGCCTGATGAAGACTCCCCGTTTCATCGAGAGCGGCTCAGGCGTCTTTTTGAAAAGGAGATAGAAGAGTAGCGCTTTGTTGTTCCTAGTTCCCCATATTCTCGCTCAAGATGCGGGGGATTTGCATCATATCGAAGGGAGTTTTGCTACCGCAGACTTTCGCGAGGCGCTCGTCGGGAACGATTTGCCGGCGGTTTTCGGGGTTTTGCAGCTCTTGTTCTTTGATGTAGTGCCAGATCTTTTTCGTCGCTTCCGCTCTAGAGAGCTCTTTTTCCCCTAGAAGATCTCCGAGGTTTTTCGAGAGTTTTTGCTTCGTTTGAAATCCTCCCTTCCCCTTTTTTTTCTTGTATGCTGTTTTCGGGTGGTCGGGATACTTTTCTTGCAAACCTTCGAGATCGTTGACGATCACATCGCAAGAGGGAAACGTCGTGCAGGAGAAAAATGTTTTCCCAAAGCGGGATTTTCGGGGAACGATCTTCCCTTCGCACCCAATGGCGGGGCACTTGGGAGCCTCTTCGTGATCGAAAAGAGGCTCACCTTTTTTGGGGATGTTGACGATCCCCTTGCAGTCGGGGTAGTTGGAGCAACCCAAAAAGGCCCCATACTTGCCGTGACGTATATTCATCTCTGCGCCACATTCGTGGCATTTTTGTTCCCAGTCGAAACCATCTGCGTACTCGCTTTTATCGAAACTAAGCGCTTCGATAGCTGCCGTGTAGTCACAATCGGGGTACTGGGTGCATCCGTAGAAATAGCGGTCTTTAGCCCAGATTTTCTCGAGCTTTTGACCGCATTTGGGGCAGTCGAGGTCGGTGGGTACTTTCGGGACGCGTGCCTCTTTTTCCGCTTTTTCGACCAGAGGGAAAAAGTCTTTCCAAAAGTCGCGTACGATCTTTTTCCAGTCGTTACTACTCGAGGCGATGCTTTCAAGAGCATCTTCCATCTTCGCTGTGAATCCCACATCCATGATCGAGGCGAAGTTCTCCTCGAGCATCTGCGCGATGATTCTTCCCAGTTCAGTCGGCTTGAGAGTATTCTTCTCTTTGGTTGTGTATTCACGGCTATGGATCTTGTTCATGATCGAGGCGTATGTTGAGGGCCTTCCGATGCCACAACGCTCCAGCTCTCGCACAAGAGAGGATTCAGTAAAACGGGATTTGGGCTTGGTGAAGGCCTGTGAACAGCTGGTCTGTTTCAAAACAAGCGCCTGCCCCTTTTCTAGAGGGGGAAGAAGCCCTTCGATCTCTTCGTTTGGTTCCTCTGTCGATGTGTCTTTTTTCTCTTCGTATACGAGCAAAAAACCTTTGTACTTCATAGCCATCCCCGTAGCACGAAAGATCATCGGGTACTCGGTTATGATCTCACAAGAGACTGTGTCGAAAAGAGCTGGCTTCATCTGGGAGGCAATGAATCGCTTCCAGATCAGCCCGTAGAGTTTGCGCTGATCGATGTCGAGGTAGGCTTGCACCTGCTCAGGGGTGTTCTGAAGGTTTGTGGGACGGATCGCTTCGTGAGCCTCTTGTGCGCTTTTCTTACTTGAGTAGACATTCGGTTTTTCAGGAAGCAGATCTTTTCCGTAAGTTTCGCGGATGCAGGCGCGCACCTCCCCGATCGCCTCTTTAGCGATATTGACAGAGTCGGTACGCATATAAGTGATCAACCCCTCTGTTCCCCGATTGCCCAAATCGACTCCTTCGTAAAGACTCTGCGCAATGCCCATCGTGCGGCTAGCGTTGTACCCGAAATGCCTGGCAGCCTCTTGCTGCAATGTAGACGTGATGAAGGGGGGCACGGGATTCCTTTTTTTCTCTTTTTTGCTGACACTTTTTACAGAGAAGTTCGAGGTTTTGATCTCGTCTAAAAGAGCAAGCGCCGTTTTCTCCTCGCTGATGAGACAAACTTTTTTTCCAGCAACCGGCTCTTTTTCTACTTTCAGGGTTTGGACTGAGTAGAGGTGCGCGACAAAAGGTTTGCTATTTAGATCGGTGCTGAGCGAGACCGACAAATTCCAGTACTCGACAGGCACGTGTGCTTCGATCTCTTTTTCCCGATCGACGACGAGTTTCAGCGCGACCGATTGCACCCTCCCCGCGGAGATCCCCTTTTTGCCTCGGCGCACTTTTCTCGTTAAGATAGGAGAGATCTTGTATCCCACAATCCGGTCGAGCAGTCTTCTTGCCTGCTGCGTGCCTACAAGCTGCTGGTTGATTTCTCTTGGATGCTCTAAAGCCTCTAAGACAGCACTTTTGGTAATCGAGTGGAAGGCAATCCGGTGAATCTTTTTTTTCTTAGGTAGAATCTGGGCGATATGCCAGGCAATCGCTTCTCCCTCTCGGTCGGGATCGGGAGCAAGATAGACCACCTCTACTTTCTTTGCCTCTTTTTTGATTGTGTCAATCACCGATTGCTTCTTTGGCATCACCACGTATTCTGGGGTGAAGTCGTTTTCGATGTCGATTCCGAGGCCTTTTTCTGGTAGGTCCCGAATGTGACCGACAGAAGATGCTAATGAGTAGTTTGCGCCAAGGAATTTCTTCAGAGTCTTTTGTTTGGCGGGCGATTCAACAATCACAAGAAATTTGGGCATAGCATTGCGTCACAGTTACTTCAAAAGCTGCACATACTAACGAAACATCGTTTACGTGTAAATGCAAGATGCGCCCACGTTTGCGTTAGAAAAGCGCTCATCCGGGAAAGACTTCTTACACTGTGGCCCTCTCTCAATAGAGCAACCACCCTTTCGCATCATACGCGATAGAGCCCACTTATTGAAGTGGTTTTTCCCCAAAAAGGCCTTTTCCTCATGCAAACTTGTGCGTCAATGGAGAAAATTCCTTGAAAAGTCTCCTTTTTTTGCATAGGATGCGTGGATGTCTATGGTGTTGTTAGATGCTCAGCTTTGTTTGTACGACCGTCAAGGAATCTTCCCTTTCCCCTCAGAGACCGAAGATGCATTCGCCCAAAGAGCGGCCTCTATCGGAACGAGCGTAGAGCAATTTTTCTCCAAAACAGAGAAGTCTCCCCCCTTCTCTTTGAAGGATCCTGTCCCCTATTACGAATGGGACTTTCCCAAAGCGCAACTCACCACTTTGTTCGGAGCGCGCCCTCACTGGATTCAGGCTTATTACAGTAACCGAGGCCTTGCTCCTTGGCACTTAGCGATGACGTGGATCTTGCAGGCAGAGGCTGAAAAGACTCCCTGCATGTTGGTGCAGGTGCGTAAAAGAAAAAAGCAGACCGAGATGCTCGCGCACGAAGCGGTGCATGTGATGAGAGCTCCTCTTGGGAGCAAGAAGTATGAGGAAATTTTTGCCTACCGCACCTCTCCCAGCATTTTGAGAAGATCTTTTGGCGCTTTGATTGAACAACCCTTCGAGGCGCTTTTGTTCCTTCTGTTCTCCCTATGTTTTGTAGGGTTTTCTCTTTTTTTTCCTCTCCTTTTTTGGACGCATATTTCGGGAGTGTTGACGGCGTATCTGGCACTATTGACCCTTCCTTTGCTGCGCCTTTTTCTACGCAAAAGAGCGCTAAAAAACGCATTTCTGTCCTTGAAGCAGCTCCTTAGGTCGGAAAAAAATGCGCGCTGCCTTCTTTTCCGCCTCTCCGATGAAGAGATTGATTTTTGTGCGCGCAACACTCCACAAGCAATTGGGAAATATTTCATCGAAAAGAAACATACAAACATCCGGTGGCGGCAAATTTTTGCCTCCTACCTACAAGAGGTATAAGATTCATGGCAAAATTGATTGCATGCACACAAGAAGTTCGAGAAGAGGCAAAGCAAGACCCAGAAAAAGCGCGTAGCATGTGCCAAGAACTCGAAGACGGGCATATCCTTTTTTTCCCTCAGATTCCCTTCGCATTCCCTCAAGAGGACCGAGAATTTTTGATTCACCAAAAACAGATGGAAAATGCGAGCCGTAAGAACATCGCTTACAAACCACATCGCGATGTGATTTCCAATTTGGCCTCGACCGATCTCACAAAGCGAGAAAAAGAGACATGCCTGCAGATCATGCGCCGCTATACCTACGGAGTAGAAGAGTTTTTGGGGAGCTTTTTGTCTCCTTACAAATCCCGTTGGAAGCTCGATTATGCAAGTTTCCGCCCGATGCAGGAGAAGGGGAGAAATTTGCGCAAAAGAGCGCGCAACGATCTTTTGCACATCGATGCGTTTCCCTCCCGTCCTGTACATGGAGCGCGGATCTTGCGCTTTTTTACGAACATCAATCCTGACGAGGCGCGCAAGTGGATCACAGCCCACACGTTTCAAGAGCTTTTGCAGATTTTTTCCAAAGAAGAGTTACTCCAAAGCCTCCGGAAGAGAATGTCTCCGAAAAAACGGTTTTTGCGTAGTTGGAAAAAGTGTCTCAAAGCTCTTGGGCTGCCGATTACGGTCCGCTCTAGTTACGATCAGTTCATGTTAGATTTCCACCATTTTTTGAAGGAAAATGAGGAGTACCAAAAAAATTGTCCCAAACACTATTGGGACTTTCCTCCTGGGTCTTGCTGGCTTGTTTTTCCCGATCAAAGAACGCACGCGGTTCTAGAAGGGCAGTATGCACTAGAGCTGACTTTGCTTGTTAACCACCAAGCTCTCCTCAATCCAGAGCAGTCCCCCGTAGGCCTTTTGGAGCAGTTTTCCAAACAGACTATGATTGAGCGCTCCTACGCCCATTTCGCTTAAAAGACTTCTCTTCTTTGTAGTTTTTTGGGAATCTTCAGGCGCTGGCGGTATTTGGTTACCGTTCTCCTGGCTAGGTAGCAGCCTTTTTTTGCGAGAAGATAGGTGATCTCTGTATCGGATAGCGGGTTTTTTTGGCTCTCACTGCGGATAATTTTTTCGATCAGACGGAGCGTCTTTTGCTGAGACGCGTACCTTGCCTCTCGGGAAAAAAAGGTGTGCATAGGGAAGATCTCCCCTTCAAAGCTAAGAGATTTATTTGCAAGGATCCTGCGCAAGGTAGCTGGATGCACATCGAGCGCGAGCGCGGTCTCTTTCACGGTCAAAGAGGTCAAGGGCTCATTGAATTTGAAGAAGCCTTTTTGCTTTTGTAATAGGAATTGCGTCAGACGATTCAATAGACTAAGGCGCTTTTGTAGGGACTTTTCTAGATGCCCTGCTGAAGACTCCCATGCACGTGCAGCGCAGCTCCTTGGATGCAGCGCTTTGAGGTAGAGTGGAGGAATCGCAGGATCGATAGCAATTTCTCCAAAAGGAGAGACGATTACATCGGGGAATAGAGGAGCGTTTTGTGTCTCCTCGAAAGCCTCTTTCGGTTTTGTATGCAATTGCCAGAGCCCCTCTTGCACTTCTTTGCGCAAAAGGTGAGCTTTGCGGCGCAATTTCTTGGACAGTTGGGAGAATCTTTGGTGCAATAGATCGTCGAAATGGTGGGCAATCAGTTGACGGAGAATGCTCTTTCCCTCTGCTACTTGCAGCTGCGCGAGCAAGCACTCTTGCAAGGAGATGCTTGCAACTCCCAATGGATCGAAGAGAAGCATCTTCTTTCGTACAGCAAGGTGAGAAGAGCTCCACTTATCCAAAGGACGGCCGCAATAGCCTCTCTCGTCGAGCTCTTCCCAAAGATCCCAAGCAAGAGGCTGCTCGTTTGTAGACAGCCCATCTCGGATCTGCGCTGCGATATGTTCGGAAAACGAGCATTTGCGGAAAGGGAGTTCGTGGAAAAGAGTCTTTTGTGGATGCTTCCAATAGAGAAGGGGATTTTTTGCGACTTCTTCTTCCAGTAGCGCAAAAAGCTCTTTTCCCGGGCTTTGCATGATGCGGCCCGCAAGTTCCATCCTTGCCGTAAATGCGTAGGATCCTCGCATGCGCATCTGCCTGCTTGGTTGCGCGAATAACCGCACGATCTACTCCCTCTTTTCTCTGTTTTCTATCGCGTTCCCCTTTTTTTCTCTATAGCTTTGGCGAAAACCTTTCTGAAATAAGAAAAATCGAGTAACATCGCCGCAAACCTCCCGAAGAACCATGAAGAAAAAGCTGGCTGTTTTTTGCCATAAAGGCCTTGGCGATGGCTTGATTTCTGCCGTTATTTCGAACAATTTCCATCAAAATAACTGGGATACGCACACCTATCACAACACGATGGGCAGCTTGCAGTCTTGGTTCCCTCACCTACCTTTTCTCCCCTATCCCCATTCCGATGCCATTGCAGGCGTACTCTCTCATTACGATCTGATCGTTGCTTTTGATCACAGAACGGATCCCTTCTTGCAGAAATTGATTCAAGAGGGGAAGCGCCAAGTTCCAGAACAGGTGCGCGTTGTTTACCCCTATCCTACGAAGAGCATTTTCCAGCTTCCCTACTATGAAGATGTGCAGATGCAGCCAGAAAAGTCCTTTGTCGAGAACCTTCACAACTTTTGTAAAGAGGTGATGGGGCTGGAAAAAACGACCAAAAACAACGGAATCATTGCCCCGCGCGATGTGCGATTCCGGCAGTACCCAAACCGCGTTGTGTTCCACGTCTCCAGTTCGCGTGAGGGAAAAAATTGGCCAATAAAAAAGTTCATCTGGCTTGGAAAACGGCTGCAAAAAGAGGGGTTCACTGTTGCGGTTTTAGCGGGGCTAGAAAAAGAGCAGGCGCCCTTTTTCTTTTTGGAGAAAGAAGGGTTTTTAGTGCCTAGAATCACCTCTTTGCACGATTTGGCAAAGTACCTATACACATCGAGGTATTTGGTAGGAAACGATTCGGGGTTAGGGCATCTTGCCTCTGCTTTAGGGTTAGAGACCCTCACAATAGGACGTAGGAAAACAGAGGGGCTTTTGTGGAAACCAGGTTGGGGACAAAACATCTACCTGACGCCTTCTTCCTATATCCCCAATATCTCTGGCTTACGCTTTCGAGATACCTACTGGAAGCGCTTTATCTCGAAGCGTAGAGCGTACCGCGCTTTCCAAAGGCTCCTACTTTTGTAGAGGGCTATTTCGCGCTTTGCAAAAGTGCGTACTTGGCAACTAAAGAGCGTTCCTGATCACTTTCACTAAAGTAGACATCGTAGGTGGGGCCGTACGATGTGTGGTATGCCCTTTCGATGATCCCCCTGCCGAAGCGAGGATGCCATACCCAGTCCCCCTCATTGAAGGAAAACTCGTCTGAACTAGAATCGTTCCTCTGTTTTGTGTGTGCTTTGCGGAGAAGGTCTTGGGGAATATCCTGCAAAAAACGGGAGGGGTTTTGCCTTTTATGCGTACCCCACAAGTAGCGCTCTTTCGCAAAAGAGAGGTAGAGTAGATGACGTGCGCGCGTGATGCCGACGTAGAGAAGCCGCCTCTCTTCTTCTACCGATTCTCCAGCTCCATATATGTGGGGTAAGATGTTCTCTTCGATACCTACGATGAATACGAGAAAAAATTCGAGCCCTTTGGCATTGTGTAATGTCATCAAGCGGATCGAACTTGCCGGAGAATCGTCAGGGGGAGGGCTAAGGGAGATATCCTCTAAAAATGCCTCCAACAGGGGAGAGGGTGCCGTCGACTCCCACTCGGCTGCTTTCGCAATAAGTGAGGCGATGTTCTCGCTCCGATCTTGATACGTGTCAGGGTCTTCTCGCAAGAAGCGGTCATAGCAAAAAGTGTGGTAGGCCTCTTCCAAAATCTTAGAGACCGCTGCTTTTTTCTCTAGTAGAGCCCGTAGCTTGGAAAAGGCCTCTAGGTACTCTTGGATCCCCTTTTTTTGCTTCGATGAGAGACTGAGAACAGGATTTTTTTGCTCTTCTTGCAAAAAGAGCAATGGAGGCTGTCCTCGGGCAGAGGCTGCGTCCAGTATTTTCTTGATGCTAGTAAGTCCGATGCCTCTTTTGGGGATGTTGATTGTCCTTGTAAACGCCACTCTGTCTGCTGGCGATAGAAGAAGACGGAGGAGAGCGATCAAGTCTTTAATCTCCTTTCTTTGGTAAAAAGAAAGCCCTCCCACAATTTGATAGGGGAGGTTTGTTCTTCTTAAAGCGTCTTCTAGCTGCCTCGACTGCGCATTGGTCCGGTAGAAAATCGCCACTTCATGGAGGGGAATCGAGCGCTCCTTCGTGATTTGTTGGACCTTATCAACTACGAATTCCGCCTCTTCGCGATCTGTTTTCGCTTGAAAAAGCGCTACTTTTTCCTCTCCTTTGCGGGCGCTCCAAAGGCGCTTTTCATACCGCCGCTCGTTGCAGGAAATAAGCGCACCTGCCGCCTGCAAGATCTCTTGTGAGCTGCGGTAGTTCTCTTCTAAAGGGACAACCGTAGTGCCGGGAAAGTGCTCTTCGAAGCGCAAGATGTTATCGACAAGGGCGCCTCTCCAAGAATAGATCGACTGGTCGGGATCTCCTACAGCAAACAAGTTGCCCTGTTTTTCAGAAAGAATATGCGCTAGACGATCTTGCACGTAGTTGGTGTCTTGGTATTCGTCAATGAGAAGAAAATCCCACCGATCTTGGTAGAGAGTGCGGACACTTTTTTTTTCCGAGAGGAGGTGTACTGTGAGAAAAAGTAGGTCGTCGAAATCGACTGCATTGGCCTCCTTGAGGGCTCTTTGGTAGGCTTGGTACAAGCGGGGAAGCAAGGAGGAGCGCTCTTCGCTCAAGTTCGCAAGCTCGGAAGATTCTGGGCCGAAAAGGCGATTTTTAGCTTGGGAAATGAGCGAGCGGATCTTTTTTAGCAACCCCTTCTCTTCTCGGATCTGCATCCCTTGCAGGCAGCTTTTCAGTAGTTTGAGGCTATCTTCTTCATCGTAGATAGTGAACGGGGTTTGGTAGCCCAGATGAGAGATCGACTCCCTTAGAATCCGAGCTCCCAAGCTATGAAATGTGGTTGTCAAAACGCCTTCACTGCCCCTTTTCTCCAAGCGCAAGGACATCTCTTCGGCTGCTTTATTCGTGAAGGTGACCGCGAGAATTTTTGAGGGCAAAATGCCCAAATGTAAAAGACGCGCGATCCTTTCGATCACAACCCGCGTTTTCCCCGACCCTGCGCCCGCTAGAACGAGCATAGGGCCCTCTACGTGGTCAACTGCTTGCTGTTGTTGGGGGTTCAAATCCATAGAGAAAATAGTAGGGTGTATCGTAAAATTAATGCAAGAGGTGCGCCGCGATTCGTCCAGGGGGATCGCGTTTAGATTTCCTTACCAAAACTTTCTTCGAGCTTTCATCTATCCAGGTGCAAGTGGTTTGCGGTCTTTTTCCAAGGTTCTTTGCTTGCTCTTCGAAGAAGATGTAGCGCTCACATTGTTTCTAGATTGCTTTCTTAGACGATCTTGGTGTCGGTTAAGACAGAGATGGGATAAGGGGGATGATTGAGCAGCAAAGTAGCTCTGTGGCTTTTTATGCTTCTTTAAATGATCAATTGAATTTGATCGATGTTTTCGATTCTGTCTTTATTGAATCTGCGATAATACAAAAAATCAAATTTACACAACGATTACGTCGCGCCTTTTGCCGTGTTAAGGCCTATTTGCTCTTCCAAAAATGGGGAAAAAATAGAATCAAGACAGCAAAGTATTCGAGTCTTCCGAGCAGCATCCAGAAAATCGCGAGACCTTTTGCAGGAGCTGAGAGGAAGTTGATTTGCTGCAGGGGGCCTGCTGAACGAAATGCAATGCCTACGTTGTTGAGAAAGCAACTGATCAGACCAAATGAAGTGTCGAGATCGATTCCAGTAACGATAAAAAGAGCGCCTCCAATGACTGTGGAGAAAAATACCGTACAGAAAAAAAGTAGCACCATAATCGCAATCTGGCTTTGGACTTCTATTTTCCCGAATCGGATTACCCGAATGGTCTCGGGGCGAAACAGTCCTTCTAAGCGGTTCGATGCAATCTTGGCAAATAGGTAGAAACGGGTTGTTTTCATGCCGCCGCTTGTGGAACCAGACATTCCTCCTAAAAACATAGCAAGGAAAAATAAGATCTGTGAAGTGAGGGGCCAAAGATCATAATTGGCGGTGAAGTACCCTGTAGACGATTGCGCAGAAATCCACTGGAATACTCCAGTTCGAAGAGCTTCTAGAAAAGAGTAGGTGGTCGAATTTGCCCTTAGATTCTCATTAGGGGCGCCTACGATCGCAAGGCTTGTAACGAGAGAGCCGATCAAAATGAGAGAAAAAAATAGGAATACATCTGTTTGGTAGAGTCTGTACAGTTGCATGCGTATGATGTGGAAGTACAGAGCGAAGTTCACGCTTCCTAAAATCATGAACAAGATCACAACTGCCTCTGTATAGGCATTGTTGTAATACCCAATGCTTTCCGCATGGAGCGCGAATCCTCCTGTGGAGAGGTTGGAAAAGGTGATGCAAACGGCATCGAGTATGCCCAAAGAGTGGTTGGTCAAGAGGAGTAAAACAGTTTCCAATAGGGAGAGGAAAATATAGAGTTTCCAAAGAAGAGAAGCGGTATCTTTGAGCCTAGGAGAGATGCCCTCGTATACAGGGCCTGTAGTCTCTGTTTGGTAGAGGGTTTTTCCTCCCACACCTAAAGCGGGCAGAATCGTCAAAAAAAGAACAATGATACCCATGCCTCCTAGCCACTGCAAAAAAGAGCGCCAGACGAGAACAGCTTTTCCGACTGCTTCCAATCCTTGGAGAGTCGCTCCCGTATTGGAATCAATAACCGGGTCTACTGTTCCGTAGTAAGAGTAAAGAGCTGTGCCCTCGGGGCTTTGGAGGGTTAGAAGCTGTTCTTTCCCTTCCTCATCGAATGATTTGGGCGCGATGAGTGTCGATCCTGTTGTTGTCAGTCCAGAAATGGCTTCGAAATAGGCGTCTAAGGGATTGCGCAAGGTATTGGAAAAATAAAAGGGGAGCGCTGCAATGAGCGCGCTCAAAAGCCATGTTGCGACGACTAGTAGAATGCTCTCTTTACGAAATACGAGCCTTGTAGCTTTTCTTCCCAGATAGCGAAACACCAAGCTGAGCGCAACGCCCAAGCAGAGTGTGAGAAAAAAAGCGTAGGAACTATGAGGTTGGGGGTGCGCCTCGGGTAGTTCGACAAATTCGTAGTAAATAGCGACTGCAAGTGGAAAGAGCAATAGTGCGGAGAAGTAGAAAAGAAAGCTTCCCAAAATGCGGTAGATTTCTGCATAACGCATCTTAAGGCTCCTTCAAAATAGATGCTCTAGTTCGTGAATCGTCCTCGGCGAGGTCATCACAATCACTGTATCTCCAGGAGAGAGCATCCGATTGCCTCTGCCCACCATCACCTGTCCTTTGTTGGCAATCACGCAGATGAGTAGATCTTCAGGCAGGCTAGCTGCTAGATCCCGAAGAGGTATGCCTATGAGCTGCGCATTTTCCGAAACCTTGAGTTCAATGACTCGCGCTTGGTCATCAAAAACAGAGGAAATCGAAAGGAAATTCTTTCCGTGGATGATGGCAAGAATTTGGTGGGTCATATCGACTTTTCCTGAGACGGCATACTCGATTCTCGCCTCTTTAAAGATCGTAGATACAGAAAGATCAGAAATCAATGAGAGCACATGGGGCGCTCCTGCTTTTTTTCCCACTGAAGCGATCAGAAGATTCTCAGCATCTTGGTGCGTTGCGGCAATGAAGATATCACTTCTCTCGACATTTTCTGCTATAAGAAAGGGGAAATCGCTCCCCTCATGGTGGAGAATCGTAGCGTCTGGAAGGGCTTTGGCAAGCTCCTTGCATCGTTTTCCTTCTTTTTCAATGATCTTTACATGTACACCTAACTCTTCTAAAGCCATAGCAAGGTGCGCAGAGACGTCCGTGCCCCCTACGATTACAGCTCTTTGCAGCAACTTATAGGGAAGGGAGAAAAAGCGCTCGAGTCCCAACATCGCTTTTGCCTCTCCGACGAGGATTACTCGGTCTTCAGCTAACAGAACATCGCTACCATGAGGAAATAAGATGCCCGGCTCTTTTCCTTCCTGACGCCAGATGAGTCCTATGATGAGTTCTTGGGGAAGAGGGAGCTCGCGGATCGGCACGCCAGCATGCGCAAAAGAGGAGGGGATTTTGATCGTTTTCATATGAATTGCCCCATACGAAAATTGCTCTTGCTGGTGTTCTCCGAGCGAGAACACTTTTTGCAAGAGTTGTTGGGCTGAGAGGATTTCTGTGCCGACGAAGTGGTCGACTGAGAAAAGGCGTGCAAAATCGAGAACGGTTCGATTCAAATAGCCTGTCTCTTCGATGCGACAGATCGTGGTTTTGTATCCTAGATTCTTTGCAAGAGTGCAAACTGCGAGATTTGTTTCATCGCTCCCAGTCATTGCAATGAAGTAGTCGCAAGAGCTCCGCAAAAGAGATTGCAACATCCTCCAGTTTGAGGCTCGGCAAAGCACTGTGGCAACGTCCATGCTCTTTGAGAGATAATCGAGGCGTGCGGGATCGTGGTCTGCTAATACGACACAATGCTCCTCTCGAGAGAGAACTTGAGCCAGGTAACTGCCTAGGTCTCCTGCTCCTAGAATCAACACATTCATGAGGGCTCGGACGGACTGCTTTGTTGCATCCACTCCTCAGCTGACATGATCTGCCCGAAGGCTCCCAAGTTGATCAAAGATCCCTGGTGCAAGGACTCTGAATAGCTCGCCACGCAGTTCGTCAAAGTAACTACCCGAAAGTGGCGACTTATTCCCTCGCGTGCGCACGACTCTACCGTTCCATTAGTGGTGAATCCCGTTAGGATGAGGGAATCGATGCCCAGCGCTTCTAAGAGGCGTGCGAGCTCTGTCTGATGGAAAGGGGACATGCCCCACTGTTTTATTTGGTAGTCGGTAGTGGTAATCTCTTCGAGTAGTCCGTGACCCCAAGTGTTGGGGCGAAATCCCTCTTTTTGCAGAAAAGGACGCAACTTGCGCGCGCTTCCAAGACCGCAGGCCTCTCCTTGCAAGTCGGTGATGATGCTCAGCATTGTAGCGATCACAGGAATTTTTTGCTTTTTGCAAAAACCGGCCACATTTACAATGTAGGGGAGTATAGTGGGGATATTGCTAGGAATTAGGCCATTTCTTGCGTAGATGCCCTCGCTATGGCAAAGGTCATTTTGCATGCATAAGATCAACAAACATGGTGAAGACAAAGCTTTTCTCTGTGTTCGAATCCGTTACCTTCCTTCTGCTCTTTTGCTCCTTTTTCGTCCACTTTTTTCCCTTGTCTAGAAAAAACCCCCCTAGTAGCGGGGTTCTTTGCTTTTTCCCCTAGAAAAACGCGCTTGCACAGAATCCTTTTTGTGGGGGATGATAGATAGAGAACCGCAGGCACCGGTAGCTCAATGGATAGAGTACCTGGCTACGGACCAGGAGGTTAGAGGTTCGAGTCCTCTCCGGTGCACTCTTTTCCTGCCCTTTGCCAAATAACTCTTTTTGGGATAGACTTTGAATTTTGTGTGAGGTGATTATTGGAAATTTGCAGATATGTTTTCGAACCTATCGGTACGAATGGCTACTTCCTCTATGAGGAGGATCAAGCTCTTATGATCGATCCGGGCTGCGACAGCTACGAGAAAGTAGCAAAAGATCACTCCTGGAAAAATCTAACTATCTTTTGTACCCACTCCCACTGGGATCATATCGCAGATGCGGCTCGCTGGAAAAAAGAAACAGGCGCTTCTCTATGGGTTCATCCCTTAGATGCTGCCAATCTAGAGTACCCGGGAAGAGACGGCATACCCTGTCCACTCTCTTTTGCCGGCGTTTCTGCCGACCAATTTTTTGAAGACCAGCAAGAAATTCCTCTTTTCGGGACTTCCGTGCGCATCTTGCATACTCCAGGCCACTCGCCAGGAGGTGTTTGTTTCTACTTCCCTGAAAAAGACCTCCTATTTTCTGGAGATACGATGTTCGCAGGAGGATGCGGGAAAACCTCGTTCCCAGGTTCCGATCCAGATGCGATGCACCGCTCTTTATCCATTTTACACGAATTACCTGAAGAGACAATTGTGTACCCAGGCCATGGTCCTAGTACTGTCCTTGGTAAGGAAAAATCCCGCTGAAACCCTGCTACTTTGATAGCAAACATTTGAAGGAGAATCGATATGTTGATCGGAAAAAAAGCCCCCCACTTTGAAGCGAAAGCTGTAGCCAAGGGAAAAATCTTTGAGAAGTTCTCACTCCAAGACTATTCGGGAAAGTACGTTGTTTTTTTCTTCTATCCCCTCAATTTCACGTTCGTCTGTCCTACAGAGCTGCACGCATTTCAAGAAAAGCTAGCAGAGTTTGAGGAGAGAGACGCTGCAGTTGTTGCATGTTCTGTCGATAGCTGGCCCTCACACCACGCATGGCTGTCTACCCCTAAGGAGAAGGGAGGCATTCAGGGAGTTACCTATCCCATCGTTTCTGATTTGAGCAAATCGATCGCAGAAGAATTCCAGGTTTTGGACAAAGATGAGGGGATCGCGTATCGAGGACTTTTTCTCATTGATCGCGAAGGCATTGTGCGCCACGCTTCAGTAAACGATCTTCCCTTAGGAAGGAATGTGGAAGAGACTCTCCGTACTCTCGATGCTTTGATATACCACGAAAAACATGGTGCAGTGTGTCCAGCGAATTGGAAAGAGGGAGAAAAAACCATGCAACCGACACAAAAAGGTCTCATCGATTACTTCACATCGTGAGGTAGTCGAAGAGATCTTTCTCTTGCAGGAGCAAGAGCATACCTTGCTCCTTTGCAACTACCTGCGCTTGTTCCAATATGCAAGGGTCAAACACCCCTGGCAAGAAAAGCGCATCTCCCTTTTGGGGGCTCTCCTGCTTCCTTAGATATCGAAAAGCGCTTTGGTAGTGGTTTGTAGAGAACCCCTCTTTTTTCACTCGCAAGTAGCAAACCTTTCCCCCTCGCAAGAGAGTTCTACTCGCAAAGTCTATTCCTCCACTCCCTTCTGGCGGTGGGCCAAGTATGAGAAAAAGCCCTTCTAAATCTTGCAATTCGTAGGGATAGACAAAGCGCCCCTTGTCCGCTTCTCCGATTATTACAATGTATAGCGCCTCCATTTCTCTCCCTTTACCATCCTAATAACCTGAGTTTCGGGTTTAAGGAATGAAAAAAGGAGTAGGACAAGAAAAAACACACCACCAAAAGATCTCTATCTGAGGGAAAACGCTCATTTTACAAACACAGGATCACCCCAGAAAAAATCAAAAAATGGCAGGTGTAATGTGCGTTTAGGTAGAGGTACCGAAAACAGATACGCTACATACATTCCCGCTAGCCTAAAAAAACCTTGCTCAATATCTTTCCTGAACAAGGTCCATTCTCTATGATGGAAAACCCGTAACCCAGGTTACTAAACAACAATAGGCAGAAAATCTTACCGATTTTTTCGGTGAAAAAAATAGTACCCTTTTTTTCGCGCCGCTTCATATTCTTTTGGAGAATCTGGCGCATGATTCGGTGATTTGCCCAATCCCTTTCGGAATAAGCCAAAGGTGCGTATCGAGTCAAATTCAGGTTGTCCCATAATAGCTGTAATCACAGCTTCTTCAGGAGAACAAGAGAGAAAAGGAGTTCCTCTTCTGGCCATATCGTAGTATTGTTCTAAAAATTTCTTTATTTCTGGTCGATCCATTCTCAATCCGAAAATTGTGGTGAGGATATAATCGGTATCGCGATCAAGAAGGTCAGTACCTGTAAGCTTGAACAGCTCTTCCCTGGTTGAAGGGAAAATCGATTTGAAAAAAAAGGGGGGAATTTTAAACCGATGAAACACTCCTCCTGTTCTTTCAATATGATCGAATACAGGTTGTGGATCCCGCAGCGGCAAACAAGCTGCATCTAACCAAAGAACATTTTTACAACCTAAGAGATAGGCCTCATACATCGCAAAGATTTTAAAGGAGTAGGGGATAGCACAAAATGTAATCTCCTCTCCAGTGGGATTGGGCCAACCTCCAAGGTAGTAGAGCATCTTTCCGTTATATCCCACTTTTTTCAATGCTTTTTCCATACTCAATACACACTGGGGATAACGACTATTGTACGAAGCAAAGCAAACAACGCAATTCTCTTCTCCTCCTATTCCAATTTGAACGAAGGTTTTTTGAGGAATATATCGCCGATTTTCGTCCAACAAATTCTGGTATATTCCCCGGGAACATCTTCCGTAAAAATCGTTTATTCCGTAGTTCGCCTTCGGGTCCAAGGCCCTTCCAGGGATTGTTTTGTGCAGAGAACGGAGCGTGTCATAAATCTCTACGGAGCGGAGCGACCGTTGTACTTCTATGTAATCACTTGTGGACAAGTCTTTTTTAGGAGGAAAATCAATGAAGAAGGGATTGCCAGAAAAAAGAGCGTCCATAAGAAGAAAATGGAATAAAAATAGGAAAAAATGCTGCATAGATATATTTGCTTGTCCAGCGTTTTTAATACTCGTGTTCAATCTGTAGCGGTTGTATCTCTAGGAGAGTTCCGGG
>JBCDEZ010000025.1:0-21271 GCA_039179045.1 Chlamydiota bacterium | reverse complement strand
TAAATTTCTTGTTTTTATAAAAAAAGGCCGTTTTTGCTTCAATACCGATTGAGAACTTTTTCTGAAAGGCAACTTTTCCTGGAGATAAAACAACGGCCTAGCATAAATCGGGGAATAAGAGGCCAGATCCATTCTTTAAGCTGTAAAAATAGTTTCGTTGCGTTAAAATGGGAACTTGGCCGAATAAGAGAGTGTTTCGTCAAGCAAGAAGGGCATGTTCTTATCTTTGCCCTAAATGACGGTATGCTAGAACAAGAGGTATATGTGAAAGATTTTATCGAATACTTAGTTAAAAATATTGTGAATCAGCCAGATAGCGTAGAAATTACCGTGAAAGAAGAGCCCAAAAAGTCTCTTGTCCATATCCGTGTGGCTCCAGAAGATGTGGGAATTATTGTCGGTAGGAAAGGGAAGGTAATCCACTCTCTTCGCACCATTGCTACGTCCATTGGGGCGCGGATTGAACGGAAAATTCAATTAGAAATTATGCAGGAATAGAGATTTATGAACATACAAGTGGACGTGGAAGAGATTGAAAGTACGTATATCCTACGGATCCATGGCCGGCTAGACACCGTAACTATTGGAGCGGTGGAGCAAAAAATCCACCAGCTTATGAAACCAGAGGGAACGAAAATCCTAGCCGATTTTACAAATGTTGAGTATTTGAGCTCCGCAGGCCTTCGGCTCCTTTTGTCAACGACGAAAAAACTGCGAGCTCAGGGGGGACGGTTTGTGGTGTTCTCGATCCATGATGATGCACTGGATATCATCAAAATGGCTGGTTTCGAGCGTGTTTTGAAAATTTGCAAAAATGAACAGGAAGCCTTGCAAGCTGTGGGCTAGTTGTGAACTCTTGTTATGAGCAACATTCTTCCGAAAGCCAACCTACAAAAGTTGTTGGCAGGTCTTTACCTACCTCTTTTTGAGAAGCTTCCTCTTTTTGGTGCGAAAAAAAAAGTGATCGTCCTTGCCGGCCCCACCGCTGTGGGCAAAACGGAGCTTTCTCTCGAGCTTGCGAAGCTTTTGGGAGGGGAAATCATTTCTGCCGATTCGATGCAGGTCTACCGCAAAATGGACATTGGAACGGCGAAAGTGGCGCAAGAAGTCCGGCAAAATATTCCCCATCACCTAATCGATGTGGTGGATATCCAAGAGCCCTTCAATGTGATGCACTATTTTGCGATGGCCGAGCAAGCTATGCGCGAGATTACTTCTCGAGGTAACGTGCCGATTGTTGTGGGGGGCGCCGGCTTCTACCTCCAATCCCTCCTGTATGGCCCTCCCTTGGGACCCAAGTCAGATCCCGTGGTGCGGGGCAAGCTTGAAAAAAAAATGGAAGAAATTGGCTGTTCGTCCATGTACGAACAGGTGCAGCTGCTCGATCCCGAATATGCGAAAAGTATCACCGAAAACGACCGGCATAAAATCATTCGCGCCTTGGAAATCATGACTCTTTCCGAAAAGAAGGTAACCGCATTCAAGCGTTCTTTTGTTGTTAAAAATGACCTCTATGATTTTCGGCTCTGGTTTTTGCAATATCCTCTAGAGACCCTCTACCATCGAATTGAGGAGCGGTGCGCAGAAATGCTCGAAAAAGGATTCTTAAAAGAGGTGCGCTCCCTCAAGCAAGAAGGTTTGGCCGAGAATCCTTTAGCCGCAAAGGCTATCGGATACAGGCAGGCTCTAGCGTTCTTGGAAACAGCACAGACAAGCGAAGATTTCGCCTTTTTTGTCTATCAGTTTAAAAAGGCATCGTGCCAATATGCGAGAAAACAGTGTACATGGTTTCGTAAAGATCCCCATTTCCGTCCCCTGTCTTTGGAGAGCTATGCGAAAAAGCACACATTGGAATGCATTTTGCAAGATTATGAACAAGGGGCTTTGGGCGGTTAGGCAAAGAGGAAAAATCCTTTGCTTAAAAAAGTTGTTGCCCTAAGATTTTGTTCTTCCAACCTTTAAAATAGGTAAAGAGGGTCCTATGGACGGAAAAGAAAACGCAATGAATCCTCTAAAAGAAAAACCGGCTCTGCAAGAGCACGTTTTGTCAAAGTATCCCGATTTGCCACAGCATTGGGAAGAGCAGAGGACCCCGGCTGAGAAAATGCAATTCCTTTTATCCCACATGCACGAGGCTCTTGAGCAGAGAGACACTCCCTTTTTCCAGAAATTTTGGGATCTGCGTGGCTTAGCTCTCAAGACCCTGAAAGAGAGACTCTCTCCGGAGGTGCGCTCTGAGCTTTGGGAGAGATTTGTATTTCTCTCCCAAGAAGCGCGCAAATTGCAAACATTTTTCGAGGAACAGGCAAAATTCGATGTAGAGCAGATTGCTCTTGCTATCGAAGAGATGGAAAAAGAACTCGAAAACTATGCGTCTCTTTTGCAAGAAGAAGAGATCTGCTTGCCTTGGGTGGAGGAATGGACAGGGGAGCGATCCTTTTACGAAGAAAAGCAAAAAGAGCTCGCTCTTCTCAATCGCTTTTTTGTCCGGATCGGGGCGCTTCGTGCAGAGCTGCTGCGGACTGCTATGCGCATGAAGCACAAGAATACTCTCCTAAAAAGACTCTCCTTGGTGGCACAAAAAGTATTGCCTTCTCGACAATCCTTGATGGAGTCTCTCTCTGCCCGTTTTCACGAAGATCTAGGAGCTTTTACGACAGAATACTTTGTAGAAGATACAAAAAAGCCTTTCTACGTATTGAAAGAGAAAATCAAAGAATTGCAAGCTCTTGCGAAGAATTTGACGCTTACCTCAGATACATTCATGCAAACAAGAACGATACTCGGCGCCTTTTGGGATGAGATCAAGCGCAAGCAAAAAGTGCATAAGGAGAGGGCGGCAAAGCGTAAATTCGAATCGCATCAAAAAAAGATGGAAATACTCGAAGTAGTTGCCCGCCTCAAGGAAGGCTCGAGTCTCTCGTCTGAAGAGCGCTCTAAAAAACGGCGTGATATCAACCAGATGCTTCGTACAAAAGAGCTCTTCAAAGAGGATCGCCAAGAGATCGAAAGCGCCTTGGGCTACACTGAATACAAGGCTCCATCCGCAAAACAAGACGCAAGAGAAGGGCAAAAAACCACTCTATTTGATCAGAAAATTCTTTCTTTGTCCGAGAGCAAACAGGCAATGCCTTTTGAAGATGCGTACGATCGCTTTGAACAGCTGCAAAGGCAGGTGGAAAAAGCCCCCGCTTCTTATGGAGAAAATAGACGTCTTCGCACTCTTTTACTCCCCTTGCAAGAGTGGATTGATGCGACTTTGCGCGACAAGGTACAAAATATCCAAAAAAAGACCGGTTCTCTCGAGAGCTGCGAGAGTTTGCTGCATCTCGCCCAAAAGATGCGCCGCAAGAGCAAGCAAACATTAGAAGATGAGAGGCGGAAAAAGGGGCGCTCAGGCTTTGACTTTCAAATGGCCATGCATTATCAAGAACAAGTAGACAGTGAAAAGCGCCGCTTGCAGAGTATCGATGCGGTCATTGAAACCTTAGAAGAGCAGATTGCACAAACCGATCACGACTAGAGCTCTCCCCTTCCTTTCTATTTTTGATTTAGACCATACGCTCCTGCGCAAAAATAGCAGCATGCAATTTTTTTTCTATCTCGTAGAACGGGGTTTTTTCGCAAAGAAAGCCCTCTTGCAAGTAGGATGGTACCGAATCGGCAGAGGATGGGGCCTTGTTTCCTTACCCCTTTTGCACACTCGGGCTTTTCAAGCCTTTTTGGAGGGAAAAAACCAGAGGGATTTCGAGGAACTGGCCAGGAACTTTGCCGATCGGGAATTTTCCCGCTTGTTTTGTCCCAAGATGCTCTTGGAGCTGGAAAATGCTAAGAGGCGGGGAGAAGAGACACTCCTTCTTTCTACCTCTCCCCACTTCCTCGTCTCTCTTTTTGCGGAAAAGTTTGGAATTGCAAGAGCCCGAGGATCCACCTATCACCTAAACAGTGCAGGTCACTTTTCTGCCATTGCGAAGACGATGTATGGAGAGCAAAAAAGACAGTTTGTGGAAAGTCTTTGCCGAGAGCTCGCAATTTCCAAGAACCATACCCTCGGTTTTTCAGACAGTATCGAAGATCTTCCCCTGCTCAATCAATTGGGAGAGGTGCGCTTGATTCGCCCCGACCGCCGCTTGCGCGCTCTTTCCCGAAAAAGAGGCTGGCAGGTATTATGAGGAGGGGTTGCGCTCTTTTTGGAGGGAGTTTCGATCCCATACACTTCGGACATATCTCCTTGCTATTCGATGTTTGGGAGAGTGTTCCTTTGGAGAAAATCGAGATTGTGCCTGCGTACTGTTCTCCTCATAAGGAGAAAACGCCCCCTAGAGCTTCGGCTGCCGATCGGTTCAAGATGGTGGAGCTCGCTCTCCTTCGGATCCCTCTTCCTTGGAGTGCATCGAGCAAGGAAGTCGAGAGGAAGGGGCTCTCCTATACGATAGATACCTTACGTCAGTGCCGGAAAGAAAAAGAGGGGAAATGGTATTTTATCTTGTCTGAGGAACTCGTAGAGGGATTTTCCAATTGGAAGGAGCCCGATGAGATTCTTTCTTGCGCAAGTCCGCTTGTGATCTCTTCTCCGAAGAAGAAAGAGCCCTCGCGGCTCCCACACTCTTGGCAGGCGCTTTTCAAGCGAGGTAGCATTCTCTCCCGGCAGATGGCCATCTCGAGTACGGATGTACGCAGTCGTCTCAGGCAAGGGCTTTCTGTAGAGCACTTGGTGCCTCGCGAAGTGATACAATACATCAACACACAACGGCTATATTGAAGGTATGGAGATAGTAGAGCGCATTGCGCAAATCATTTACGACAAAAAAGGCAGCAATATTTTGGCTCTCGATGTGCGAGGGCTTTGTTCAATTGCAGAAAAGCTCCTTATTGCAGAGGCGAATGTAGAGCAGCACGCGCGCTCGATTGCACAGGAGATTTGCCGGGAAATGAAAAGCGTAGGGGAGATGCCTCTGTTTGTCGAAGGTCTGGATGAAGGAGACTGGATCGTCCTCGACTTTTACCCGGTCATGGTCCATATCTTTCTACCGGAGATGCGCGCTAAGTACCAGATTGAGCGCCTCTTTGCCGACGGGAAGATCATCGATCTTGACTTCAATACCTCATCTACCGATCTTCCTCTCTCTTGAAGAAACGCTTCGAGCGATTCCCTCGGTAAAGGTTCGGTTCTTAGCGAGGATTGCATCCTCTTTTTCCGGTTAGGAAAAGGGGTTTTCCTGCTTGAGAGGATCTATGCAAATTGTGTAAGATGGCAAGGGAAAAGCCCTTGAAGAGGGAAATTTGGGGATAGGTATGCGAAGAAATGTTGTCATCACGGGTATGGGTATTGTCTCTTGCTTCGGATCAGACCTCCAACACTTTTACAACCAACTCCTACTCGGCGCGAGTGGAGCTCGCCCGATTTCTTCGTTTGACGTCTCTTCCCAGCCTACGCAGTTTGCGGCCGAGGTGACCGACTTTGCCCCCGAAGATATTCTCGATACCAGGTTGATACGCAGAGTCGACCGGTTCATTCTCTATGCGATGGTTGCAGGGGAAAAGGCCGTGCAAGATGCAAAATTGCAAACAGGGGAGCCTACAGAAAGAGTTGGGGTCATCATCGGTTCTGGGATGGGAGGTATGGGCTCGTTTTCTGATGGATCTTTGGTGGTCGATCAGTATGGCTACAAAAGGCTAACTCCCTTTTTTGTCCCCTCGATCATCACGAATATGGCGGGAGGTATATTCGCTATTCAACACGGATTTCAAGGGCCGAATTACTCGATCTCCACTGCCTGCGCTACTGCGAACAATTGCCTTTTAGCTGCTTGGGAGACTCTACAAAGAGGAGATGTTGATGTGATGATTGCCGGAGGGGCCGAGGCTGCTATCAATCCGATCGGGATGGCAGGATTTCTATCGATGAAGGCTCTTTCTAAGCGCAATGACGATCCTGCTGCAGCTTCTAGACCCTGGGACCGAGAAAGGGATGGGTTTGTAATGGGTGAGGGCTCAGGCGTTTTTGTTTTGGAGGAAGAAGAACATGCCAAAAAACGGGGAGCAAAAATCTATGCCCGCCTGTTGGGAGGGTTTGCCAACTGCGATGCGTACCACATCACGGCTCCACACCCAGAAGGGGTAGGCATTCGGGGATGTATGGAAAAAGCATTGCGCTCTGCTCGTATTCTTCCTGAGCAGATTGACTATGTCAACGCACACGCCACCTCTACGGTTGCTGGAGATGTCTGCGAAGCGAAAGCTCTCAAAGATCTTTTTCAAGGGCATACAGCACATCTTCGTGTGAACAGTACCAAGTCGATGATCGGTCACTGTCTGGGGGCTGCAGGAGCCCTTGAGGCTGCTGCTACGGTGATGGCGCTTCAAACGCAAAAAGTGCACCCCACACGGAATGTACATAACCCCTGCCCTGAGTCTTCGGGTCTCCACCTTTGCCCGGGCAAGGCAGAAGCCTATCCCATCGGCGCTGCCCTTTCTAATTCATTTGGATTTGGGGGGCACAACTGCTCACTTGTTTTTTCTATCTACGATGGATGAGGTTTCCTGTGGCATCATTCCTGTGCGCTTTTCCACGGTTTGGGAGTTTTTCCTGGTACAGCATACCCAATCCTTGCACTGGGGATTTCCAAAAGGCAAGCAAGCTCAGGGAGAGACTTTGTGGCAGACAGCTTGTAGAGAACTCGAAGAGGAAACTTGTTTGCAAGTCGGGCAGCAGCTTTGCTCCGAGCCTTGGAAAGAGCGGTACGTTTTTTCCCGAAAAGGGCGATCTTTTGAAAAAGAGGTTTACTACTATCTTGCCGAGGTAGTAGGATCTGTATCCATTCTACCGCAAGAGATTGCTCAAGGGGCTTGGCTTCCCGGTGATGAAGCGCTCTTTTGTTTGAGTTATGAAGGCGCTCGATGCCTCTTGCAAGAGGTTCTCGATTTTTTACACACAAGGAGATTTCACTTATGATCCACGTTCTTCCTAAAAATGGAGCAAAAGCGCTCCTCATGCCCTTGTTTTGGAGCATCTGTATCGGTTTGTTGGGCCCGATGTCCTTCTCATTTCCCTTTCTTTCGGTTCCCTTCATCATTCAAAACCTGGCATTCGTCCTTGTTGCAATGCATTTGGGAGTGGAAGGAGCTTTGATGATGGCAGGTTGGTTCTTATTGGAGGGGATTTCAGGGTTTCCCTTCTTTTCTCATGGACGGTCGGGGATCGGTATGCTCTTGGGGCCCAGTGGAGGTTACTTGATTGGTTATGTTCTTGCTGCCTACCTATCGGCTTATCTAGCGCAAAGATTTCCTTATTTACGCGGAAAGGTTTTGGCTTTGATATCTGGACTGTTTGCGATTTTGCTCTCTGGTTGGATCCATCTCTCATTCTGGGTGGGAATGGGACCTGCTTTTTTTCAGGGCATTGTTCCCTTTGTTGCCTGGGATCTGATCAAAGCTTGCCTTGGAGTGGCTTTTTTGCATCGTCTCGAAAAGGTGCCTACAACACCCTAGCACCTCTCCTAAGACGAAAATTCATTATCGAGAAGGATGGACTACCCTTTGCACGATAGAGCCTACACCTGGGGGAGGTGTTTGCTTTACGCGTCCGGCCAAGTTAGAAGGCTCTTTTTGCGAGAGACCATGCGGAATAAGGCCGATTGCTATTGTATGAATCTGGGCGGCAGAATTCTTCAAAGGATTTGCTCCCGACTTTGCTCCTATGGGGGGAAGGGAGGGTTCGCCAGCAGGTGGAGGGACTTGGTTCATAAAAACTCCTTAAGTTGAATGATGTGCTCTTGCATCTACCCTTTTTTCAAAAAAAAGATTTTTTCGCAAGAAAATCGTGAAAATTAGAGGTGCATCGCGCGCATTTTTTCTTGTACGAACAAATCAACTTTTTCTGTTAGGGAGAAAAGTCGTTTTTGTTCATGTCTTTTGCGCAAAAATTGTGCTTCTGTAGTACTGTATAGTTCGCGTGTGGATTGGCGAAGCTCATTGGCTAGTCTAGAAGTGCTTTTTGACATAAATACTTAAGGTCTCTTATCTGGCTATATCTTTAATTTAATTGCGCGTTTTTTTATTATCAAGGGCAAAATTATATTTGTTTTTGCTTTTTCTTTATAAAATAAAAATAGAAAAAAAATAAGGAACTACTTTGCATATTTTTCGATCGATCAAATTCTTTCTGCTAAAAACGCTCTGTTTTTGTCTACGTGGAGTGCTCTCTTTGCGCTACAAGGTAGAGCTCCGAGGAGAGGACTCTTTGCGCTTTCAAGATGCGAAAAAAAAGGGACTCCTCCTACTGCCGAATCACCCTGCTAATATCGATCCGATCATCCTTTATCTCTATCTTTGGCCCAAGTTTCAGATGAGGCCTCTTGTTGTCGAATACATATACCGGCAGCGATTTTTGCGCTGGTTGATGCGGCTTGTCCGCGCCCTTCCCATCCCGAACCTAGAGACGTCGATCAATGAACTCAAGATCAAAAAAGCGGCGACCTCACTCGATCTCGCAGTCGAAGGCCTCGAAAAGGGGGATGCCTTTTTGATCTATCCTGCAGGACGACTGAAAAAAACAAATCGGGAAATTCTTGGAGGTGCATCTGGCGTGCATACGCTCTTGATGCGGGTTCCTGATGTGCGTCTCGTACTGATTCGTACAACGGGCCTTTGGGGCAGCTCCTTTTCCAGGGCTCTTGAGCACCGGTCTCCCGATTTGAAAAAAACTTTTTTCCAGGGATTCAAGGTACTTCTCAAAAATGGGATTTTTTTCTGCAAAAGGAGGAGAGTCCTGATTGAAATTGCTGCCAATCCTGCGCATTTTCCCAGGAAGGGATCCCGTCTGGAGATCAACCGCTTTTTAGAGGAGTGGTACAACCGTTATCACACAAAAGATGGATACGTACAAGAAGAGCCTCTTTCTCTCGTCTCATACGCCTTTTATCGGAAAGTGTATCCAGAGGTCCAGGAGTGCAAAAAGCGGGCAAAAGATGCGACGCACCCAGGATTGTCGGTAGAAGAGAAAAAGGATATCTTTGCTGAAATCGCGCAGATCACAAAGCTCGAAGAGGAAAAAATTGAAGAGACCATGAACCTAGCTCTCGATTTGGGCATGGATTCTTTGGATGTAGCGGGTTTGGCCGGCTATTTGGCCGACCATTTCGATATTGGTGATATCTCTCCGGAAGATATTGAGACGGTCCAAGATGTCCTAGACTTAGCAGCAGGACAAAAATATTCAGAACGGCATCGGGAAGAGCTCGTAGAAACCTCCTGGCCCGGTGAAACCTCTCGCCCCGAGGTTGCGCCTCCAGAGGGCTCCACGATCATCGAAGCTTACTTGCTTGCTTGCAAGCGGATGTCCAAATATGCTGCTTGCGCAGATCACCTCTCTGGAGTTTTGAGCTACCAGAAGATGCGTAGAGCTGTGATTGCTCTTGCTGTATCTTTCCAATCGATTGAGAAAAAGCATGTGGGAGTGCTCCTTCCGGCCACTTCCGCCGCCTATATCGTCATACTCGCCCTTCTCTTGGCGGGAAAGGTGCCTGTGATGCTCAATTGGACCCTGGGGACAAAATTTCTCAATGATACTTTGGAGCAGACTGACGCTGATCTCGTGATCTCTTCTTGGAAATTTTTGGAGAAGCTCTCGTATGTCGAATTTGGCGAGATAACTGAAAAAATTGCCTACCTCGAAGATTATAAGAAAAATCTCTCTTTTTCTAAAAAGTGTCAAACGCTCTATCACGCAATGAAGCCCACTGCATGGCTGCTCCGCACCTTCGGAGCCCACCAGATCAAAAAAGAGGATGTGGCAGTAGTCTTATTCACTTCAGGGACAGAGGCAGTTCCTAAGGGCGTTCCTCTAACCCATGAAAATATCCTCTCGAACGAGCGCTCGGCTCTCAAGAGCCTCTCGGTAAACAAAGACGACATCGTCCTAGGCGTTCTTCCTGTATTCCACTCCTTTGGTCTTTCCGTAACGGGCCTGTTTCCTATTTTATCGGGGATTCGCACCGCTTTTTATCCCGATCCTACCGATAGCTTTGCCATCATCCACGGATTGCAAAGGTGGAAAGCGACCATTTTTGCAGCTCCTCCCAGCTTTTTGCGCTCTGTATTGCATTTAGCCCAAAAAGAAGAGCTCCGCTTTTTGCGGCTTTTGATTTCTGGTGCAGAAAAGCCCTCCTCAAGCTTGCTCGATCAGGTAACAGCGCTTCGCCCTTCGATCGATTTTGTGCAAGGATATGGAATCACCGAGTGTTCTCCCGTTGTCTCAATGAATGAGCAAGGCAAGCCTTGGGTCGGTTTGGGAAAACCGATTTCGTGCCTTTCTTGCGCGACCGTTCATCCCGACACGAAAGAACCACTTCCTCCGGGAGAAGAGGGGGAGCTTTGTGTTTCTGGGCCCTCTGTTTTTTCCGGGTATTTGCACAAGCAAACCTTTCCATTTGTCGAGTTTTCTGGGAAGAGATGGTACCTTACGGGAGATCTCGGAAGAATCGATGTAGAGGGCAATCTCATTTTGTCGGGGAGATTGAAGCGCTTTGCCAAGATTGGAGGGGAGATGGTGAGTCTAGGAGCGGTCGAAGAAGCTTTGTCAAGTCAGCTCTCCACTTCGGACAGTCCCCCTCTTGCCGTCTCCTTTTTGGAGCGGCAAGGAAACGTGCAGCTCGTTTTGTTTAGTACATTGGATCTAGCCCTGCCCCAGATCAACGCACTTTTGCGCAAAGCCGGATTTTCTCGGTTGGTAAAAATCAAAAGCATCCATAAACTAGGAGAAATGCCTTTAACTGGTACTGGAAAAATCGACTATCGCAAACTCCAATCCCTGTATATTGATGAGTGAATTTCTTCTGTACAATACAGCAACACGCAGCAAAACTCCTGTTGCAGGAGATACCATTTCTTTGTATACCTGCGGCCCTACTGTATACAATTACGCGCACATTGGCAATCTGCGCACCTATGTTTTTGAAGATCTTTTAAAGCGATCCTTATTGCTTTTTTCCTCAAGAGTCCAGCATGTCATGAATATCACCGATGTGGATGATAAGACTATCCGAGGAGCGATTGCGGAAGGCTCTTCTTTAGAAGAGTTCTGCGCTCCGTTCCTTCAAGGGTTTCATGAAGATCTAGACGCGCTTGCAATACTGCCTGCAGACGGCTACCCCAAGGCTACGGAGCACATTCCCCGTATGATTGCAATGATCGAGCAGCTTTGCGAAAAGGGGCATGCCTACCAGGGAGGGGACGGCAGCGTCTACTTTTCTATTTCTTCTTACAAAAAGTATGGGCAGCTTGCGCACCTCTCCCTCTCTGAGCTCAAGCAAGGAGCAAGTAGACGCTTGCACCTCGACGAATACGACAAGGAGAGTGTCTCTGACTTTGTTCTTTGGAAAGCCTACCATCCCAAAAGAGATGGTGCCATTTTTTGGGAAAGTCCCTTTGGTCGAGGCAGGCCTGGTTGGCACATCGAGTGCTCTGCTATGTGTTTGCAACATTTAGGCGATACAATCGATATCCACTGCGGAGGGGTCGATAACATTTTTCCCCACCATGAAAATGAGATCGCCCAGTCAGAGTGTTGTACCGGCAAGTTGTTTGTGCGCGTCTGGTGCCATGCAGCGCACCTTATTGTCGATGGTGCAAAGATGTCAAAGTCGAAAAACAACTTTTACACACTACGCGATCTTGTCGCAAAAGGGTACGATCCTCTTGAAGTACGCTATTTGCTTTTGCACACGCATTACCGTTCTCCTTTGAACTTCACCTTCGACGGTCTCGATGCTGCGCGCTCTTCTTTAGAAAGGATCCGCGATGCGATCTACCGTCTAGAGCAGGTGGAAAAGGCAGGCGGGGAAAATCTCTTTGCAGACGCCTATTGCGAGCGCTTCAAGAGCGCTCTTGCCGATGATCTCAATATTTCTTTGGCTCTCGGATCTTTGTTTGATCTCTTGCGCGCAGCGCATCTTTTGATGGATCAAAACATGCTAACCTCGCAAGGAGCTCAGCATACATTGCAGGTGTTGCGGTATATGGACCGAGTTCTCGGATGCTGCTTTACTAAAGAGGCAACAGTACCGCAGAACGTTGCCGATGCGCTCACTTGCCGCGAAAAAGCGCGCAAGGAGAAAAACTGGGAAGAGGCAGACCGGTGGAGAGATGAAATCACATCTTTAGGCTACCAGATTGAAGACAGCCCATCTGGACCCCGTCTGAAAAAGGGAAGCACCTTGTCCAAGTAGGACGACTTTACAAGGGAAAAAAAAGCACGTCTTTGATCGAAGAGGTTCCTGTCAAAAGCATCACGAGTCGATCGATTCCAATGCCCACTCCAGCAGAGGGGGGCATCCCTTGGCAGATTGCTTCGAGAAATTCCTCATCTAGTGGCTGCGGCTCCCCCTCCCGATGCGCTTGCTGCGCTTCGAGGAGGCTCCGTTGCAAAAGAGGGTCGTTGAGCTCTGAGTAGGCATTCACCATCTCCGTTCCGAGTAGAAAACTCTCAAACCGCTCTACTAGCTTTTCTTTCCTCTCTTTCTCTCCTCGATGCAGTTTGCAAAAGGGGGTCGTCTCGATCGGATGGTCGATGATATGGTGTGGCTCAATCAGGTGGCTTTCCACAAATTCTTCAAAGCATAAAGCCATCAAAGATCCCCTGGACAATCGGCAGAGTTCTTCTGCTGTTCGGGCGCTCTTCTCCACAAGAAGGCGGGAGAGCTCATCATCCGACAAAGCATCAAAGTCGATGTTGGCGTAAATGGCTAGGGACTCTTTCATCGACATGCGTTTCCAAGGGGCGCCAAGTGAGATCGTATGCTTCCCAACGGAGAGGGTTTCCGACCCAAGAACGCTCCTAGCAAGGTAGGAGAAAAGCTCTTCTACAAAAGCCATCATGTCCTTGTAGTCCCAGTTGGCTGCATACGCCTCGAGCATGGTGAACTCGGGGTTGTGTGTCCGGTCAATCCCTTCGTTGCGGAAATTTTTTCCTATCTCGTAGATTCTTGGAAGGCCGCCTACGAGCAACTTTTTCAGAGCGATCTCGAGGGCGATTCGCAAGTACATCGGTTTATGTGCGGCGTTGAGTTGGGTACAAAAAGGATCTGCTTGCGCTCCCCCATAGAGGTCTTGCAAGATGGGGGTTTCGACAGAGAGAAACTCTTTTTTTTCCATGAAAAGGCGGATCTCATGCAGGATCTGAGAACGCTTTTTGAATCGAGCTACCGACTCTTTGGTCGCAAGGAGATCAAGCCAGCGCTTCTGGTAGCGAATCCCGAGGTCTTGCAAGCCTGCGTGCTTGTCAGGCAGGGGAAGCAGCGCTTTCGTCAAAAGAGTCAGCGTCTTGACGTAGATTGTGGTTTCCCCCTTTTTGGTACGAAATAGGTTGCCTTCCACTCCGATGATGTCTCCAAGATCGAGCTTTTTTTCGATGAACTTCATCGGTGCCATTCCCAAAGAGGAGTTCAAGCCCTCTACTTTGGTCCGCTCTTTATTGAACATGAGCTGGATTGTTTCCCCATTTTCCTGGATCTGCGCGAAAGCATTTTTACCCATAGATCGAAAAAGAACAAGCCTTCCAGAAGCGCGTACAGATGGGCTCAATCCCTCACTTGCCTCTTCTGCGAAAAAAGAGTTTTCTTGCAAAAAGCTCTCTGAGATCCGCTCTACGGGGGTAGTCCCAGGGAATTGGTGGGGATAGGGGTCGATTCCAAGATCGCGAATTTCGCGGAGCTTTTGTAGGCGTACCTGGAAATCTTCTTGGTCATGGTAATGAGGCTTCATAGAAATACTATTTTGCGCCGTTTTTCCATATTTGTCCATAAAGAGAGCGCTCTTCAGAAAAAGAGCGGTGCGCTTCTGTCGTGCGCAAATGCATGGACAATGAGCCAGTTTATTCATCCCTCGATGTCTGGAGATCCTTGTTCTGTGCACTTTGCTTAGACGCGCACACGATATTCCCTTC
This sequence comes from Chlamydiota bacterium, assembly GCA_039179045.1. GTDB lineage: Bacteria > Chlamydiota > Chlamydiia > Chlamydiales > SM23-39 > JBCAXK01. The sequence goes on along the minus strand of JBCDEZ010000025.1, from coordinate 7,329 downwards.
CGATTGCCTGCCAAAATCTCATCGTAGGATTCTCAATGCGTACGAAAGTGCTATGATTGGAGACAAGCGGGCACTTGAAATGGCTGTTTTGTGAAAGGTTTGGGTGCCCATGAAATCCCGCTTTCATGCTGAGATTCTAGAGGATAGAGATACAGTCTACATCGACTAAGATCCGCAAAGATCGTGGAGTTTCGAGCGCCTCTACTAGAGCTTTAAGGTGCGCTGTGGTTTTGCCTATATTCTTTGTGCGGAGCAAGATGTGCAAACGAAATCGCCCTGCTACTTTAGCGTGGTGCGGCTCTGTAATGGGGTAAACAGAATCTTCTCGCAGCACCTTTTCGAAAGAGAAATGCAAGCTCTTCGCCGCTCGGCGTAGCTCAGCTGGATTGGGAGAGGAGAGCACAACTTTGATCATCCGAGAAAAGGGGGGATAGGTAAAATCCTCTCTACCCGCGATCTCCTTTGCATAAAAGGGGAGGAATTGCTGCTCTTTTGCAAGGTGCAAAAGAGGATCTTTCGGAAGGTGTGTCTGGATCAATACCTCCCCTGAAAGCTCTTCTCTTCCTGCTCTTCCCGCTACTTGTGTGATGAGTTGGAAGACAAATTCGGGAGCCCGAAAGTCGGGAAGAAAAAGCGCTTTTTCTGGGTGCAAAACGCCCACTAGAGTAACCGAGGGGAAGTGGAACCCTTTTGCGATCATCTGCGTCCCGATCAAAACATCGGCTTTGCCCGAGCGGAAGGCGCGGAAAAGTGCTTCATGCGCGCCCTTTTTTCTTGTGGTATCTCGATCCATCCGGAGCGTACGGATCTCGGGCAAGAGCGCTTGTAAAGAGCGTTCAATATGCTCTGTACCAAATCCTTGGTACTTCGCCTCATCCACCGCTCCGCAGTAGGGGCATTTTCTAGGGGAGGGCATCTGGAAGTGGCAGAGGTGACAGCGGAGCCGTTCCTCTTTTTTGTGCAGTGTGAGGGCAAGATCACAAAAAGGGCAGCAAAGAGGTTTGGAGCACTTGGTGCAAATACGCGCTGTTCGGTATCCTCTCCTGTTGAAAAAAAGGAGCGTCTGCTCACCCTTCACTCTCCTTTTTTTGATCCCTTCAAGGAGCTCTGCAGAAAAGTGGGTGAAGCCTCCTGCTTTTTCATATTCTTTTCCCATATCGATGATTTTAACGGGAGCAAGTGAAGAGGCTGTAGCTCTTTTTGTGAGGGAGAGGAGCGTGTACTTGCTCCTTGTTGCTTTGTAGTAGCTCTCCAGTGAGGGGGTGGCAGAGCCCAAAACAACGGACGCTCCTATTTGGGATCCTCGTTTGATGGCGATATCGCGTGCGTGGTAAGTGGGCATCTCTTCGCTCTGTTTGTAGGAGCTGTCGTGCTCCTCATCTACAATGATCAGGCCTATATTTTTCAAGGGCGCAAAAACAGCCGAGCGCGCTCCCAATACGATGTGCAAAGAACCCTCTTGGATTTTTTTCCAGTCGGCGCTTTTCTCCTTCAAAGAACGTTGGTGGTGGATCACCCCAATCGGTTCTGCAAAGCGGGAACGAAATTTCTCGATCAGCTGGGAGGTGAGAGCCACTTCCGGCACCAAAACAAGGACATCTTTCCCGAGTGCGCGCGCTCTTTTCGCACTTTGCAAGTAGAGCTCGGTTTTGCCGCTTCCTGTGACTCCATGCAGTAGAAACACCTGAAATGTTCCCCTATCGAGACCGCTTGTAATGCTTTTACAGGCGGTCGCTTGCTCTTCTGTAAGCTGTTTTTCTGTTGTGAGAAAGTACTCTTGGTTTTGCATCCGCTCTTCGATGGAGAAAAGGGTTCTTTTCCCGATCCATTTTTTTTTGTAGAGAGTTGCGATCTGCGAGCGGTACTGTGATAGCTCGCTCGCTTTCCAGGTAGAGCGTTGCAAAAAGCGCTCTAAGAGCTCTCCTCGCTTTGGGAACTTTGTGCGTAACTGGCAGATCTCTTGGCGTGTAGATTCTTTTGTCTGGAGCAAGTAGAACTCTATCTCAGGTTTTTCCTCTACTTTTTTGGTTACTGAAGAGGGAATCATGCCGAGGACAACTTTGCTGAGGGGTGTGCAGTAGTATTGGGCCATCCACCGCGCCAAATCGAGCAGCTCAGGGGGTAGTCTTCTTTTTTGATCGCACGCAAAAATGGGGCGTGCCTTGGCAAAAGCGCTATTCTCCTTTTTCCGCACAACATACCCAGAGGCTGTGCTCTTGCGGAAAGGAACCTCCACGTAGTCTCCTACTTCTACAGCTAGATCCTTGGGGATGGCATAATCGAAACTCTGATTGGGACAAGAAAAAAGAGCTATTTCTGTGTAGGACATAGTTCGGGCAAAATCGTGGTCAATAGTTTCCAAAGATCCTGTTTTTTTTCTGGGTGGAAGAAATAGGTAGTGATCTCTTCGAGGCAAATCAGTCGCACGCCTGCAAGAAATGACTCGGTACCCTCCCCATTTTCTTGGTACTGCTCAAGCAATCTAGGCGCGGAGAAAAGGCCTGCCTTTTCTGCAATGAAGCAGTGGCATGTCTGCGTTTTTAGAAGCTGAGGCAAATCCCAGTTTTTGGTGTAAGAGGCGACCTTAGCAGGAGCTATATGTAAAGAGATTGCGAGCGCCACGTGCTCCAAAAAACACCGTTTTTCATCCCGCTCGTCAAAGCGCAGTACTGTGACGGGCGCAATCTGACGCTGGTGGAGATAGGCTTTTTGCCTTTCGTGCGCAGTACGATCTGAAGGGATCTCCCGGAGTATCGGAAACAGTTGGAGCAGATCCACGGTTGCCTCCACATCTGCCAAGTCATCCGGAGGGGAGAAGGGGTAGCTCTCCTTGTTTTTCTGAAGGCTTAGGAGGGCTGTATGGCTGGCTACTTTCTCTTCGCCCTCTTTTGAGATGGGTTTTTTTTGTTCCTCTTTTGCGGGGGAGCGTACGGGCTGTTTTTCTTTTGGAGAGGCAATCGGAGGTGTAGGTGTTACCTGCTTCAAGAGCCTCTTTTGAGGGGAAGTGGGCGACTTTTTTTCACGAATTTTCGCGGGGGAGTCTGCAAGGAGCAAGGGATTTTCTAGAAAAACCGTCGGTTGTTCTTCTTTAAGGTAGGAGATCAAATCCTCGGTCCAATCTGCGAGCGTTTCCGTAGCGCTCTTGTATCGGCGAGAGTCTTGAGGGCGAGGGTTTGAACAAGGGGGCATAGGCTACGGTTGCAAAAGAGCACTTACGAATGCTTCGGGATCGAAGGGGACTAAATCCTCTTCGGACTCGCCTAGACCCACAAAGCGTACATCGAGGTTTTTCTGGTGTTTCAAAGCGACGACCACACCTCCCTTAGCGCTCCCATCGAGCTTGGTGAGCACAAGCGAAGAGATGCGCGCATACTCATGGAAAATTGCGGCCTGATCGAGGGCGTTTTGTCCCGAACAGGCGTCTACGACCAAAAATGTTTCGTGGGGCGCTGAGGGGAGTTTTTTTTGCAAAGTGCGGCAGATCTTTTCCAGCTCATGCATCAGGTCTGTTTTCGTATGCAGCCTGCCTGCTGTATCCACCAAAAGGATATCGCAACCCTTTGCTTGAGCGGAGCTAAGCGCGTCGAAAGCGACGCTTGCAGGATCGGCCTTCGGCGCCGATTTTACGATGTCGACGCCCAACTTTTTTGCCCAGTGATCGAGCTGCTCCACAGCGGCCGCTCGGAAAGTATCCGAGGCAGATATGAGCACTTTTTTCCCTTGGGTTTTGTAGTGGTGCGCAAGCTTAGCAATCGTGGTGGTTTTTCCAGCTCCGTTCACACCCACTACTAAGATCACATGCAGCGGTTTCAAAGCGGGAAAAGGGGCGGAGGGGCGGAGGATTTTAAGCAGCTCTTCGCGCACTTTTGCCAGTACCTGTTCGGTTGCGATCTGGGGATTTTCTTGGTGTAGAGCTCGGATTTTATCGACGAGGTGTAAAGAGAGCTCAGCCCCTAGATCGGCTTCGAAAAAGAGCTGCTCGAGCTGTTCGAAAGAGGATTCGTCCACCTTCCCTGAGAAAAGAGCGCGGATTTTTTTCCCGAGCTCTGAGCGAAACGAGGTGAAAGAAGAGTGGATTCTCTTCAGGGTGCGTCGGATAGACTGAAACATAGATTTTCTCCATCTCAAGGGATCAGTCTACCATAGGGTAAAAAGGGAGCGCAACAAGATCTCCGTATCTTCTCTCTAGGAGGCTCTCGAAGGTTTTCTCCAATAGAGAGTTTCAGTAGGCCTGCTCCTCTTAGGCGCGCGTACTGGATAAGAAGATCTTCAGCTGCTCTATAGTAGTTTGAATATAAATTTTTCATTATGTGCAAATTCCCCAAAAAGTACGATCAATCGCTTCGGAAAGATTTGAATAGATTTTGATTGTTTCTTTTACCCTCCCTTTAAAATTGCCCCAAAATCTGGTGAATAGGGTGGTAAAAATAGCGCCTCACATCCGGCTTTTACTACCATCTCAATTGTTGTCGCTCATTTATGAAAGCTCGCGTTATCCAAAATAAGAACATCTCCAGGATTTAACTTGGGAATGCATATTTTTTCGAGCCATGTGTTCAACAATGAGGTGTTGCAAGTCCCCGTATAGCAAAAGGGGGCAAAGATCGTACTCTGCTTTTTTGCTGCTATAAAATTTTCTCTCTGATAGCGATTGCCAGACACCGCTCCGTGTATTTTTTCTCTTCGGAGAGCTTTGTCGTGTTGACGGCGAAGGTATTCATTGATCCCACTTTCATCAATGTAAATCCCGTTTTCTCTAAAAGGGCGTCTTTTTTAAAGTGATCTTCAGACCCGTGCACGCATAAAAAACGACTGTAATCGTGACTCCAAATTCTTCGGCGATTTCCCTTAAATAGCGGTCTGGATGCTTTTTGATATAGGCCTTTCATTTTTCCGCCTCTAACTTCTGAGGTTTCTTTTCTCTTGATGTACTCGGCATTAGTTTCCCTACACGCTTTCGCTTGATCCACTTAATGAACGTTTGAACGGTCACACCAAAAATTTGGCTTACTTCTACTTTTGATCCACCTTTTTCTATGTATTTTAAGGCTTTTTTTTCGTGAATAATAAGATATCGTGTTAAGAGTATATATAATAAAAAAGTTTACGTTCAAACTACTATATCGAAAACTTACTTCTACGCCTCCCAGTGCTCTGCAACAGCTCTGCTGGATTCTTGCACATCTTGCGCGCGCGCTATACTGGGAGTAGGCATCTTTATCCTTCAGTAATGGATTGCAATGGGGGGCTGGGAGAGGAAAAGAGTGGTGAAAAGCCCCAACTGGTAGGCCATGTTTAGGTAGCTTTTATTGGTCAAAATCAGAAAGGGAATCTTGCTGACAGGGTGAGTTAAGAGGCTTATCCGGATTGGCAAAAATGATCTTATTGAAATCACTTCCTACTTTGTCTGCTACTTTTTCAAGAGCGGTACTAAAGCAGCTCTGCGCAGTCGGGTTCACATTCCTCGGTATGTACGCTCCTAAATCCACAAAGAAGGATTACTCTACGCCCATTTTGAGCTAAGAGCTGCGTCAAGGAAGTGTTTCGTAAGGAAAAAAGTGGGGGTTTTGGAGGATTTATCCCTACTCAGTCCGGAGCTTTTGCACGAGCTAAAAAATGGGTACACTTTTTCATCTCGGAGTTGTAAATCAGCCCAAAGGCGCATATTTTCGTGAAAAACGTGCTATGTCCCACTTTCTCTAAAGCTGGATCGTTTGTTGAATGTACCCCCCAAAATTGCGGAGATATCCTTCCCACTTAGGGTAGAAAATTTGCCACCAGGCGACTTGATATCCGTTTGGCTAATATGGGAATATTTCCGCGCTGCGAAAACGTGTTGAAATGCGGTTTTTAGGTAGCTTTTGCGGTTTGGAAAGTCTTGCGGAAGATCCCATCGATATTGCTCCTCGTTGACCCAAACGCTCCAAGTATGATTGGAAGAAGTGGGAGACTCGAGAAGCATGTCGGCTGTCTGTTGTGCCAATTGGGCCATATTGGGAGCGAAACACGTGTTTATATGCCAATACCTTATACATTCCCTGTAGGTATACAGGCTGGGAAAAGCACATAGAATATACCAGGGATTTTGGAAAATAATACACAGGGCTACCGATAACACCAAAAAAGCGGTTCCCAAAGAGGCGTGTATGCACGCCCTATGAAATAGCGCATTTTTCAGAGCGCAAAAGATCTCCCCGGGGTTATTCTTAGCAAAGAGGAGGTGCATTTCACGAACTTCTCTCCTGGGGAGTTTTGCTCCATAGACAAAACCTTTACCAGTAATCGGATCCACGTAAAACGTAGAGGCAATGTCTTTTTGTATAAAATCTTCATCGCTGTTGAAAGACAGAAACCGAATCTGATTGTAAGTATCAACGTAGTAACGAAGATTTTCTCCGGCTGCAGTCATATAGGTACACTCTCGTATAGTAAAAAAATTTTATATAGCAAACATAAAATTTTTTCAAGAATTTTCGTGGGAGACCTCCAAAGGAATGCTATTTGCGATAAGACCGCATACAATCAGAATCGGGAAGAACAGCGGACAAAAAAATTCTCTTAGAACCTGTATTCCTAGTTAAGCTGCCGTCTAACAACCAGCGGTTCGGTTTGAATGGATTAAACAATGGGATAGCAAAGAGTTTGCTGCAAAAAGATTCTACCTAGTGGAAAATAGGTACTTTTCCAGCCCATAGATTACTCCATAAGAGATCAAAAAATGATAGATGTAGCTTACGCTGCAAAACGGATACACTGACTGTACTTATGTATACCCATCTTCACTGAAGAGTTGTGTAAGGAAATTCTCCAGAAACAAAAGGGTGGAGTTTCGGGAGAGTTTATCCTCGCTTAAGTCCACAGCTTTTCCACGCACTGAAGAAACAAATCACAAATAGCTCCTACCTCTATGTTTCCGCTTAACCCAATTCTTCAGATGAAATGGATATAGCATAAAAAACCGTCACGCAATATCTTGCCTCAATGCAGCCCATTCTTTAGGATGGAAAATCCGAAACTCAACGCGGATTATTTTAAATTATAAATTTCCCTTATTTAATTGATAATCCGGAAAAAATCTTTTCGGTTTTGTTTTTATTTAAAGAGTGACAATAAAAATCAAATTTAAATAAGCAGATTACCTAACCGCGCGAGCGTAGCGTACTTCGCGCTAGAACCCTTGCCTTGCAGAGGGGCCTTGTTGAAAAAATCAGATTTTCAGACCAACTAGGACTATCCTTGAAGGTTTTCTAGCTCTCAGTTCTCATCATTTGATTCATCATCAGGCATTTTAAGTAACCTTCTACTCTTTGAGTACTTGGTTTTCTTGAG
>JBCDEZ010000024.1:0-21607 GCA_039179045.1 Chlamydiota bacterium | reverse complement strand
TTTTTATGTTAATATATTTTTATAAAAAAGTGAGGGTTTTATGAGTCAGTTGCTTCCCGTGAAAATTGTTTGGTCGAAATCACAAGATCCCGTTGGGCTGGAAACCCAATCTTTGGACAAAATTGCAGGCAACTGGACATTTTTGGAGCTTGCACGGGTAGTGTTGAGCTACTGCTTGTCTTACTTCCGCAATCTCCACCTTGTCTATCTCGCAAAAAAGCTCCGCATCCAAGGATTTTGTAGGGATGAGGTCTTAGTACATCAGTTGCATACGCTCAAACCAAGTGAATTCGAGAAAATCCAGGAAACATTTGTCACATTGTTTGACCGGTATGCAAGAGAGGCAACCGCAGAGTGCTACCGTAACGAGATTACGCGCCAAAAAACACAATTCTTGAAGGCTTTTCAAGAAAAAAAACGCCAATTGCTCCAGGAAAGGTGCTCCTACTACGGGGATCACATTGCAGTGCTAAAAACACCGGTAGACGAGCTTACCCGAGAACAAAATGCCATTTTCCAGAAGTTCGATAGACTGCAAGATGGAGCTATAGCTGATATGCAGAATCGGGTCGTAGAGCAGAAAGAAAAGCTTACAGATTTTGTAACGGCATTTGACGTTCTTATCAATAAAGCCCAAAACGCAGGTCTTGCCGAATGGCGCGGGCGTACATTTACTGAGTCTCTCGGAAGAGCAAAGAAGCTAGCTCAAAGATCCCAAACATTGGTGCACACTCTTTTACAAGCTCCTCGCCTATCCAAGGCGCACCGATTCCTACAGGAAATTGAGCAGTTGAGCCAGGGCATATCCAGCAAACACGTGGAAGATATGTTCATGAAGGGGGAAGTAGAGGCGGGCGCCGCGTATATTGAAAAGACAGCAGATGAGCATCGCAAAGGTGCCAAGATTGCTCGGGAGTGGTTTGCGAGTCAGCTTCAACAAGAATTAACGGTTTCCGTTCGAACGAGTTTACAAGAACTGCAAACAAGATACGAAAATACATCCCAACGAGCTCAAGAAAAGATCCAGAAAATGTGGGCCGCTACTCTTTTGAGCGCTGCAAAGCATTTCATGAATGGGGAGCAAAACGATTCCGCAGCCCAGACTGCACGAAAGCTACGCAAAGCGGGTGCTTCTTTCCAGCAATGGGGAAGCAAAGCTCTATTTTGTTTCGGTAACATGCTAGAGCGCGCTCTTGCACCAACAGCAATGGACAAAATCGAGCAATCCGTTGTGCAATTTTTAGACACCTTGGAAAAGGTACAAAAAGAGGCGCAAGAGAAGCGTTTTCAGAGTGTCATGGCCTTTTTGAGCAATATTGACGAGGAATTGAGGGCAATGGGTGAAAACCCAGATCCCGCTGTCATTAGCTCTTTAAAAGAAGAGCGGGAAAGCCTCAGCCTTTGCTTATATGCAGAAGACTTTACGCGACAGCAATGGATTTCTCTTTTCCAAGGCATGAGCGCAGTCGAAGAGAAGTTAGAAATAGCGCGCTTTACGCAAGTACTCTCCTTTTTAAAAACAGAGAAAGAAAAGCTGGAGTCTCGTCAAACTTCTCTAGTAGCGATCCTTTCAGAGCAGCTTGCTGTTGGAAAGTCTTTGCGTCCAAAAATACGAAAAAACATAGTTCTGTCTCGAGTAAAAAAAGAGGTGACGCAACTTACGAAATTGCTGGAGGAAGTGCAGGTTTTTTCTTCTATGGTGAACAAGGATTACTGCACAGCACGTGAGCGCAAGGAGTTGCGCAAGGCAAAAGAACAGATAGAGATGCTTCTAAAAAACATTATCTCGGAAAGTACCCTAAAACAAGAAATCTTGACATTCCTTATGCAAAAAAACAAGGTCTTTTTCTACGCGATCTTGCAAGAAGTGTTCGATCCCCATCTTTTCGAGAACATCCCTCTGAATCAAGAAAGCCGATCAAGCATTTTGCAGAAGATGGAAACCGTGAGGAAATGGTTGCATACGGCGATCTCTTCGCCTGAGCTCACTCCAAAGGCGCAGCAAACACTTGCTCTGCTCAAGGAGGAGTGCGATCGGAGAATTCTAGAGATCCGGTCCGTCTACAAAAATGAGCTATTCGTAACAACTCTTTCCCTTGCCGATGAAGTCGCAAAAGCGTTGCGAGCGAAGACAAGTGATCCTGCCCACTCAGCTCTCAAGACTCCGAATGAGCGCGCCACTTATCTAGCGCCCTTGCAAGAGAAAATGGATTCTTTGCTAGTTGTACCGAGTTTTGCTCAGTTACCAGAACAAGCAAAAGAGGTATTTCTCGATAAGAAAAAAAATTGTGAGAAGATCTTCCAAGATATTTTGTCTAAAACAAAGCTCCACGTAGCACTAAACCAAGGAAAATATGAGCTTGCAGACGCATCTTATGCAACGATAGGTCAAGAGCTTTGGAATGATCCTCACGCCCCTCTTTTTGATGCGACGATATTGTATGGGATCGTATTTCAACAGGGAGAGGCGTACAGAATGCTCTCGAATGCAGATGGCGGTATGGATCGGGATCTACTATCTCGATTCCGAGAGGCCCTAAGCGGATTTGCGAATAGAACTGCAAGCGACCATTATGGAAGGGCTTTTGGAAATGATAACCAGGAGAAAATCAAAAAGATGCTCTCTGCTATCTTGAACTCTTTGTGGAATGATGGTTCAAAAGAAACATTTCCCGAGAGATTGCAGATCGTGGCACAAGAATTTGTGGAGGCGGTAGAAAATCGTTGTACCAATGGTGTGAACATGGTACTGGAGACGCTCTTCTATCGAGTCCTGCGTCCAACGGAGAACGATTTGGCGCTTCGTTTGCAAAAGGTATTGCAAAAAGAGCGCAATATCGAATTCACCGTTGTGGTAAATCAGGTCTTGGAAGAAGAAAACGATAGAGAATACATAACCCATGGCACTGCTTCGGTCACGTACTATAAATCGTTATTTTCCAACATGTTTGCGCTTGATTCTGTAGCGACTTTGGACACCCGCTACACGCGGCGCTTTGCGTTGAAGGGGAAGGAGATTCCCGTCACGTTGGGATTCCAAAAGCGTTATACGGCGAAAAAAGTGGTAGCACTATTCCAGAAAAAACTAACCGATGTGCGCGATCGCGATCTTCCTCTTGCCTCTTTCAACGATTGGGTCATGGACACATTCCCCTCCCCCGAGGAGAGAGAACAGCTGTTGGATAGCGATGAAAATTACGCGCCTGCCGTTATCTTGCGTTTCCTGGAAGAGAAAGGATTTGTGAGGAGAGTGGCTTCCTAAAATGGGAGCTACAACTCTACTGCCCTGTTGATGAAACCGAGCACCTAAAACGTCTTATCTCCGGACAATAGAGGAGGTAATCGAGGGGCGTGTTCTATATTACGAGAGCTCCCTTTTGCATCTTAAGAGCAGGGTTAGCACAAACAATAAGCGCACGGTTTACCTATTTGGGATCTGTAGCTTGATGCAAAAACCTACTCTTGGTTTATCCAACAAAAGTCCACTTTTCAAATACAAATCCCGTCAGTTTCTCCAGCACCGACTTCAAGAGTTACCGCGGTTGCCTACCCGCAAAGATGTACGCACTTTATCTTCTCTAAGCGAAACGAAAAGAAACTTGGCGAGAAACGTGAGAACTTCTATGATACACGTGAGTCCAACGTTAAGGAGTAGGAATTGATGGAAGTTTATCTAGAGGAAGAAGAAGGTGTGGATCCTTTCGGTGCTACACCGATACACGAGCAAGTGCCTATTTCTTCTATTCTTGAGAAAAATATTGAAAAGACCAGTTCGCTAGCTCCTCCTGTCTTTTCCTCTTCCTCTTTCGTGCCCACTTTAGGGCGGTTTTTTCAAAGCTCGCCCTCTACTTTTCCGCCTTGCACTCACGAGCTCAGTGCCAAAAAACCGCTCGTTTCCCCCCATCTTTTTCGAAAGTGTTCCCGTTTCTTTTCCCCTGCACCTGACCAAGCGCTATTTTATGGGAACAGTTTGTTCTCAGACGCAGATCCGAGAGCGGCTCAGACTCCTTTTCAAGATCCCAAGGAAGAAATAGCACCGAGAGGGGCTCCGTCCATCTTTAATCTAGCACGCCTGGATGCCAACTCTAGGACTGTTGAAAAGAGCTGCTCCAAGCCATTGGAGCGCAGGCCGGATACCGTTCCTCAAGCGCTCGCGTCTTCCCCTCCGGATAGTGCCTTACTCGAGGAGATCTCTTCGGTGAAAGAGGACCTTTCTTTAGATGAAGCTGTGCCTTCTCAATACGAAGAGAATCCCACGAATCTTGCCTTGCGTTTCTATACTAGCTACGAAATGTTGTTGAATCGTAAGGGCTTTGCTTCTGGAGAGGAAGCCGAAAGGTATTTTCAAGATCTTGAGAACATACAAAGGCTCTGGTCTAAATTGGACACTCTTGGAGAGGATCTTCCAGCCGAGTATACCTTTGAAGAGGGGAGTATGGATGAGGGCTTTCGCGTTCTAGAGAAGTCTGGGTTGATAGAAAAGGGGAAAAGAACTTTTACAACAAGTGAATTAAGAACCTTGAAAAATCAGGCCGATGCGGAAAGAACACTTCTGACGCAAAAAATACCGAATGAATACAGGAAAGCTTCCCAAGATTTGGAACTCCTCAATCAGTTGATGCAAATTGTGCAGGAAATCTTGCGCTCTGACAAGGATTTCAAAGCGAACATCACACGTAGAATGGGCGGACAGTAGAGGATAGACATGGCAAGCGATTTTTTGGAAGCTCCTGTTTCCTCACATTCTTGCTGCCCGCTTTGTGTGCAGAGAAATCATCCAAAGGAAAAACCGCGAAAAACGGAAACCATGCAGCGCATATCTAAAGTCGGCTCAACCGTTTTTGCGCGATCGAAGAAACTTGCCTCTTTCCCTTCCTTGTTATCTCCAAATCTCGATGAGTCTGCTTTGAGAGGGATGTGCTCTTTGCGGTCTGACACTCTTACTCCTATCTTCAAGAAGCGCCATCCCCACATTCCCTGTTCAGCTGGGGCCCATTCTCCATTCGAAGAAACCGTAGATCCCTCTGCAACACCTCCCGCGTCTTTTGTTCTACCTTCTGGACAGAACTCTTCTCTACTTTCTCTTGTCGCAAAAGAGGCATCTAAAAGATCGATCGCTCGCTCCTCTTCTCGCGCAGGCTCCCCTTCACCTCGATTCCAAGAGGGAATTGAGATCGAGAGCTATAGCGATAACGCAGTAAAGAGTCCCACCTTCGAAGAGCCTGAACGGTTCGCTTTTTTCCTGTATTCTCTACTGCTACAAAATCAAGAACAGAATACGGGCTTCCACCGTTTTGCAGAGGATATTGCAGGATCTCTTGAAAAGCAGTTGGGTAAATATGAAGAGCTTCTTAGAGAAATGCCTGTGGTACATGAAGAATTGCGACAAAAGCAACAACACTTAACTGGATGGAAAGATACCTTCCAGATGTTGGAGAACGTGTCCATGAGCCTAGGGATTTTGACCGGTATTGCTCTTTTTGTTACGGGAGCGCCCCTGGCGCAGTGTGCCTATCCGATGGTCGCTTCGGGCGGAATCGGCCTTTTAAATGAGACCCCTCTTTGGTCGCAGTTGGCGGAAAAATTGGCAGATACAAAAAAAACGCAGGACGATCTCACAAGAGGCCTAAAATTGGGCACGCAGCTGGTCGCCGCTATGGCGGCTCTTCTCTCCGTTACTCTCGTTGTCCAAGGACTAGGCAATCAACACTTGCCCCAAGCAATCGAAGAGCTCATGAGTACTCTTTTGCACTCTGCCAAACTCGCCACGACTCCTTGGACCTGCCTCACAGATATGGAGTTGACCGAAATGCGTACGCGCACTATCGAAGAGGATGTCCTGCGCACGCTATACAAAAATAATGTGGTACGGCTGACTCAAGTGATGGAAAAGCTAAGCGAGGGAGAGGGAACATCGGATGAAAATGCGAGCAAGATCCTACGCTCTTTGGGTGGGGTGCTTCAAAAAATTTTAGAGGCGTGACCCACAGCCTCGCGTATAGGCATTGTTTTTTACGATCTTGCGAAAGATTCGCTGCAGCCCATAAATGAATTACTAAGGAGAAGAATATGACACCTGCTATTGATGAAATGCATGAAGAGGACGGACTAGCACCCAGCTTTTCTCCCCCGTTGCTTCCGGTAGACGTTGTTCCTGCGCGGCCCATTGATATCGAACAGGCTCTTTCCCAACTACCCTCTAAAGAGAATGCTAGTGGTATCTTTTTGCCTGAGAATTCCAAGCAGAAAAACCCTCTCATAGGGAGGGTGAGCTTAGGAGGAGAGCCTCTCGCGGTCCCCTTTCCCTCCTCTGCTCCAAAAGAGGTTGCCCCCGCTTCTTTGATGGATCTTTCTGCTGAGGATCACTCGAAGCCAAGCCCCTCTGAATTTCTCGAGAAGCTGGAGGAATGCTATGAGGTGGTGGAGCGCGATTTGGAGGAAGGGCGATCTCCAAAAGAATACTGCAGAATCAGCCAGATGCTCAGGGAGATTTGGGAAGACTACGAAAGGGTGTTTGATGACGTTCACAGGACAAAGGCGCGTCAAAATGCACAGATAAAGGAACGATTCAAACAATCGGGTGTTAACAAAAGAGACCTCACCTACCAAGAGCTTTGGGTCACAGCCCTTGCAACTTCTCTTGTAATCGGATCTTCCGCTACAGGCCTCTATGGGCAAAATGAGTGGAAAGATGCGCTTGCAACAGCGGCAAATGTTTCGAAGGAGGTTGCGGGAGTGCTCTGGGTAAGAGCTCCCCGTGAGATGGAAGAGACCAGGTACCAAGAAAAGCTTGTAAAAATGAATAGCAATATCCAGGCAGGAGAGAACATCAGTCAGACCAGGAAAAGTCTCGAAGAGGCCATCAGCAACTGCTTACATCGAGAGGGATATTCCTATCGGAAGTAACCTGAATTCCGAGTTTAATCAATTAAAAAAGAGTGGGATAGCAAAAATTTGCTGCAAAAAAACCTGCCTGATGTAAATGTGTATTTCTTGAATGCCCGGATTACTTCGGGAGAGATCAAAAAATGGTAGGCGTATCCTATCCTTGAAAAGGGCTGGGGCTTATACGCCTGTCTAGCATAGAAAACCATCGCTCAATCTCTCTCCTGAGAACAGCGAATTCTTGATGATTGAAAACCCGAAACCCACGTAAATAACCATTCTTTTGACCGGAAAGCGCCTCTTTTTTATAGTGTCGATTAAGAGATATCTATGGGAAATACCGTCCGACTCTTTCTGCTTTCGCTCTTTTTCTCTGTGGGGGAATATGTCCGGCTTGTTATTGATAGTACTAAAGCGGTCATCAAAAAGCCCCCTGCGTGGGCACTTTTTCGAGAACAATTCTTCCATATTGGTGTGATGTCGACCCTTGTAGTAGCCATTACAGGCTTCACTACGGGATTTGTTTTGGCGGCTCAGTCAGTCTATCAGCTGTCCGATAAAGGGCTTGCTGGGGTTACTGGACTGCTGGTAGGTAAAGCCATGATCACCGAGCTCGGTCCTATCCTGACCGCCTTTATGGTCACAGGACGCGTCGGGTCTGCCATGTGCGCTGAGCTAGGTTCCATGAAAGTATCCGAACAGATCGATGCCCTTCGTTCGATGGCTATCGATCCCCATCGTCACCTCGTAGCACCTCGATGCATTGCAGGGATCATTATGGTGCCTCTTCTAACAATCTTCAGTATGTTGATGGGTATATGGGGAGGATACATCATCGCAGTTCTTTGGTTTGGGATGTCGCCTGCTACCTACTACAACCCCATGCCAATCCATATTACGGGCTTTGACGTTTTCACGGGCGTATTCAAGTCTTTGATCTTCGGGATGATTCTTGTGACTATTTGCTGTTACAAGGGGATCAAAACAACTGGGGGGGCAGCTGGCGTTGGCATGTCGACGACCAAGAGTGTAGTCATCAGCTACGTACTCATTTTGATTTGGGACTTTTTCTTGACGATGGGCCTCAATGCCATCCATGCAGAACTGATGTGGGATTGGGGCTCATGATTTCGATTCGGAAATTGAAAAAGCGGTTTGGGAAAAAGCAAATCTTGAAGGGCCTATCTCTCGATGTGTTAGAAGGAGAGATCCTAGTGATTTTGGGTCGTTCTGGTGTGGGAAAAAGCGTTCTTCTGAAACAGATCATCGGTTTAGAAAAGCCCGATGAGGGGAGCGTTTATGTCGATGGGCTTCCCATCTCTGAGCTTACGCAAGAAGAGCTTTATAAAGCGGTCAAGAACATGGGCATGCTCTTTCAAGGGGCCGCTCTTTTCGATTCGATGACCATTTTTGAGAACACTGCCTTTTACTTGCGCCAGCACCCCAATCCAGAAACCCAGCGATCCTATACAGAACAAGAGATCAAAAAAAAGGTGCGCTTGGCCCTTCGTATGGTAGGCTTGCAAGAAGACGAAGATAAAAATCCAGCAGACCTTTCGGGAGGAATGCGTAAACGGGCTGCTCTTGCGCGCCTTTTGGTCTACCGCCCGAAAATTCTTTTGTACGACGAGCCCACGGCAGGGCTCGATCCGATTACTTCCCAACAGATCAACGAGCTGATCGTCCAAACCCAAGACGAGCTACAAGGCACATCCATTGTGGTCACGCACGACATGCACTCAGCTTTGTACATTGCGGATCGGTTGGCTCTACACCAAGACGGGAAAATTGCGTATGTGAAACCACCCGAAGAATTCTTAGAGATTGATGATCCCACCATCAAATTTTTGAAAAAAACCTTATACGAGCCTCCAAGAGCAAGGAAAGATCATGAATAATACCTGGAAAAACGTGTTGATTGGCGTATTTGTATTGGCAGCCATCATCCTTTCTTTTTCCTTCATTGCCTTCCTTGAGCCTAGACTGGGGGATGGGGAGAAAATGCTACAGGTGCGCTTTTCGAATATCTCTGGGATTGGAGAGGGAACGCGCGTTACTTTCGCGGGAAAGCCAGTGGGTGAAGTGCAGAAAATTCAAGAGGTGCCTAATGCACGCCAAGATGTAACCGACTTCCTAAAAAGGGTCTACTTCTACCAGCTGACCCTCAAATTAGACTCCAAAGTACAGGTGTACACAACAGATGAAATCAGCGTGCAAACAACAGGATTACTTGGAGAAAAAACGATTGCAATCATCCCCAAAGCGCCTACAAAAGGCGTACCGCTCAAACCTGTCACCGATCAAATTCTTCATGCGCTGTCAATCGATCCCCTCGAAAATGCTCTCAATCAGGTATCGAGCGTATCACGGCAAATCCAGCTTTTTGTTCGCAATTTCGACCAGTGGTTCATGGAAAATGCAGACGATTTGAGTGAGGCGATCACCGCATTTTCGCAAGGTATGAACTCGTTTGATCGCGTGCTTTGTTCAATTGAAGAAGAGCGCTTAGTACCCAAGATGACTCGTTCTGTAGAAGCTCTCGAATACGATCTCTCTTTGATCGGTGAATCTCTCGAGCAAGCGCGCCAAGAGAACCTTGTTGGTAAGGTCAATGCTCTTGTGGAAAATATGATTGAGGCCACTCAGGCCTTCAATATCGACGGCAAGCAAATTCTGCGAGGCATCAACATTGCCGTGCAAGACATTGCGTGCGGCAAAGGAACCCTTGGCAAACTCATCACCTCTGATGAGTTTTATCTCCGCGTGACAGCTCTTCTCAGCAAGGCCAATACGCTCATGAACGATATCAACCACTACGGAATCCTCTTCCAGTATGACAAAAGCTGGCAAAAGCGCACTAAACGAGCAAACTACCTCGAAAATGTTCAAACACCGAAAGAATTTCGCCAGTACTTCTCTTGCGAGGTGGACCAGATCAATACAGCTCTTTCTCGCATCTCTTTACTGTTAGAACGAGCCGATTGCAATGAGGAGAAAAAGAAGATTTTGGATAGTTGTGCTTTCAAAGAGAGTTTTCTCCAGCTTTTATTGGATGTGGAGGCTCTTTTTTCCAATCTCAAACTCTATAATGAAGAGCTCATTGACTACTACGACGAGTCTTGTGAAGGATAATAGTTCCTTTTACCAACCTGAGTTTCGGAGTTCATTCATAAGTCGACTGCAGAAAAGACGGTTAAAGCCATCATTCGTCAGCAAAAAATCATTCTCGATCTCTTCGAGGAATTGCTTCCGGATCCCTTCCTTTGTGGCAGGGGATTTTTTAAGGAAATCTTCAGGCTACGAAGGGCATAAAATACTGCCTGTGGTGTACTTCCAAATTCTTCAGCACTCTTGCTCGATCCTATGTACTAACGTGCTTAGCATAATCTCAAAAGTTTCCACCACTTTTTTCCGAACCTGGTTCAGCAAGATACTTTAAGACTGTTTGTCTTAGGTCTAATAAGTAAGTCATCCACACATGCTCGACAAACTCAAAGGGAAATTAAATTTCAACCACTATGGTAGGTCGGAAAAACTCGTTTTTTGTTATTCCTGAGAAATCTAGCGAAATGCTAGATCAGTCTCATGCTTTTGATCCAGTCTTTCTTGTAGAGATTTTGTAGTTTTTTCCAACCCTCTGCCGTTGTCTTTTCTTCTAAAGTAGCGATAGCACAAAGCGTGCGGATGAGTCTTCGCGAATCGACAGAGCGCTCTCGCACCATCAAGACAGGAGCGTAGATCAAAAGACGCAGGTAATCTTCATCGCTTTTTTCCCAAGGACTGCCTTGAAGTAGCTTGATGAGAGCAAAGAACCCCGCGCTCATCATCGAGCCCACGTCCAGCGCATCTTTGCAGGTAAAGCTCACCGTGTCAGGTTGGATATCTTGGAGTACCTTCAGAGTAAGAAAAAGGTAGAAGAGCTCGATGAAATCCCGCCTCTCTTGTTCCGTTAGCTTTTGTTCTCCTGCGAATATCTGCTCGTGCATTGTTTGGGAGAGTTTTTGGAAAAACTGGACAGTGCTTTTTTTTGTTTCTCCGAAAAAAAAGCCAAAATCTTCTGGGTGGGTAAGCTGCTCTTGTAGGGTCTCTAAAAAAAGAGAGGCTTCTCCAATATCTCCATAGGCGTCTTTCTGGTGGTAAAAGTCGGTATCTTTGGGAAGAGTAACCACAGTAATATTGTGTGTGTACTCCGCTCGTTTTTGCAAGTTCTCTAACACGGTTGCGCGGGTGCTCTCTTTCCATGAAGTGCGGTCTTGTAGGTTGATCAGCAAGTGGTGTTTATCTTTTTTTCCCTCGTGCAAAAAGGCAAGAAAAGCGCTAAATTCTTCGGAAATTTCCGCTTTGGCTAGATCCGACTGCTTGGTGGGTGTGGGTAGATGCAGGATGTGCGACGTCTGGTTTGCTGTACTCAAAGCAAAGAGTAAAAAGGGCATATTTTCCTGCTGCAAAGGCTCGAAGCGTTGTGCCTGATTTTCCTCTTGTAGGGTGTCGAGCATTTTGAATAGGGGGCCGCTCGGGTAGCGGTGCAAAAGAGCTTGTACCTGTTCGCTCTCTTGCAAAAGCTTTTCCCAAAGAGAAGTACTTCTTTCCTTCTCTTCTGTCAACTCTTCCCCTTTTCGAATGAGCCGGTGGATATAACCTAAAATCTCCTGACGGATAGAGGAAGCTCTTGTAAAAAACTCGTAGGCAAGGCAGTGGGTGAAACGGAGCAAAAAGGCTCCCAAAGAATCCTTTTCCGGGGGATAGGCGAGGAGCTTTTGGTACTCTGTTGCATTCAAAGCCTCCCGGAAGAAATATTGGAAGTCGAGAAAATACCGCAAGCAGTTTTTATTGAAGGTATGGTGAATAAGGTTTTTTTCGTTTGCTGCCAACATCAAAGACATGATCGCTTTATTGAGCGCGTGGATCAGGTCATGGTCTTGCGTTCGGACTTTGTACGCATAAAAGTCTTGCAATTGCGGTTTGAGGGAACGCAAAATTTGCTCGGCTGAGCCTTGCAGATCCCGATCTTTGATCGTTACAATCTCAAGAAGGGGATCATCCTCTAAGGGTACATCAAGCGTTTCGCTGAAATCGAACAAAAGCCGCATATTTTTGATCAGGCTGCGTTTGAATAGAGGTTTGTTGTGGATATTTCTTAGGTAGAACAACTCGTAGGCAGCATCGCTGCGAATGGTTTCTAGATCTTTTACGGGCGATTCCTGATCAATATCCGCTCTCCAGGCCTCGTCTCCTTGTGGAGGTATTTCGGTGAATTTTTCGGTAATGTTGTCGATGTAGAATTCTTGCAAGATCTTGTATTCGGAGCTTTTTGTGATTTTGGGGACCCGCTTGCACGAGTGCTCCAATTCCTGCAGAATTCGATCGACCTTCTTGCCTGCTTCTGCCACAAGTAGCATCATCGATTGTAAACCCGTTCTCACGGTCTCCTGGCTCCAATCGATCGCAGGATTTTTGTACAAGCCTTTCAGGTAGACAGTCAGGCGGGAAAAGGTATTGCGCATGACCTCAATTAGCTCTTCGCTTGCTCCTTTAGTAATCCAGTAGCTCGACTCTTGCTCTTTTTCCTCATCTTGGAGAACCAGCCTCCGGTGGTCGATGATTCCGAGTCGGTAGGGTTCGTTCGCTTCCGAGGCAATGGATACATTTTCCATCGCCTCTTCTAAGGTGTACAACTCACTGTCTTGCATATAGATCTCCCTTAGATCTCAACCTACCATAAGTGGGATTTATCGAATCCATAGTTTTCCAAAATATTTCTATATATCTCAAGAAAAGAGCAATCAAAAGGGTAAGTTGGCATTCTTCTGCTATACAAAATATTGCAGGAAAAACAGTAACATAGTAGAACGAGAAGCAAAGCGGGTGTTTTTATGAATAAATGGCAAGCTACAGCAATTTCTGGACTTCTTTGGATGGTAGGGGGCTTTTCCCTTCTCTCGAAAGGTTTGCGCCTTTTCTTTGAGGGCGCTTTGAGCGCCGAGAGCTCTTATCCCTCTTACAATCTACTCTTGATCTACTTGACCTTGGCTCTTCTTGTAGGATTTTTGAAGGGAAAATGGGTGTTACGTAGAACAGCAGAGCGAATATTTCAAAGAATTTTGGATTGGGAGGGGCCGATCTCTTTTTTCCAACTCTACGATAAAAGGACCGCTCTGATTCTTCTTTTAATGATGGGTATGGGCCTTCTCATGAACCGTCTTGCGCTGCCTCCCCTGTACCGAGGGTGGATCGACCTTGCTGTAGGTGCTGCTTTGATCCAGAGTGCTTGCACTTTTTTCCGTTTTGCCGTTGCTTGCAAAAATCCCCGTTCTTGATCAGACCGATTTGGAAAATTTGCATATTGATCTCCCAGTTGTCCATTCCAGCAATTCATTCGAAGCGCAAGGGATTTTCTTCGGTTGCCCTACCATCTGCGATGCTTTTGCATCGACGGATACGTCGCATGGATCCGCCCGTCTAAAGAACCATCACCCAATATCTTTCCTGAAGATAGTCAACTCTTAGTCATACTAAAACCCAGAACTCAGGTTCGTACAAACTCTAGAGATTTTGCACGAACCGAAAAAACGGATCATAAATAGCTTCCATCTCTATTTTTTTGTATACAATTCTTCGGGTGAAATGGGCATAAAAGGAATAAACGCAACACTAGGAGTGCCTTTTTTGCTACCAAAAAGGAGCTTTTTCAGGCGATTCAATATGTGATAGGCTTCGCGATAGGAAAAAGCATTTGCGTTTAAGCTTCATTTTGAGAATGTTGTGAGACTTGCTGAGAGCCTTCTTGAATAACTCTTACAGGCTTTAGGGTCAATAATCCAAATCCGCCGTAGCTATACAGAACTTTTAAAAGGTCCACAAACAACAAAAAATGAGGATTTCTCATCAAGCATAGGCGGCATATTCTTCCACAAAAATGCCCAGCTTTCGATCTATTCAACGGTCTGAAGGAAGTGCAGATAATAACTGCAGCTTCAGATAACATCGTGGACCAAACTACCATGCCCCCCAACAAAGGAATGGCGGCCGATACATGAAATGAAAAGAGCATTGCACTCGCGGCCATATCAATACGACCTAATTGTTTCGAATCTGGGTTCTCGCTCTGTAATTTGAATCCAAAATTATCGAAAAGATTTTCCGGTAAAGAAAGGGAACGGAAAGTATTTAAACCGATGCCTATCATGATTTATGATTACCTGTAGTTAAAGTAAAAATACTAAATTAAGATTTTATAATTTGAGTGAATTAATAGAAAGAAGAATTTCCCCTATATGCAGGGTGCGCATATAAAATTTTTACTGTATAGATTCCAATAGCCATGATTTTTCGCTGAAAAATCACCATTTAAAGGCTCTGCAACTAAGAAAACTTGCCTGAGGTGAAATCAGCATTTATCTCATGCGGAATTTATCCACTAGGTCTCAAAGAAGCTTGCCGTTTGGAATAGAGTCGTATTTTTCATCAATCCTACTAGCTGCAGTTGTTCTCCACATAAGTCCATTATTTCATTAGCGTGATCCCCTGAGATATTGAGCTTACAGGCGTTTTCTTCTTACCTTTGCGCCAAAAAAAGCTACCCCAATCTCGCTGTAAGATGAAGGATGCTCTACATTGCTATAGACATTTGACAGCCCGCTCATCAATTTTTCTGTTTTTTTCCTATAAAGCGTTGACTAGGTCTTCCTCTGGAATCAAGTCCAACAGGGCTAACTTTTAGACGAAGTGCAATAGCATCAAACATTGCTTCTCTTCTCACTCCGCACTCGATAGCCTTTTTTGAGGAGTATTCTCTGAAAATTATGTTTTGACAAACAGTCTTAGGAACATTGTTTGTAATATACCCATTTCATTTGAAAAATTGGGTTAAGCGGAAAAATAGAGGTGGGAGCTGTTTTGATTGCCTTGCTAGCAATTTTTAGCATCTACACCGGGTTTAGCAATATCCAATCCATGCGTATCAAAGCATATCCAGCGAGTTCTCCTTCTTTAGATAGGAGATCTCGTACAGCAGCATCCATGGCTCAGTCTAAGCGACACAAGAAGTTAAGGGAAAGAGGAAAATGGCTCTAGATTTCTTCTCAATCCCCAGATACCGCACGAATTGGTGGATGTACTCGGTTTCACTAGGGTATAGAAAATCAGTGATCTTGGGTGTTCGAAACGACCTTCCATGAAGACAGGTCACAGATTTCTAAAGACCACTCTCCTGCAAAATATGTGTCCCTAACTAGAAAATGGGATTCGCATGTTCTCCGCGCCGTACAAGGCAAGAAAGGTTGAAAAGGGACGCAAAACTATTTTTGCATGAATGGAATCAGCCTGGGAGAAATTTTTTGCGAGGAAATGCAAATGCGATCCCCCTGGTTCTTTTTTCGAACTCCTTGTAAGAAAATCGCACCTTTGATAAATTGGATTCAATCTTACCAATTGCCGCGGGATGGAGCAGTGGCTAGCTCGTTGGGCTCATAACCCAAAGGTCGCAGGTTCGAGTCCTGCTCCCGCTATTTTTTGGCGGTATAGCTCAGTTGGTTAGAGCAGCGGAATCATAATCCGCGTGTCGGCGGTTCGAGTCCGTCTACCGCTAAGCCTATATTGTACCCCCCTTGTTTTCTTGGTTTTTCTCTGCAAGTTTCGCGTATTTGTAATAGCTTGAAAGTCCTTTGTAGACTGAGATGATCCAACCACGTCTCCCGAAAAGTATGCCTCGTTGTAACAAGTAGGCACGCAGAAAACTCCAAAAACCGTGAAAGGCTGCTTTTTTGTAGGAGGCAGGCTTGCCTCTGTTTTGTTCTGCATATAGATCGGTATAGTGCTGCAGTTTTTCGAGTAGGTCTTGTTCTGTATGACCCCCGTCAGGAAAGGGAAAGTGAAGCAAGGTACCTTGCAAGTAGCGTGTTACACAGCTTCTTTTCTCTAAGCTCTCGTGCACGTACTCTTCTCGAAAGCGTGTCTTTTTTCTGTGGTAGAGGCGAAGCCGTTTCTCCCGATTCCAGCCACAACAGGTGATTTTTTTCCCATGAAAATAGTTTTCCCGGATTAGACCGTAGATGCATGTGTCTTTTGGAACTAAAGAGCGAAGCTCTACTTGCAATGGTTCTGACAACACCTCGTCGCTGTCGATCGATAAGATCCAGTCGTTTTTTGCAAGAGAGCTAGAGAGGTTCCGAAGGCGTCCAAAATGGGAAAATTCTCGATGAAAAATCTGCACATTGGGATAGCTTTGAGCAATCTCGAGAGTAGCATCGCGCGAGCCTGTATCGACCACAACGATCTCGTCGAGGAAGGTGAGAGAAGCAAGGGTTTTGTCCAGCGTGCGTGCGCTATTTTTTGTAAGAATGACGGCTGAAATCATTATATACTAACAGAAATACAAGAAAATAAACTTTCTTTTTTTGATATCGCTAACACTTAAAATTGCCCAGTCGATAACATGAATTGTATGCGAAAGGAGCTCTTATGACAAAAGACTTTTTTTCTATGAAAGAAAAATTTATGATTCTGTGCATGGATTCATCCGCTTAGATAATCTAGAAAAAGAGCTGATCGAGTCATGGCCTTTTCAAAGGCTACACTACATCCGGCAGCTCGGAGGGGCCTTTCTTGTCTACCCAGGAGCTACGCATACCCGTTTTGAGCACTCGTTGGGCGTAATGGAGCTCTCCACGCGCATCTATCACAATATTTGCAAAGCAGTGCGCCCGGACGTTTTTTCCTACGTTCCAAGGAAAGGTTCTATCGAATACCATTACTGGAGAAAAGTCTTGCGCCTCGCAGCCCTTTGTCACGATCTGGGACACCTTCCCTTCTCTCATGCAGCAGAAGCCATCTTTCTGGGGAAAAAAGGGCATGAGCAGTGGACTTGTAAGTTGATCGAAAGCCCACTTTTAGCACCTCTTTTGCAAAGAGCGTACACAGAAGCTGGTTTCCAGGAGACCTTTCCAGATAGGAATTTTGTGGAGGATGTAGCGAAGATCGCTGTGGGGCAAAAGCAGTGGCTCTCCTACGGAAAAGGGAGCTTCTCCTCATGGGAAAAGATCGTGAGTGAGGTGATTACAGGAAATTTCTTTGGAGCGGACAGGATCGATTACCTTTTGCGCGATGCTAAAAGCACGGGAGTTGCCTACGGTCTTTTCGACTACCAACAATTGATTGAGATGATCCGTATCCTCCCTGCGAGAGAAGGGGAAGATGAGCTTGCTTTAGGAATTGAGGAAAATGGGCTTGAATCTTGTGAAGCGCTTCTTTTGGCGCGGCATTTCATGCATCGGAGAGTCTACCAGTACGCAGGAGTCAAATCGTTCAACTTCCATTTGTGCAACTTCATGAAGGGATTTGTCTGCCCTGATGCATTTGGCAGTATCGAGGGATACCTAGCTCTTACAGATAGCGCTATTTTGTACGCCTTGCATCAAGCGTATGCTGATACGAGCCATCCAGGTTACGCAGATGCAGCGGCAATCTTAGGACGGAAAAATCGGTACAAAGCGCTCAGCGTGTCCCGTGATCTTTCTCAAGAACACTTTAGCGCGATCTGCAACCGGGCAGATCTCTCGATACAAACTGTCCATCTTGAATGCCCTTCTCCATTCGATTGCAAGGAGGTATTCAATTTTCCCGTATCGAAAAAACATCTGCTAATCGAGCCTGCACACCGCCTTTCCCAGATCCTTTCCCAAGCCTTTTCAGAAGGGAAAACTTGGATCTATGTGGCCTCAGATAAAGAGTCCCGCCTCCGTGAGGCGCTCGACCTTTGGAGCGCGCAGTTCCATGGATAGAGCGTAGGAGTTTTACCGATGAGAAGGCAAGATATCACTTTTATTCTCCCTGCTATGGTGTGTAGCTTTTTGATCGCTTTTGAATACGCTATCTCGCGGCCTGCTAGTAACGCCTTTTTTGTTTCCCTCTTTGGTCCTGCCAGTTATCCGTATGCTTGGCTTTTCTGTGTGCCGTTGAATTTTTTGGTCGTTTCTTGCTATAGCCGGTTCCTTCCCAAGTGGGGATGCGCCTCTATGATGCGCCTTGTAGCAAGTGCGGTTATGTTAGGCAACCTCTGCACGTATCTCCTGGTAGATCACTTCCCTGCCGCACTGTTCTTGCACTACCTTTGGAAAGACATCTACATTCTTCTCATGTTCAAGCAGCTCTGGTCGCTGATCCACAGCAGGATTTCTATGGGAAAGGCACGTTACCTCTACGGTCTGTTTTTCGGAGTGGGAGGGCTAGGCTCTGTTTTGGGTAGCTCTTTGCCCTCATCGTTTGCTGTCTCTTTGGGATCAAAGATCTTTTTTTTGGCTGCTATCCCCATTTACCTCACCTTTTTGTTTTTCTACGCGCTTGCCTGGCGTAGCAGTCGAGGTAGCATTGATCTTTCTAGCACATCTTCCACTTCAATCCGTGCAACCCTCTCTCAGATTGCGCGCAAACCCTTCCTCTTCTACATCCTTCTTCTGGTTGTATGCATGCAGCTTTCTGTGGCGCTTGTCGAGTACCAGTTCAACTGCTACCTCAAAGCCTCTCTTCCTCATCTCGACTTGCGCACCGAATATTGCGGACGCCTGTTTGGGATCATCAACTTTCTTACTACAAGCTTTCAACTCTTTGGAGGGTTTCTTCTCATTGAGTCTTTAGGGCTTGCTCTAGGGCATCGGATGATCCCTTTCTTATTTTTGTTGCAGGGAGCAAGCTTCTTCTTTTTTCCCTCTTTTGCGATGATCTCGGTTTCTTTGGTATCTGTAAAATCGATGGACCACTCTCTTTTTGGCATTCTTCGGGAAATGCTCTATATTCCCCTAGGTGCCGAGGAAAAGTTTCAGGTCAAAGCAGTAATCGATGTCTTCGCCTACCGCTCGGCAAAAGCTTTCGCCGCGATTTTTTTGATCTTAGGACAAAAGATCATTCCTTTGCGTATTTTGCCCGTAACTGGGATTGCTGCGCTGAGTATCTTTGCGTTTTGGCTTTGGGTGACGTACAAAATGTTTCACGGGAATACCATCTGGACTACAAATGGAAACGAACACCCCACGTTTTCGACAGCTAGCGAGGAAAGAGCATAGCTTGGAACATCTGATCTCCTGAATTTCTTGTAACAGAGGCGCTGTTTGCGTATACAAGGAAAGAAAGGGAGATAGTGATGATACGAAAGATATTAGCTCTAGTAGGCCTACTTAGCGCTTATGGGTACTGGACGGGGAGCAACGAGAGTAAAAATCCCTCTGAAGTTTGCTGGAAGATGTATCAGTCTGTTTGCCGCTATGCAGAAGAGCAAGAGATCCGTCTACACATCCACACGCCAGAGTGTTTCTTGAAAAAGAACAAAGAGGGGTAGGGGCATCAAATGCTTTTGCCGCGGATCTTTTCAGCTAGGCGTTGCAAGTCTTTTTCATCGGCTCTTTGGCCTTCATGCGAAGAGACGTATCCCGGATACGCATCAAATCGGTACCCGGGGCGCTCGAAATCGTAGTTGGATTGCTTTTTTTGCAGCCCATGCAAAGGAATGATCTGTAGATGCGCGTGTGCGACTCCCATACCCTCTGCAATCATGGCGCAGCGAGCTACTTGGAGCTGTTTTTCTAGGAGGCGCCCCACTTCACGCGCCGCTTGCAATAGTGTTTGATAGGGGACAAGTTCGAGGGAGAAAATGTTGCTAGGGTAATGTTCTTTGAGGGCTACTACGCTCAGAGCCTTTGTATTGGGAAAAATCGAGAGGAAAGCGATGCACTGGTCGTTTTCCCAAATCTGGTGGCAAGGTGCCTTTCCCTGCACAATATCGCAAAATACACACATATACGCTTTTTTACTGCCTCAAAAGGCGTTTTAATAGAATTTCTGGATTAGTTTCTCATAAATCTGCTTTATGGTATAATAATAAGGAATTTTTTACTTGGAGTTTTGTTTGAGCGGTATCACGTCTCTTGTCTCAGCGAATCAATTTGGTCCGCCTCCCTCCTTTCTTTTTTCTCTAATATCAGAGAATCAAAGACATATGCTTACAGGGCTCTTCATTCAGCTTTTCGAAGCGCTTTCAGAAGAAACAGAGGAGGGTTCCTTGTCTTCTACTCGCAGTGCCTCTTTTGCGCAAAACGCCCCCCAAGCTCTAGAAAGACCAGCAGAGCTCCTTTCTGTGGAAAAGAGTCTACTCCTTCTTGAGGCGCACTCTTGGATTGAGTCGATGATTTTTTCCTTAGAAGAGGCGCTTATTGAAGGGGAAAGGGGAGTCTTGAGAAAAGAAGAAGGGTTCTTATCTGAAGATAAGCAAAGAAGCGCGCCTCTGTTGGATCAAAGTGCCATACCAAGGCCTGCTCCATCGACAGCTACCGGATCCCTTGCTCCGGAAGGGGAGAAAATCAAGAGCGAAAAAGCCTACTTTTCCTTCTCTACCCCCTACTCCTCTACATCTGGAGCGAAGCCAGAGCACCCCGCTCTGTCTCTCACACAGACAAAGGCAGAACTGCCGCCCGACACTTCAGGACGCTTGACTGTCGACCTTTCCTTAATCCGCGCTTTTTCCCGCTTGGCCCGCTTGCAGATTGCTCCAGAAGATCTTTCCACTGGTCAAGAGAAAAGCCCGGCTGGCTTTTTGATTGAGCAGGTCTTGCACGCGCAGCAAGGAGCGCTATCCAAGGAGATGCGCACCCTTCTTTTCAGCACAGAGATCCTCGATCTATTTGATCAAGAGCTTGCCCGAACCACTTCCAAAAGCGTTCAAGAACCTCTACCTAGAGAGGAGGGGAGTCAAAGAGTCGCGCACCCCTCTAGGTTCTCAGCTCCGGAAATCGCAGGCAGAATGTTGGCGCAGCTGTTCTCGATGGAACAACCCTCTCTTAAAGCCTATATCGAAGAGCAGCGCTCTTTACATCAGGCGCTACCTTTTTCCCCCAAGATTGCTCTCCGCTCGAAGAAGTATGTCTCGAAAAAGCGGGAGATCCCAGAAGAAGAACACGAGCATGAAGAAGAACAAGAAGCGCCTCTGTCTCAAGAGGACTAGTTTTTTTCTTTCCCACCGCACTTCCTCTAAAAAGAACTTTTCCAATCGATCATTGACAGAATAAGTGGAACAAAATACTGTGTGGAAAAAGGGATTGCCCGAGCTAAATGTCCTTTACGCACCGATTTACTTTCCTCCTTTTTCTGCTTTTCTGCGTCTCTTGTGCTCGTTCTCCTATTGCAACAGGCATCACAGCAGATATCAATTTATACCGGTTGAGTTTTACCGAAATCGGAATGAATCAAGAGGCTGTTGCCTGCGTCGCAGGTCCCCCGGAAAAAAGAGAGTGTGTGACAGCCATAGGAGAGGACTACGAGGTGTGGTACTATCTTACAGCGCCCTACCACATAGAACAACTCAAACCTACAAAAAAGAACCTGACACCTTTTATCTTCAAGGATTGTACTCTTACGGGAATCGGCTACCGTTACCTTCATGAGCTGCAAGGGGGAGGTAGGTATGTGCGGCGCCAAGAGTACCACCAGACAAGACCTTCCATTGAAGATCCGTTCGGTTCCCATGGACACCGTGTGATCTCTCCGCCTCCCTACGAGAGGATTGACTTGGAAAATTTGCGTGATTTCAACGGCAGCGCCATTCCTTTTCCCGAAGAGAGCAACCTCCCCGAGGTTGTTCCTGCAGAAGAATCACCAGAGTCAACAGAGTCTTCTGTAGAAGGGTCTGCCGCTACGATTCAGAAAGAAACAGAAAAGACTCCCCAAGTCTTTCCGGTAG
>JBCDEZ010000023.1:0-22581 GCA_039179045.1 Chlamydiota bacterium | reverse complement strand
TGATTTTACCGAGACTGTTTGTCACTTTTTTGATGATGGAGATCCTATCTTAAAGCAATATAAGTCCTATAAAATAACAGAAGAACAGTACCGAATACTTTTAAATTTTCGGAATTTCTTCGAATCTTTTTTCGAGTCCGATGATCGACCCTATTTGGCAGAGGATTTCATTGATACTCTTGAATGGCAAAACGTGATGAATAGGGCAAAAGAGGTACTGCAGGCATTCCGTTATCAGGAGGAAGAGGAGATCTGAAGTAGTTCACTAATACGGCTATTACAACGAGTCGAAGAAGAGGAAGATCCACATGAGCACAAAAGAGAGCGATATGGTCGAGTATGTGGTTCTTCAAACTCATCAAAACGGCCGGCCAATGCTTTTTCAAAGGCTCTTTTGCGTGAGACCTGTTTGCTCTTTACATGCAAGACAAGGTCCCTCGCTCACTGATTTTTCAGTAGACGCCTTTGGGGATATCCAAGGGGCCGCAAAGGTGTGATAGCTGTTTTATCAGACGCAATCGCCGTTCTTCGAACGGCAAATAAGTTCCAAACACCTGGCGGTACAATTTCTCTTTTTCTGTGTGCATGGGATCCTCTTTTTCTAGAGAGTCTAGCATCTTTTTCGCCTCTTTTTCTGGATTTTTCAAGGAGATCTTGGAGCCATAACGCTGTAGAAAAAGAGCGGGGTGCTTTTCTGGTAGCTCTG
Source organism: Chlamydiota bacterium (assembly GCA_039179045.1). Classification (GTDB taxonomy): domain Bacteria; phylum Chlamydiota; class Chlamydiia; order Chlamydiales; family SM23-39; genus JBCAXK01. Next base: position 21,875 of record JBCDEZ010000023.1, on the reverse strand, counting down.
TGGTATTGAGAAAGAACATAGGTACTTTGAAAGGAAGACAGTCGTATGAAGTAGAAGAAACGTCTCCCAAAAAAAGATCCGCTTTGGCGAGTAGGGCGTAGATGCACGAAAAATCTTCTACGATTTTTACCGACTCAGTATTTTCGTAGCGGGCAAGAATCTGGTAGAGCGCAGCTACGTTGTCTTTTTCTTGCCAAGGGTGCAATTTAACAATCACGGAGAAGTACCGAGGCAGCGTCTGAAATACGAACTTCTCTGCCTTGTAAAGAGAAGAGGATGCTTGTCCTATTTTCCAGCTTGGTGCGTATAGAAGAGTCGGTTTCTCCCGGGGTAAATTTCCCAAGACGTATTTTTCTACTTTTTCATCAAAAAAAGAGCGATGTTTGAGGTAGTAGCTGTGACGAAGGTTGCCCATTTCTACAGACACGATGGGAACTTTTTTTCTGAGCAAGATGCTTTTTAGCCTTTGTCCATATACAAGAGTCAGATCGTTGTGCCGGTAGTCAGACCAAGTATCTTCTAGATCCTGTTTGTCTGAGTACCCGTGCGGCGTGAAAAGGCGCCGTATTGTCTTTTTTTCCGCGAGTGGATGCTCTTCAATGAGCTCTTTGGGCCAAGGAAAGCTGTGGATCCAGACGTCATAATTCGAGTCGACTAGAAAGGGAATATGAAACTTTTCAGGAGGAATTCTCTGTACAGAAAGATCTGGATAGAAATTTTCAGCGAGTTCCGCCTCTTTTTCGCTAGGAGTAAGAAGAGGCGCTTCGAGAGCTACGCATAGGGGAGCTAAGTGGTCAATATGGTGCTCGCACGAGGTTCTCGAGATAGCGGCAATCCGGCTCATAAACGCGCAATCAAGTTTTTTTTTAGAGTGCGCAAACACACATTTTTTGTAAAAACATACGCAGCGAATTCGGTCGATTTTTTTTGATCGATATGCGCATTCCTAAGGGCTTGTGGGCAGTTTTTTCGAAAGAGATGTTTGCCGTAGGAAAAAAGAGATCGTTTTTGTTTGCGCGTGTAGAAAAACAGAGGCTTCCCTAGCAAAAGGGCGTCATAGCCGATCGAAGATCCGTCGCCGATATGGGCTCTACAACGCTCAACGAAGGGATAGATGAGAGGAATGTTTTCAAGAAAGCAGCAGTGCTGGCTCTCGTAGGTGTATTGCAAGCGCAACAGGTGGGGTTCGTCTTGGAGCCAGGTATTGGGATGTAGTTTGACTACAAGTGGTACGTTTCGAGGAAACTGGCGCAAAAAACAGGTAAGCCGCTCCAAAGAAAAATGCCTCTCATAGTCTGCCCAGGTAGGTGTATAGAGAAAATAGGAACTTTTTTGTAGGCTTCTTGGAAGAAAAGAGGCGCTCAGTTTTTGGTAGAATGCACGCTTCTTTGCATAGTACTGCCTTCGGTAGTCTCCGAAAAAGAAGATGTTTTGTTCGAAAGAAGAGCGGGGGAGGCGCTCTTGCATCTGCTTACCGTAGACGAAGAGATGCGTCTCTTTTTCGAGCATCTGCAAATTGTCTTTATCTGAGTTGCCATGAGGACAAAAAATGTATGTAGGCGACTTTTTTGAAGGCGCATGCGCTTGTAAAACCGGTTTTAAATAACCTCCTGCCATGCAAGAGATCACCGCATCGCAATCCCCTACACGCCTTGCAAGATCGGGCGTGTCTTGCCAGAGGCAATCGACCTCTGGATAAAAGGTGCGCACTTTCGTTTCTACATCGACATCGTTTGTGAGCAGGGGAATGTCGAGCAAATAGGAAAGAGGCGCTATATGGTCGATATAGTGTTGCTGGTTGCCGTAAATCAGGCATGCAAGCTTTTTCTGCATCGTGTATGCTCACCCTAGTTTGAGTCGTTATCGCCAATAAAAGGAGCGTTTCATCCCTCATGGACCATCACGCGTTATACCACTGGTTTCAGACGAATAAAAGAACGTTTCCTTGGAGGGAGAACAAAACTCCCTATTCTGTATGGGTATCTGAGGTGATGCTCCAGCAGACAAGAGCGCCCGTTGTAGTTCCTTACTTCCTCAGATGGATGGAGGCTTTCCCTTCCGTAGAAGCGCTTGCGTCAGCTTCCATCGACCTTGTCATCAAGCTTTGGGAGGGTCTCGGATACTACCAAAGAGCGCGCAATCTGCACCTAGGAGCGCGGCAAATTGTGGAAAAGTGGTCGGGCACCTTCCCTAAAGATGCAGCAACGCTTCTCGAAATCCAAGGAATTGGCCCCTACACAGCGAAGGCGATTGCTGCGTTTGCGTTTGAAAGCAAGGACGTTCCAATTGATGGGAATGTGCAAAGAGTGCTAGCTCGCTACTTCTGCATCGAAGAAGAGATCACCTCTGCAGCAGCAAAGCGCGCCTTGCAAAAAGCTGCCAAAGAGATAGAAGAGTCGGGGTATTTCCTGGGAGAGGCTCTGATCGAGCTGGGCGCTTTGATCTGCGGAAAAAAGCCCAACTGCTTTTCCTGTCCCCTGAAAAAAACCTGTTCTTCTCGCAGAAAGCAGATGCAAGAAGCGCTCCCGTACAAAGCGAAAAAAATCGCTTACGAGCGTCTCAAGCGCGCTGTGTTCCTCCTCGAATGTAGGGGGAGCGTTGCAGTGCGCAAAAATACGACTCCTATCATGAAAGATCTATTCGAATTTCCCTATACTTCCTGGGAAGATTCCTTTTCTCTTCGCCAGTACTGCCTTGTACAGGCATGGGATTGTACCCGCTTTTTGGAGTATGACTGTGTCCGGCACACCTTCACGCGCTTTCGTGTGACGCTGCGGCCCTACCACCTTTTTCTGCGAGATCTACCCGAGCTGGAAGGATATACTTGGGTTCAAAAAGAGGAGCTACATCAACTCCCCTTTTCTTCTGGGCACCGGAAAATTTTGCAGGAGATGATTCTATGAAGATTTTGGAAATAGAAGCCTCAGATGGTTGGGGTGGACAGGAAAAACGGATTCTAGAAGGAGCGCTTTGGATGCGCGATCAAGGTCACCAGGTGGTTTTCGGCTTGGAACCGGAAGCTCTTCTCAACAGTAGAGCGGAAGCCGCCGGTTTTCCCATCCAGCATTTCTCTTTCCGGCGCCGTTTTTGGTGGAAGACCTTTTGGCAGCTCGCACATTTCCTACTCAAAGAGAGGTTTGATGTTGTTGCAACGCACTCTTCTTTAGATGCTTGGATTGGCGGAATTGTGGCTAAGATCTGTCGGAAAAAGGTCGTGCGCACAAGACATGTCTCGACTCCGATCAAATCTGGTTGCAATAGCTGGTGTTTGTACAACCTGCTAGCCGATCGAACCATCACGACCTGTGAAGAGATCGTGCCTAAGATCCAACTCCAGGCGAAACTTCCCCCGGAGCGTTGTCTTTCCATACCCACAGGCCTTGCACCAGATACGATGCGCACAGATCCAAAAGAAACAAAAAGCTGGCGCGCCCGGTTTTCTATCAAGGAGACCGATTTTGTGGTAGGTACCGCCTGTGTAATGCGCTCTTGGAAAGGGATCGAAGATCTCATTGAAGCTGCCCACCTGTTGGGAAAAGATCCTACCATCAAATTTCTGCTAATTGGAGGGGGCAATTGGGCTCATTATGCAAAGAAGGCGGCAGAATATGGTTTAGAAAAGACCGTCTTTTTCACAGGCCACCTCGAAGTACCTTTCTCTGCGATGGATCTTTGCGACGCTTTTGTTTTGTTGAGTACAGCAAATGAGGGCGTATCCCAAGCTCTTTTGCAAGCAGCTTTTTTGCAAAAACCGCTGATCGCCACTAGCATCGGGGGAAGCCCTGAGGTCTGTTTGCCAGGAAAGACAGGCATTTTGGTGCCTCCCAAAAGTCCCCCACTTGTTCAAGAGGCCATCATAAAAATGCAAAAGAGTCCCGAGTGGAGAGAAATGCTTGGAAAAAATGGGAAGGCGCTTGTCTTGCAATCCTTTACAAAAGCGGTCATGGGAGAGCGTATTGAGAAGGTATACGAAAGTCTGTTTACAAAATAGTCAGTTAATAGAGAAATAACGATGGTTCTGTCCAGCATTTCTTGCAACGGAAATTCCTTGTACGACTTTGCCGAAGACTTGGGGACCCTTAAGAGCTTGCTAAAGCTCTCTTACAATTTTCTAACTCCAAAAATCTGGAAGACATACAAGAGCGCAGAGGCGGTGTCAACGAGTATTGTTAAGGTATAAAAGCGCTACCCTTAGTTTCTGGTATTGCCCCCGCTCGGATTTGGGGAGGCAATCTACCGGCCCCTGGCGAGAGTTCGGATGAACTACAGGACAATGGAAGATTCCAAGAAGCATAAAATAGCACAACTTCCTCAGGGCTGAATGCGCGCTCTTCTCAATCAAGTAGGCGAAATTTCCTGGATACATCGCGGTCGGAGGCTCGGAAATCTTGGTATGTTAGGGATTGTCACTTTGGATTTTCTCCGTGATAGCTCCTACCCCTAATCCTGCTAAAAAGAAGGGTGATGACCTTTTTCCATTGAATAGAGATTGTATCCAAAATCGAATTGTTGAATAGAAATGCGTCATATCAGTGCTGCCATCTTAGCGGGTGCCTTAGCCTCGTACCAGCGTCGGGTTGTTACAGTAGAATTTTTCAATAGGCTGCCTCCTTGCATGCAATTCTTGTAGGCAATCGATCAATTCGAAACGAGATTCTTTGACGGGAGATGATTGGGTTGCAGAGAGTTTGTACCTAAAAGCTAGGCTCGGTGTCGAGCGGCTAGTTACTATGCCGCAGACTTTTCCTATAAAATAGGATTTTCGATGGCCTTGTTGAAAAAATCAGATTTTCAGACCAACCAGGACTATCCTTGAAGATTTTCTAGCTCTCGGTTCTTATCATTTGATTCATCAGGCATTTTAATTAACCATCTACTCTTTGAGCGCTTGGTTTTCTTGAGTAGAACATGGGACCATAGAGTCCTTTCATCCTAGAGAATGCTGTTTCTACAAGAGCATTTTCCATACGATTTTTTTGTGTACCAGAAAAAGTTCATTGTATCGATGAATTGATTTGCTGGTTCGAAAGATCTATCGAGAAGAGATAATAAAGCTCTATTCATAAGAAGAAAACGGCAAATCTTTTCAAGACGTGCTCGCAATAGATCAACTTGTTTCATGAGAGAACAATTTCTTCGGTGGAAGCCCCGAAAACTCTGTCCGTGCAATATATACCCGGTTGATAGCGAGTAGGTTACAATTTCAAGAGAAATTGTCTCTTAAGGAAGAGTCGAGATTCGGTCCATCGGAGGTAGTAGAACAGTAGGACAATCCAGAACAACTCTATGGCAAAAAAAGGAGCTGCTCATTTGCAAGGGACTGTCCTGCTGGCTTTTGTCTCTAGTATTCGAAAAGCTTTCCGTTTGCGCGCAACGAATGGTTCGGTCACATTGGGAGCGGTGCGAATAGACGGGCGCACCAGTTCCAAAATTAAGGAGCGCAACAGCATCGCTCTGGGGGTGCTGTTGGCTGCCCTATGTCCTACAGTTCTTCCCCACGAAAGGCATGAAAACCCAATCCTGCATGCAATCCGATTACAGCGAAGATCAAGAAAGGCAGGAAAAAAGCGATCACAATGCGCGCAATTCCGATGACCATTTGCACGGTTTTGTCTTGTTTGCGTAGAAAATCTGCAGCTTTTTTCCCAAGCCTTTCGATGTGCTGGGGAATCAAAAGGGAGAGGATGACACCTACAATTGCGAAAAATAGGCTTGCCGTAGATCCGGTAAACAGTCCGAAGACACTGGAAAAAAACGCGACGACAAGGGCTACGATGATAAAAATCTCCGTGGTGTATTTTTTTGCAAAATTTTCGATTTCTTGGACTGAGACCCCTTCTTTGATCTTTTCCGATAAGTTATCCTTTTTTTCCATAGAACTCACTCCTAGATTGTATATTATCAATGGTTTATGCATTGCTCGCCCCCCAGCGATTGCAATGCAAGGGGTCTAATACAAATGTAAATAAATAATTATTTTTTTGCAATTATCTGATCTTTTCTTTGTTTTTTTTTTCTAATCGCTTAAGGTTGTAACCTTCGTTTATCTCGAACAAGGGAGAAGTTTTTGAGGAAAAAGCAGGTCTTTTTCTGGATTTTTTGCCTGAGCGCTCTCGCTACCTTTTTTGCTATTGCTTGCATTCATGTGCGTGTCCTTCCTCCTTTGATTTGTGCCGAAAATATTTGGGACGTGGAGGTGTCTCGGAAAGTGGAGAAAGATCCCTCTTTCCAGGAGACTCTTTTCTACCAAAGAGTGGTTGCAAAGAAGGCTCCTTACCCCTCTTTTCAAAGCAAACTTGTAGCTCGCTACACACCTCCCAAGCCAGGCAAAGGACAGGGACATGTTTTTCTGGGGATTCGTGGAGAAGAGCCCCTGTCTCTTTCTTCAACTAAGCCCTTGTACTTGGCGTATGAGCCCTACTCTTCTGGGGAGATGCCGAAGCTCTATTTTGCAGAAAAAAGCGACTTTTCTTTGGAGCCGGTTCGCTGTGAACCAGGTCTCCTCGTTTTGCAGCCTCGATGGAAACCCAAGCGGCTTTCTTTCGACCCTGCAGAAGAGCGGCTTTGGACACTTCGCTTTGAGCCGCTACCCGAAACCGCGCTTTTGCAAGCGGAGCCTTGCTTTGCCTATCTTGCAAAAGCCCAATACCTGGGGGAGGATCTCTTCGTAGAAAAAGCCTATTCTCAAAAAGTCTATTGGGTCCGGACGTCTTTAGGCACCTGTTTGCCTCTTCGTGTGGGAGATTGCTGCGTGCACGACGGGAGCGTTTGGAAAGCAAACTCTTTTGCAGATGAAGAACTAGATCAACCCCTCTTTCGCGTGCAAAAAGCTGATGATACTACGCTCGTCTGTGAAGCTTGGAACTGTTCGGGGGAAAAATATGCATTGATTTCTCTCAAAAGACAAGCCTCGATTCCTTGCACATTTTCTGGCAATTCTCTGGAAATTCATTCCTTAAAAACCCCGAAAACACTTGCCTTCAGTTTAGAAAATTCCCCCTTGTTGATGCGTCCTGGACAATGGGCTGCAAAAATCGGTGGAAGCTGGCAAAGAGTCGAGTCTGAGGCAGAGCTGCAACGCCTTTTGACCGAGTGCCCCACCTTTTTTTTTGAGAAACTCTGTAAAAGAGAGGGGAAAAAATGGTTTTGTGGTAAGCTTTATTCTCCTTTTCGCATTGCCTGTTTGCCAGTGGAAGAGGAATGGATCTATGTGAAAAATGGCCCCCCTTCTCATCTTTCTACGAAATCTAAAACGAGATCTCCTCCATGATACAAGCCCTTTTTTTCTGCTTATCTTGCGCTTTCATCGCTTTTGCCGATTCGGGAACTTTGAGCGATCCCTTTGCTTCTGAACATCCCCAGGCAATCGATCAAGAAATGTTTGCTTTAAAAAAAGCTTTGCAGGAAAAGTACCAAGCAGCGTGGCAAGTGCCTGAAGACGAGCTTCCTCTACTTCTCGAAGAGATTCGAACGTGTAAATTGGCCCTGGAAGAGCTTGAGGAAAACTGGCGGATGCACTTTGCAGACACGGGAATTTTTACTGAAGAGGGTTGTGGTGTTTGGGATCCGGGTGAAATGACTCTCTCTCAGCTGATCGCAGAGTATGGTTCTGTCGATTATCTCTATATCATTCCCCCCGAACTAATCAATGTGAAGTTGCAAATTTTCTCAGGCATTCCCTTGCCTAGAAGCGCTTGGGACGACATGATCAAATTGTTGCTTCACTCCAACGGTATTGGGGTAAAACAGATTTCTCCCTATGCGAAAAAGCTATTTTTCCTCAAACAAGACCTAAGCCGCGTAGAGGCGCTTTGCAAAACCGAAGAGGGCTTGGAGCTTTTTAACGCAGGCACAAGGATCGCCTATGTGTTTGCCCCTCATGCAGAGCAGATCAAGGCCTTGCAAAACTTTTTCACCCGTTTTTCTGATCCCAAAGAGACGAGTGTGCAGATTGTGGGCAATAAAATCGTGATCGTGTCTTCTAAGGAGAATATCGAAAAATTGCTCAGCCTCTACCACGCCATTTGGGAGAAAACAACAGAAAAAGTGGTGCGTGTGATCTCGATGCAAAAAATGGATGTGGCTGAAGCGGAAAAAGTGCTCAAAGCGTTTTTCCCCGATCCTGGCTATAAGGGAAAAATTCCGATCCATAGCCATCTATCCGATGAGCTCATTTTCATTGCCATCCCCCAGGGACTTGTTCTGATTGGCAATCAGCATGCCATCGCACGCGCAGAGTCCCTTCTAGCCGATTTAGAAAGCCAACTCGAAGATCCGTACGAAATGACGGTTTACTGGTACAGTTGCAAGCACTCGAATCCCGAAGATGTTGGAGAAATCTTGAACCAGGTATACGACTCTTTGCTGCAAACAGACTCTCAAAAATCAGAATCCACGCCGCTTGCAAAAAACGGGAGCTCTAGAGAGCCACAAGCCTCTTTTGCAAAACAACAAACACTGCCCATGGAGGGCAATTTCATCATAGATCCGAAAACAGGCGCTATTTTGATGGTCATCCGCAAAGATCAAATTCCAAAAATCAAAGCACTGTTGCAAAAAATCGATGTTCCAAAAAAAATGGTGCAGATCGATGTGTTGCTTGTAGAAAAGTGTGTGCAAGATCGGGGAAGATCAGGAATCAATTTGTTGAAGGTAGGATCGAACGTAACGAGAAACGCTGCTTATTCCACTTTTCTCGGATCAAAAGATGGAGGAGGGGGGCTTCTCGATTTCGTCTTTGCAAGGACGCACAATCCCGGAGGAAAGGAGTCGGGACGCTCTTTCGGCTTGGATATGACCTACAATTTTTTGATGACGCAAAAAGATCTCAAGATCAATGCCAACCCCTCGGTCCTTGCGATCAATCAGACCCCTGCCTTGATTTCTATCGTGGAAGAAATTTCGATCAACAATGGCGCTGTTCTCGACCCTGCATCTGCTAACCCCAAGGTAGAAAATTCCTTCACGCGAGCGCAGTATGGTACCATTTTGAAAATGACGCCCACGATCCACTACTCGGAAGAGGAGGGAGAGACAGGCTTCATCACCATGGCGACCGATATCTCCTTTGATACGACAACTAGCTCTTCGGATAACCGCCCCCCGGTCACGAAAAGGGGGATCAAAAATTATGTGACCGTAGCTGATGGCGAGACGATCATTTTAGGAGGACTCCGCCAGATGACGAGTGAGAATACCGAGGAAAAAATCCCCTTTTGGGGAGATATTCCAGGACTAGGAAAGTTCTTTTCGATGAGTACCACCAACCACTACAACAAGGAAATGTTCATCTTCATCACACCAACGATTGTCAAGCACCCTGCAGAAGATTTACGCAAAATTCGGATGGAGGAATTGAAGAAGCGAGCGGGAGATCTCCCCGAATTTCTAGCGAAAATTCAAGAGGCACGCCAAAAGGAAAAGCAAAAGCTTTTTGAAAGTAGCATCGACTTCCTGTTTTCTCACGCCTCTTGACGAAACATGTGGTGAAGATGTCTAAAAAACCCGTACTCGAACATCTTTTAGACTTTCCCTTTATAAAGGAAGGGCAAACCCCTTTGCCCTACCTCTTTGTGAAAACTCAACAAATTCTTCCTCTCCAGGAAGAAGAGGGAAAATTCCTTGTTGCAGTGAGCCGTTCCGATCACTTAGACGCTCTTACAGAAGCACGCCTATTTCTCCAAAAGCCGGTCAAATCAGTCCTCGTCGACCCTATTGTATTAGAAGAGGCGATTCAGACTTGTTATGGCAAAAAACAAGAGGGGAAAGAGCCGGCACAAGAAGAGGGGTCTGTAGAGGTGGATTCAGGAGAGGGCTACGATTTGCTCGAGCAATCCTCACAAAATCCCGTAGTCCGCCTTTTGAACATGATCTTCATGGAGGCAATAGGTCATGGGGTCTCTGATATCCACTTCGAGCCTGTCGAAGGGGGACTTCTTGTTCGTTTTCGGATCGATGGGATTTTGCAAAAGCGCTACGAACCTCCTAGAGCGCTAGAAAAAGCTTTGATTGTTCGCATCAAGGTGATGGCCAAGCTCGACATTGCAGAAACAAGGCTACCCCAAGATGGTCGCCTCAAGTTGACCATGGGAGGAAGAGAGGTCGACTTTCGAGTGAGTACGATTCCCACGCATTTAGGAGAACGACTTGTTTTGAGACTCCTCGACAAAAGCAATATCTTGCTTGGCCTCAGTCGAATCAATATGCCCGATCCTCTCCTTACGGATTTCCGTAGCCTCATCAAATCACCCGAGGGAATCGTACTTGTAACAGGACCAACCGGTAGCGGAAAAACAACCACTCTTTATAGCGCTATACGCGATCTCAATGCAGAAGAATGCAACATCATGACGATTGAAGATCCCGTTGAGTATAAGCTCCCCCTCATCGCGCAGATTGGAGTGAATCCCAAGATCGATCTCACCTTTAGCTCGGGGCTGCGCCATATCTTGAGACAAGATCCCGATGTGATTATGGTGGGGGAAATTCGTGATGTGGAAACGGCAGAAATCGCAATTCAAGCCTCTCTTACAGGACACCTTGTATTTAGCACCTTGCACACAAACGATGCTCCTTCGGCAATCACCCGTCTTTTGGAGATGGGTATTGAGCCGTACCTGCTCGCCTCTTCAGTGATTGGAGTGATCGCTCAGCGCCTCGTACGCAAAATTTGTACCAAATGCAAAGAGTCCTACTCGCCTGAACCTGAGTACGTCTCTCTTTTTACCAACGAAAAGACGACTACTTTTTACCGGGGACGTGGTTGCTCATTTTGCTACCAGACGGGATACCGGGGAAGATGTGCTATCTACGAGTACATGCCGATTACACCTGCTATAAAGCGGGAAATCATGCAATCTTCTGTAGCAGATGCGATCCGCGCAGCTACTCCTTTCATGGGACTCAAAGAGCACGGCGTTTGTCTGGCTCTTGCGGGAATTACAACCCTTGCAGAAGTGGCGCGCGTGGTAAAAGTTGGTGTTAAGGAGGATATGCATGCCCCTCTATGAATACCAAGCGGTCGCAGGAAATGGAGAGAAGAAGAGAGGATATGTCAACGCAGACACCCTACCCGATGCTAAAGGCAAACTGAGCAAGACCAACTTGCTGGTTTGGAACATCCGGGAGTACAAACAAAGCCAGCACGTGCACTGGAAAAGAAAGGAGGTCCAAAGTTTTACCAAAGAGCTTGCAAAACTTTTACAGGCAGGCCTTCCTCTTTTTGAAAGCCTTTTGGCGATTGAGGAGAAGTATCAAGGCAAGCGTACGCATACGATTCTCCTCGATCTGATCGAAAGCGTAAAACAGGGCAAGTCCCTCTCAGCAGCCCTACTGCTGCATCCAAAAACCTTCGATCCTCTCTACGCAAAAATGGTGGAAAATGCAGAGAAGTCGGGGAATTTGGAAGGGATGCTTTTAGAGCTAAACGCTCTTATGGAAAAACAGGGTTCATTGCGCAAGAAAATTCTACAAGCAGTCAGTTATCCTCTACTTCTTTTCTCATTTTCCATCCTGATCTTGCTAGGGCTCCTTTTTTTCATCATCCCTTCGCTCTCTCCACTATTTGTTGGGCGCTCTTTAGGTGCTTTCACGCGAGGGGTTTTGGCAGCAAGCGCTTTTTGTATAGATCATGGCTATTCACTACTATTAGGGTCTTTGTGTTCTCTGCTTTTTCTATTGATTTTGAGTCGCTTTTCTTTTTGCAGTGCTCTGCGGGCCAAACTGTTGTTGCGCACGCCTCTTTTCAAAGACCTTATAGTCAAGCACACCTTGATCCGATTTTCTCGTTCTACAGCTACTCTTTTAGAGGCAGGCATTCCCATGGTAGAGGCGATCGACCTTTCCAAAAATGTGGTTAAACACTCGTTTTTTGCCGAGGAGCTTGAGAAAATCAAAGAGGGATTGTTGCAGGGAAACACTCTTTCAAAAGAGTTTGAAAAAAGCGCGTATATGCCCCATTTTGTCGTGCGTATGGTAGCAATTGCAGAAAAAAGTGGCAAAGCAGCAGAAATGTTCCATCACATCGCAGCAATTTACGAAGAGGAGTTTTCTGATTCTTTACAGAAATGCACGGGATATTTGCAGCCCCTGCTTATGCTCTTCATCGGAGCGATTGTAGGTCTTGTGTTACTTTCTGTTCTATTGCCCTTGACCGATGTAAGTTCTTTTATCGAATAACTGGAGGTATCATGAAGAAGAAAAAGCACCCCTTGAGCATCATCGAGATGATGATTGTAATCGCTCTAATTGGCATCATCACTGCGGTGATTGGATACAATATGCAAGGAGCTCTCAACCGGGGTAAAATCAAGCAAACAGAATTAGCCATTCAAAAAGTGCGCGATATTCTCGAATTGGAGTATTCCCTAAACCACAACCTTAGTTTAGAGCAGCTTGCCAACACACCTCAATATTACCTCAAAAGATCAGGGCTTGTAAAAGAGCCTTCCAAGCTTTTGAAAGATGGCTGGGGAGATACATTGCAGGTGCAAGTGCAAGATGGTGCTTTGGTTGTGTATTCAGAGAACTATCCGGCCCGGAGGCAAAATGCCAAGAATCATGAACAAAATCAAGAAGTGGCTAAAGAGCGAGAAATTGCTGAAAAACAAGAACGTAACGGGTAGTTCTTATCCATATCGGAAAAGAGCCCTTACTCTCATCGATATTTTGCTCACCATTACTTTGCTAGGTATTGCGGCGCTCATTTTTCAAAGCCAGATTCTTACTTTGGGTCACAAAGGGGAAGTAAGTGCTTTTGAGCGTCTCTCTACGGAGCTACGAGTTGTCCAGATGTTTGCTCGCATAAGCGGGAAAGACATCTCTCTTTCCTTATTGCCCGATAAGGGGGGGGTGCTCTTGCACGTTACTCTCACTGAAATGCGCTATCCTGCACAACAACAGTTTGCCGGCTTGATTTTGCAAGAACCAAAGGAGATACTTTTTACAAGTGATGGATCGTGCCTTGCAAAAACTGTCGCTTTGCAAGGGGCGCGTACAGGCGCGCCCTTCCTTATTGATCCCGAGGAGTTCAAAATCTACGAGGATCAAGCGCTTCCCGCTCTTTTTCTGAAAAAAAGACCAGATGCGTTTTTCCTAAGAGATCTCGTGTAAGAGGTCTTTTAACCACTTTTGCACACGCTGGGGTAGATGCAGGGCAGGCAAGATAGAGGTAGTCGAGTAAGAAACGAACACGAGTTTTTCTTGACCTGAGTTTCGGGTTTTCCATCATCAAGAGTTGGCGGTCTTCAGGCGAGATATTGAGGGATCGTTTTTTATGCCAGATAGGCGTACGCAGCGCATCTGTTTTGAAGTATAAGTATAGGCTACGGCTAGCATTTTTTGATCTTTCCTTTTACTCTATGAATTTAAAAAGCAAACACTTTATACTAAGTAGGGATCCTTTTGAGATAACCTTTTTCTATTCCACTCTTTTTTAATCAATGACATCCGAAATGCAGGTAGATCCCACATTCCGCACCCCCTCCGCAAGGTAGGTGAGGAAATCTTGATTTTTTCAACAAGGCCGAATTGCGGAGTTCTACTGTGCGAAAATTGAAGCTTTTTACCCACTCTACCATCCTAGCTACCATGCCAAGCCTGTTTGCCTATCCTCAACATAATATACCACAGGTCACGTTTCAATTGGTGAATCAGAGGCCGAAACAGTCTCTTCCAACCCCTCAAACAGTGAACAGGTTATCAATAAAACTCTACTCTTCTTAAGAATGCTAAACCCTCCTGCTCTGGAGAGGTAGTCATCTGTCTCTACAGCCTCTTAGAAAGGCGCCCCTATACGAGGTGTTGTGTAGGTGGACTGTGTGCGACTTTCTTGTTTCATCTTTGCAAAACTTGCCAGTCGGGGTAAGATGATTGCATGAACACTTTTTTCCGCTCTTTATCAATCTTCGTTTCTCTATCTGTTTTGGTGTTACTTGGAGGATGCGCTCGATGTAGTGTGGGGAGCAATATCTATGGGGCTGATGAGTTCGTGATCGATTCATATCAAATCCAGGAAGGAAAGTTTGCGATTTTGGAACTACAGGGATACGCGCCCATTGCAGAAGAGAGCGAAAGAATCGCGTTAGGGAATCTGCGCCAAGGTACGATACAGCTTGCAGGGCAAGTGGAAGAACATACAATCCCTGTTTCGGGAACGATTTGCCTATTCGACCTCTTAGCGAAAGCGCGCATTTCCAAAGACGCCAATCTTTTTAAAAGCTATATCTCGAGGAATGGGTGCGAATTGCCTGTAGATCTACACCGTCTGTTAGAAGAGGGGGATATGGAGCACAATATCTCTTTGCAAGCGGGAGATAAGGTCTATATTGCAAGGTCTGACGCGGCAAGCGTAGTCGTGTTGGGAGAAGTGGGTTGTCCTAGAACTATTGCCCTTCGAAACGGGTTTCTTCCTTTAAGACAAGCCTTGGCACTTGCGGGGGGAATTCCTTTTACAGGAGACACCTCTTCGATTCGAGTGATCCGAGGAGATTCTTGCGATCCGAAAATCTACCTTCTAGAATGGGATCAGATCCTCTATCTTCCCGAAACGAGTCTTCTTCTCATTCCGGGGGATATTGTGTATGTGAGTTCGACTCCTCTCACGCAGTGGCATCGCTTTTTATCTCAGCTTCTTCCAAGCTTATTCGAGGTGAAGGCTGGTCCTGCATGCAGCTCGGGAAACTAGAGCTCTTTCCAGTCAAGGAAAGTTTACGAATGGAAAAATTCTCAAGAAGCAGGCGATATTTCACTTGCAATACTGAGCTCTTCTTTTGAAAACATATCTCTGTCAACATGAAAGGGTGCGGAATATAGTCTCTGAGCTCAAGCATGAGGGAAAGCTAAACCAAGCGCTGCGGGCCAGGCATACTGATAGGACAACCGAGAATTACAAACGGGAAAATCCGACCTGCTCAGGGTTAAGTGGAAGGTTTTTTTCGATTTGATCGCTTGCCCTTGCGGAGTGATGCTTTCGATCCGATGAATAAGGAGACGCTTCCACCACTATTTTGTCTTCCAACAGGGAAGCAATCTGTAGGCTAGACTCAGTAAATAGAACCTTGTGTCCGTCTACTTTAACAAGATAGAGAGTCGTTTTGGGACTTAGGAGTTTTTGCTCTAGAATTTGAATCCGGCTACGCGGTTCACGTTCGGGTAAGCAACGGGTGATCACTTTCTTCACCACGAAAAGAACAAGACAAATTGTGAAAAGAGCAAAGAAAAGATATATAAGCCAGGGCTGCACCAAAGAGGGGAAGGAAAAAGTCAGGGAATTTGGATCGTCGAAAGAAGAGGAGATTTCTGCCAGCAACAGATAAAGTGACAAGGGGAAGAGCATCATGTAGACAACAGCGGTGCAAGATAAATAGGAGCTCCCTCGAAAACATCTTCCGTAGCATCTAAAGCTCCCAACAAAGCACTTGCTCTCGTTTGGAAAAGTTCTCGACTGGATTTAAGAGCTTCAGAGGATATCTGGTAAAACGACTGAGGAATGACCTCCTCGTAGAAGGGACTTGTCTTTGAAAATCTACATAAGAACGGATCTAATTCTGCAAGACTAGGTGCATGAAGGTAGGAAGTAGAGTCGCTTCCGCTACTCTGAACCCATCTCTCTAAAAGAGAGGGGGGAAAGAAAACATGGAGCGTCATAAAGCGCCCCTAGACAAATCAAATACAGCCACGAAAAATTCCAGCAAACATCCAAATGAATTTTATCTCAAAAGAGTTCTTTTTTTCAGCATATTTCTCCATCATCGCGCAATATAGGAGATACGCTTTTCAAGTATTTTCTAAGTTCAAGTGCCAAATTTTACCATATCTTCAACCTTCCGCTTCCCTTAGATATTCATGCGTATACCCATTTCACTAGAAGAATAGAGATAGAAGCGATTTGCGATCTATTTTTTCAGTTCGTGGAAAAGCTCTGGAGTGGGGGAAGATAAAAAATCCAATTTAAATAACTACAAGGAATGGTGTCCAAACGATAAAAAGGCGAAAATGATTGCGTACGGCTTGTCTCCTAAGAAAAAATAGAATCTTCTTGCGTCTCTTAAACGAGGGTACTTATTCGAAAATTGTATTCAGTCAGTCTTGAAAAAAAACTCTTTTTGGCAGGGCTTCATAGAGAAAAAGAATTGAAAAAGAGGAAGGATAGAGCGCAGAGTTTGCGAACAATAAAAAAAGCATGCCGAATCTTCAAGTGAAATTAGGTTGCCAGCAGGGGTATGTTTTAGAATTGCGCCTTTCCCTCATTTGTTGAATTCCCAAAACAAACTACTCTCATGGCTCGTCTCACCCGGGTGAAACGAGCTAGAAACTGGATCAGAAGCCTACTTTAAGCAAAAAATCAATAGCTCTATAAAGACATGTTGCCTGGGCTCAAGATGGGCGCACAAAGAGGAGAAATCTCACATTTTTCCTGGAACGCTACTGTTAGCTGCTTTTTCAAGGTCGAGTTGAATGCGAAGCCAGCTGAAAAAATGGCTCTCCTGGGCAAAAAATGCATGCGCTGGTATGTTGGCAATTGGGAGCCGTTCTGTGAGTACGGATTTCCTGATAGGAAATGAATCGGGGTGGTATGATCAAAAAAAAGATTCTCATTACAAGTGGCGCGCACCCTATTGCTCTTTCTTTGGCAGAAGAGCTTTTACGCCTCGGCCACCAAGTCACATTGATGGGACAATTTGAAGAAGGGAATCAGTCTACCAAGCATCTCTTAGAATACCCAGGATTTACTCGCCTTGTGCATGACGTTGCGTGCAGTCTTTATCTCGATATGGACGAGGTTTACGATCTTTCCTCTCAGTATTGTGAAGAAAAGCAAGGTCCAATTCTGGGTATGAGGCAAGTTGTGTTTGGTACTTACAACCTCCTTTGCCTTGCCAAACGTTCTCGAGCAAAACTTCTTCATCTCACTGAATGTGTGGATTTCTCTTCTGCTGATGGTACGCATGAGGCGAAACGGCTCGCGCAGCGCTTTTGCGCCGCTTTTGAAGAAGAGGGGCTTTGGGTAAAAATTCTTGATCTCCTGCCCGAGCAGGCCGAAATGATCGCAGCGCAACTTTCTACCTGTCGTCTTTTGAGACAGAAGGAAAGGTTGGAATCTGCCTCTTTTTTCATCCACTTTGCTCGGAAATTGATCCGTTCCATGGAAAGCTCCCTTCCTCACAAGAAAACGGCTTTTTTGAAAGATCTCGTCCCCTCCTAGAAAAAATCAAACATCTTACCAGTAAACTCATCGATGCTCGAGAGTATTTCCCAATTATTTCTCAATAACCAGATTTTAGTAAGAATTCTTTTGAGCATTGGATGCGCCCATTTTTCTCCTCTTTTGTGGTCAATGGAAGAGCTTTGCATATTTTCCTTGGAAAAAAACGATTTTTCCAGGAAAATGAGTGTTTCGAATTTGTAAGAATACGCATTTTAAATTCTTGCGCCTGTAGTTCAATGGTAGAACAGTAGCCTTCCAAGCTACGAGTGTCAGTTCGATTCTGATCAGGCGCTAATAGACTGGCTCATTGCCTAAAGGAGATACATTGCCCTCGGAACAATCAGAAAAGACAAGTGTTACCATTCAAGAACTGCTCGAGTCGGGTGCTCACTTCGGACATCAGAAACGGCGTTGGAATCCCAAAATGCGCCGCTTTATTTTGGAAGAGAGAAATGGGATTTACATCATCAATTTGGCCAAAACTTTGCAGCAGATACGCGATGCGAGTCAAGTTGTCGTCGATGTAATTGCAAAGCATAAATCGATTTTGTTTGTTGGTACTAAGAAACAGGCAAAAGCGGTGATCAAGCAAGTCGCTGAGGAGGCTGGCGAATTCTACGTGGCAGAGCGCTGGTTAGGGGGCATGCTTACGAACCTCAGTACTATCCGCAAGTCAGTGAAAAAGCTCGAGAAAATCGAAAAATTGATCTCATCTGGAACAGAGGCCTTGAAGAAAAAAGAGCTTGCCTTGCTGCAAAAAGAGCAGATTAAGCTCGATCGAAACCTTGCAGGCATTCGCTCTATGCGAAAAACTCCAGGTCTCGTGATTGTTGTCGATCCAAATAAAGAACACATTGCTGTTGCTGAAGCCAAAAAGTTGGGTATTCCCGTCATGGCTCTTGTCGATACGAATTGCGATCCCGATCCTATTGACCATGTCATTGCATGCAATGATGACGCTTTGAAAAGCATCAAGATCGTTTTGAGCTCTCTTATGCGCGCCATTGTCGCGAAAAAATCAGAGATGCAAGTGCCTCTGAAAAAAGAGAAGTCTGAAGAGGAAAATCCGAAAGATTGGAATGAAAAAGAAGAGCAAAAGGATACAAAAGATGACTGAGATTCGTGCAGATTTGATCAAAGAGCTCCGCGCTTTGACAGGCGTCGGCATGACCAAGTGTAAAGAGGCTCTTCAAGCAGCTTCAGGCAACTTGCAAGAAGCAATCGACTACCTCCGAAAGAAGGGGATGTCTTCGGGTGCAAAAAAAGAAGGTAGAGAGACCAAAGAGGGGATGATTGTTGCCGCGCAAAGTACTACGCATCTGGTATTGGTAGAGCTGAACGTAGAGACCGATTTTGTGGTGCAAAGCGAGGCGTTTCGCGCTTTCGCTGCAGACATAGCAGAGCAGGCTCTACAAGAAGAAATCACTTCTTTGGAGGCATTCCTCCAAAAAGATTACGCTAAAGATCCCACACTATCTTTGGAGCAGCACCGCAACGTTACAATCCAATCTTTAGGAGAGAACTTGCAGATACGACGGATAGAACGGATTCAAAAGGAGTCTGGTAGTTCCTACGGCATCTACTCCCACATGGGAGGCAAGCTTGTCTCTGTAGTGCAGATCGCTGGGAGTGAAACCGCGGCTAAGCTTGGCCAAGAAATTGCAATGCACGTCGTCGCCTGCCATCCCGAGTTTCTATGCAAAGAAGAGGTTTCCCAGAATATACTCGCAAGAGAAAAAGAGATTGTCTGTTCTCAGATGCAGGGAAAACCTGCCTCTGTGATCGATAAGATTGTTGCTGGGAAGCGAGAGTCGTATTTTAAAGAGAATTGCCTTCGTGAGCAGCCTTTTGTAAAGGATGCTTCTTTCACCGTGGAAAAATTTGTAGAAAACCAAGGCAAAGAAGATGGAAAGACCCTCACCTTAGCGCGCTTTTGGCGTTGGAAGGTGGGTCAAGAACTTTGAAGCGAGCTTACCGCAGAGCCCTTTGCAAGCTATCGGGAGAAGCATTTTCCTCTTCAGGATTCGGGTTCCGCGAGGCCGATATCCATGGCGTCGCTCAATCTCTTTCTCTTGCCCATGCAAGCGGAAAAGAACTTGGAATTGTGGTCGGTGCAGGCAATATTTTGCGCGGCAAAGACTCTGATTTGAATTATCCCCCTACAGTTCTCGATGAAGTGGGTATGCTCGCTACTGTCTTGAATGGGAAACTTCTTCTTGCTGCTCTTCGAAAATTAGGCACTCCAGCTACCCTATTCAACGCTTTTCCTTGTGGTAATTTTGCCGAGACCTTTTCCATGGAAAAAGTGGAAAATTGCCTCCAGAAAGGGGAGATTGTTCTCTTCTCAGGAGGAACTGCGCACCCTTTTTTTACCACTGACATGGCTGCAGCCCTTCGTGCCTTGCAGATGAAAGCAGATGTTCTCATCAAGTTGAGTACTGTAGATGCGGTCTATTCAGAAGATCCTAAAATCTCGCCAAATGCTAGCAAGCAGGCCAAGATTACCTACCGAGAAATTCTGGAAAAAAAGTTGCAGATCATGGATCTTGAAGCTGTGTTGCTTTGCGAACGGGAGAAGCTGCCGATCATTGTAACCCATTTTTCTGAACCGAAAAACCTGACACAAGCTCTATCTTGTGCGCCCACCGGAACCCTAATTACCCAAGAGTAGATCGATGAGTAAAGAGCAAGAGACCAAGCAAGCAATGCAAGCGACCCTGCAACACTTGCAAGAAGAATTGAAGCACTTGAGAACTTCTCGAGCCAATCCCGCTATGATCGATTGCGTTCTTATCGAAGTATACGGCTCTTCCATGCGTTTGAAAGATATTGCCAGTATTACGACTCCTGAAGCAAGACAGCTACTCATTACGCCTTTTGATAGGAGCAATGCATCTGCCATCGCGAAAGGAATCGAACAGGCCAACCTCAACCTTTTACCCCTGGTAGATGGGCATGCTGTACGGATCAATATCCCTCCCATGGATCAAAATACACGCAAAGAGATTGTGAAAAAATGCAGGCAAAAAGGGGAAGAAGCGAAGGTATCTATCCGAGACGCGCGTAGAAAGAGCAATGAGATCGTGCGCAAGGAAAAGGCAGACGGACTTATCCCCGAAGACATGCAAAAGAAACGGGAAAAAATGATTCAAGAGTACACAGATCAATTTTGCAAGCAGGTTGATGAGCTTTGCGCTCTCAAGGAAAAAGAGATCTTAGAGATTTGATCTTGTCGTAAAATCTGAGACTACTTAAACTATAATCAGTTAGATTAGATGGCCCCATCGTCTAGTCAGGCCTAGGACACCGGGTTTTCATCCCGACAACAGGGGTTCGAATCCCCTTGGGGTCACAACATGAGACTTTAGCTCAGTTGGTAGAGCATCTCCCTTTTAAGGAGAGGGTCGTTGGTTCGAGCCCAACAAGTCTCAAAATTTCTGGGTTTCAAACCATCGATATTTGATTGCATTCAGGAAAAACGTTGTGGAGCTATTTTTAGCAAGATAGGCCGATACGGAATATCCGTTTTGAGAAATACCTTACTCGTGTCATTATTTTGTACTCTTCTAAAATAGTTTGTGAATTTCAAAAGCACATATTTAACTTCACCGTGGGATGTTTCTACGGTAAATTTCTTTTGTTGCACTTTTTTTAATTAATGGAATTGCTAGGTAAAACGCTGGACAGGCATTTTCGTCATTCTGATCGGGCTTTTTCTTATACATCTCGATTTTTATTTTCTTAGATCCGAGATCGAGTACCGTTCTTGCGTGCAGGTAGGCAAGACGTTTTTTTACCTCTCCTCTGAGCCTTATGACAGAAAAATCGGCAACGCCTTCTGCCCGGTTATTTTTTTCATCATAAATTGTGCAAAAAACTTTGTTTTTTGGGTATACATCTCGGATTTCTTCACCTGGATACGTATTAGTAACATTCTCATTAACAGACTTATACGTTTTAATAACATGCTCAGTAGCGCACTCAGTTGCGAATGCCGCGTTAGACTGATGGAGATACTCGTAGAGAAAAACGCGCTCTTCTAGCTTCTTTTGGTTTTGAGCATCATAGAATTCTTTTAAAGTACGCACATGATTCTCGAGATTATACTTGATTGCTCTGACCATTGTCTCCGATCGATCTGGTTGACCAATGTAAGAAATTTTTTCAGTAGACATGTTGTAGATCGCCTCCATCACTCGGATTTTTTCACTCAACGCGCCGCCTTGTGTCAGGTTTTTAACAAGTTTTTCCTCTTGTTTTTTCCATACACGCTCCCGGTAGAAAAAGTAGCCGGCCGCAAATAGGGGGAGTAAAAAATATTTCCAGGAAAAATAACTTTTTGCCCAAAGCTTACAAATCTTTACGTTTTGTATCACACTCTCTAGCTCATCCACCCTGTTTTTGAACGATGTGCGCTCATCTGCTGTCATCAGCTGGTAAATTGTAC
The DNA here is from genome assembly GCA_039179045.1 of Chlamydiota bacterium. GTDB lineage: Bacteria > Chlamydiota > Chlamydiia > Chlamydiales > SM23-39 > JBCAXK01. Next base: position 222 of record JBCDEZ010000023.1, on the reverse strand, counting down.
CGTCTTTCTTCCAAGTGATCACAGATCTTGGAACATCGGTTGCGAGCGATTTTTTTACTGTATCTTCGCTTTTGTTCACGGATTCAGTTGTTTCAGCTTTTGCTGGTAGACCATAATCGTCTGAAACACGATTGAAACAAGAACGTATCATACAAACACCTTATTAACTACATAAAAATTTTAAACCTTTTGAATATCATTTTCAATATAATTTTTATTTTT
>JBCDEZ010000022.1:0-23136 GCA_039179045.1 Chlamydiota bacterium | reverse complement strand
GGTTAGGGTAACGACTTCGGGCGTGGCCAACTTCCATGGTGTGACGGGCGGTGTGTACAAGGCCCGGGAACGAATTCACCGCAGTATGCTGACCTGCGATTACTAGCGATTCCTCCTTCATGCAGGCGAGTTGCAGCCTGCAATCTGAACTGAGGCTGGGTTTGATGAGATTCGCTTACGATCGCTCGCTCGCTGCCCTTTGTCCCAACCATTGTAGTACGTGTGTAGCCCAGAACGTAAGGGGCATGCTGACTTGACGTCATCCCCACCTTCCTCCGGTTTGTCACCGGCAGTCTTCCTAAAGTGCCCAACTTAATGATGGCAACTAAGAACGAGGGTTGCGCTCGTTGCGGGACTTAACCCAACACCTCACGGCACGAGCTGACGACAGCCATGCAGCACCTATATAGAGGCTTTTACAAGAAACTTCATCTCTGAAGCTGTCCTCTACATTTCGAGCCCAGGTAAGGTTCTTCGCGTTGCATCGAATTAAACCACATGCTCCACTGCTTGTGCGGGCCCCCGTCAATTCTTTTGGGTTTCACCCTTGCGAGTGTACTCCCCAGGCGGCATACTTAACGCGTTAGCTACGACACAGTCGGGGTTGAGTCCAACTACATCTAGTATGCATCGTTTACGGCATGGACTACCAGGGTATCTAATCCTGTTTGCTACCCATGCTTTCGGGCCTCAGCGTCAGGAATAAACTAGAAAACCGCTTTCGCCACCGGTGTTCTTCCACATATCTACGCATTTCACCGCTACACGTGGAATTCCGTTTTCTCCGTCTATCCTCTAGTCAAGAAGTTTCAGGTACAGCTCCGAAGTTGAGCCTCGGAATTTCATACCTGACTTTCCTAACCGCCTACGCCCCCTGTACGCCCAATAAATCCGATTAATGCTTGCACCCTCCGTATTACCGCAGCTGCTGGCACGGAGTTAGCCGGTGCTTCTTTACCTGATACCCTCAAATCAGCGAATTATTCATTCACTTCTCTTGTTCTCAAGCGAAAGAGCTTTACAACCCTAAGGCCTTCTTCGCTCACACGGCGTCGCTTCGTCAGGCTTTCGCCCATTGCGAAAGATTCTCGACTGCAGCCTCCCGTAGGAGTCTGGGCAGTGTCTCAGTCCCAGTGTTGGCGGTCAATCTCTCAATCCGCCTAGACGTCCTAGCCTTGGTGCGCTCTTACCACACCAACAAGCTGATATCCCATGAACTTTTCTTCTACCGCTAGGCTTCTTTACAAAGTCCCCAACTTTCAATAAAAAGCGATGCCACTTTTTATTGTCATTCGGTATTAGCGACCGTTTCCAGTCGTTATTCCCAGGTAAAAGGCAAATTATTCATGTATTACTAACCCTTCCGCCACTAAGTAATATTGCTACTACTTCGTACGACTTGCATGCCTCATCCACGCCGTCAGCATTCAATCTGAACCAGGATCAAATTCTCAGTGAAAATTTGACATTATTATTTTTTTGTACGTTGGCAAACAAAAAACAAAAAGTTCTTTGTCCGCACAAATCTTTATGAAAAAGATCTGTATAGCGTTCTTATTCTACTGTTAAATATCCACAGACAACTTTCGTAGTCTTTTCTCTCGTTTGTGATGTTCGTTTCGCACTCGAAAGATACTAAGAATCTACTAGAGATCTGAATTACTTGCAACACCTCTTCTTTTTTTTCTTTTTTTTTCTCAATTCTCCTAGAGAACCGGGGGAGAAAATATGCTGCTATTTCTAGTGCCTCACGAAAAAACACCTGTCAATCTGTTAGCATTTTCTCTTTTTTTTCCAGGCAAAATCGTACGATGCGCACTTGGTATTTTGTCGTATTTCGTAGAGCACGTGAAAAAATGTATTGCGTATTTAAAAATAAAAAAACTATTGTCAGATTTGAATAGCGGTAAGGTGGACAGATGCGTATCTGTTGATCGAATACACAAACAGTAAAGCTAGCTATTTACACTCAACAAACTGGAGATTGTCTATGTCTATGAATTGGTCGTGGAAAAAGACGCTGTCGTCCTCTGCATTAGCTTTGCTAGCCACAACTTGTGTCTACGCAATACCCGCAGGACCCTGCGATCCTCAACCACAAACTACATGTTGCGAAGAGCCTAAACCAGGGCCGTTCGCTTTCGTATATCCTAAGGACATGAATTTAGCGTGTCCCAACGATTTTTATTTTTATGGGGACTTCTTAGTCTTGCAGCCCATGGAAGATGGATTGGTGTACGGAGTGAAGGACACAAATGGCCCTTCCACTACCAATCCGGAACTCGCCGGGGGAAAAGTTTTGAGTTTTTCTTCTGATAACGAAGACTATAGTTTTGACTTCGGTTTCCGTTTGGGTTTGGGATTCCTCTTAAATCACGATGCTTGGAATATGGGCATGGAATGGATGTGGTATAGAACCAACCAAGATGTAAGTGCAAAAGCCGCTAGTACAGGGGTGATCATCCCTCAATGGATCGCCACGCAAGCGCCAGTAGCTGGGGATAACGAGGCCTCGCAAAGATGGGAAATGCAGATGAATGTCTTCGACATTGCGTTAGGCAAGCCCTTCCATTTGAGCCGTTATCTCGTCTTAGAACCGTTTTTTGGGCTAAGAGCCGCTTGGATCGACCAAAACTACACAGCAAGATATGCAGGGAGTTACGATACCAAGTTTCAGGCGAAAAATGATTTTTGGGGTGTAGGCACGCGCGTTGGATGTAAGTCAGAGTGGGCGTTGGGTGCAGGATTTGAACTCTTAGCGCATCCAAGCGCTTCGATTCTGTATGCAAATTTTGATGTGACAGAGAATCTCCCTTCGGGCGACGACACGTTTACGTTAGATCATGATTTTTATCGGAACAATTCCAACTTAGAACTGCAACTCGGTCTTGCATGGGGCACACACCTCAACGATATGCAACACCATATTAAGATGCAGGCTCTATGGGAATTTCAAACCTGGTACGACCAAAATCAGCTAAGAAAGGTGATTTCTAACACACCTGCTGGAATCTATGTCAATGACACTGTCCCACGAGGGGATCTGCATTTGGCAGGAGTTTCTTTCCGTATCTTATTTGATTTCTAAATTGGTATTCTGCAAAAGGCCTCACTATCATGGTTGGGGCCTTTTTTCTATGAAGCTGCAATCAGATGAATCTTATTCAGAAAGCAAATGCAATTTTCTTACCTTTGAAAAAACTCCCCGTAAAAAGACTTTTTGCGTAAAGCGTGCGGCACTCTTCCCTCAAATCCACGGTTTTATTTCAAAGAATCTTGCGATATGTCCCTTATGCATACCTATAGCATGCACACACAATGCCATCCCAATATTCTGAAAAATTTGGGCAGAAAATCTCTAATTTCCTTGGCATAATAGGATTCCTTTTTTCAGTAGGAATACTTCCCTTTTTCTCTGAAAAAATGCTCTTGTATTGCCTCTTGGCAGCCCCTTGTTTTTCCCTCAGCATTCGGTCTTCTGTCGATTAGCTCGGGCTCCGTTTGCAAACGAGAGGAGAACATGCTATTGAAATTTCTAAGAAACTGCTTACCTATAAAAGACGAGGCAAGCAGGTATTGGGACTGCCTACAGAATTGATTGACTCAATTGTATACAAAGAGAGAGGAAATTGGTACAGGCTCGCTTTATTTTTGGAGGTTCCCTTTCAATAGGGACGAGTAATCCACCACCCCCATTTCTCAATGAACCCCTTTCGAAAATTTGCCCCCTTATTTGAATGCGATCTATTTTTGCCCTATTTCTACGAACAGAGTTTGCGCAAGCAAGGAAAAGGGGCATCTAAGCGAACACCGATCGCTCCGCACTTTTTCGAAAAAGAGTCAAAAAGCTTGTAGAATATCATGGAGGCGTATCATTCCAATCACCTTCCCCTCTTCTACAACAGGCATTACTGTGATGGGATTGCGCGCATTTTCCTCCATTTTTTCGAGAGCGCGCCTAGCTAAGATATCTTTGTGGACAAAACGGGGGGAATAAGTCATGACCTCTTCGATCTTTTTTTCTAAGGCTCCGTTGCCAAATTGCTCCATAGACCTGCGCAAGTCACCATCTGTGAATACACCCAATAAGCGGCACTCTTTATCTGTGATGAAAAGGCAACCCGACTTTTTTTCCGAGAGACGACACAAAAGATCGAAGAGTTTTTCGCCGAAGTAGCAAAAGGGAAGTTCGTTTCCTTTTCGCATTAGATCCTCTACTTTCAGACAGAGCTGTTTTCCAATGGAACCTGCTGGGTGATTCCGCGCAAAATCCTTCCTTGTAAATTTCTTTCTTTTCATCATCGCAACAACAAGAAGATGCCCATAAATCAACTGCACCTCTGTCGAGGTAGTGGGAGCTAGATCAAAGGGGCACAACTCTCTTTTTGCAGGCAATTCAATAGCTAAATCACAGAGCTGGTAAAGCTTCCCTTCTTTGTTTGAAACGAAGGCGATCGTGGATGCTTGTTTGTTTTTCACAAAAGGCAAGAGCCGAATAAGCTCCTCTGTATTGCCACTTTTTGTGAGAAAAAGGAAAATGTCTTCCCGGTTGAGCATCCCTAAATCTCCATGCAAAGCATCTGTCGAGGGCATGTAAAGAGCCTTTGTGCCGGTGGAGAGCAAGCTCATTGCAAGTTTCTGAGCAATGATACCGCTTTTCCCGACTCCTGTGAGGACAATCGTCCCTCGAGTACTGAGGAGTTTTTCCAGAATCTCTTCTGTTTTTTCAACATCTAGGTGATCGAAAAAATAGCGAAGATAAGTACGCTGCTCGCTCAAAAGCTCTCGAATCATACAAGATTTTCCCTCCGTGCTCCCTCGAGCTCTTCACGCATCTTCCCTAGAAACCCACATGCGTAGATCCCGTCAAAGACCCGATGATCGAATGTTAACGAGAGATGCAAAGTGCGTCCAATCCGAAGCAAGTCATCTTCCAGAATAAGTATCTTTTTTTGCACAGCACCTACCCCCAAAATGGCCACTTCCGGATACTGAACGATCGGCACACCGATTTTTGCTTTAGCCATACCAAAATTTGTGAGAGTGATCGAACCTGAAGAGAGCTCTTCAGGTTGCAAAGAGGAGCTACGCGCTTTTTTTGCAAGATCGGAAATAGCTCGCGCAATCGTTGCGAGCGAGCAGTTTTCGGCGTTGCGAATAACAGGAACCAGCACTCCTTGTGGGACACTGACAGCGATGCCTAAGTTGATGGATTTTTTCACCACAATCGATTCTCCTTCGACAGAAGAGTTGAGAAGTGGATAGGAAGCAAGAACTCTTGTAAAGGCCTCTGCAATAACAGCGGTTAGGGTCAATTTTGCGCCATGTTCACGCAAAAAGCCCTCTTTTTTTTCAGCAATCAGACACATCAAGGAAGTCACATCGACCTCAATCACGAGGGATGCTTGGGGGGCTTGTCGTACCGACTGGAGTAGATTCGCCGCAATCGCTTTGCGCATCGGACTCATCGGAATGCGCTCCACCTCATCGGAAGGGGTAACAGGCGCAAAAGAGTCCTCTGCTAAATATCTCTCAAGGTCTTTTTTCTGGAGCCGGGGGCCTTTTTTCGGTACTGTCTCAAGTGCGCTTAACGAGAGCTTGTTTTCTCTGGCTAAACGGAGCACCGCTGGACTGTAAAAAGGGGTAGAGGAAGGAGCAGAATCTGTGTCCAAAAGGCAAAGAGGAGCTCCTATAGGCAGGGTTTTCCCAGGATCTGCCAGAATCTTTGACAGCACTCCACTGACAGGAGAAGGGATTTCGCTATTGATCTTGTCTGTAGCTACCTCGAGTAGGGAGGTATCTTTTTCTACAAACTCCCCCTCTTTTTTCAACCAAGTAACAATCGTACCTTCTTGGATACTTTCCCCGATTTTGGGAAGGCAAACAGAAAAGATGGTATCGCTTTCGTTCATCAAATCCATTTTATAGATCTAGAGCTTTTCGATAAAGAGTCGACTGAAAAAAGGGAACGCACCAAATACTAGTTCAAGCAAGTCAGCGCGTGAAATGGACCCCGAATTGCATAAGAGTCTACCCGCAAAAAGTGGCCTACATATTGGAAAAACCTTCCATGGCGTTGGCAGCACTCTCTTCTTATAGTGTTTTGAATTTCAAAAAGATGAAATTGATCACACACTCCTAAACGCATCTATCAATTACAAAAAAGTCATAATTTAAACTGCTGTATTATTGTAAGAATAATGCATTTCTGGGAAGAATAAGAATCAACTGCAAAAATATTCTAGAAAATAAAGGAGAGATAAAATAAATTTTTTATGAAGTTTTGGATTTTAGTGAAGTGTTGGCTGTGGGTTCTTCTCTATGTTGTGCGGGTGGTTTGTACGCCATCTGTTCTACTTCCGAACGTCTAGCTTATGGGCGTTTCCTGGTTGAATATTCTTTCCCCCTGATGTGAACCTGTCTTTTTGCGACAAAGTTCGATGTTACACAGACTGGACACTTTGCGAAGCGACTTCTAACATTCCTATTTCTTATCTGGCAATTCGTTCTTTGCAGGGCATTTGCACTCTTTCTCTGCCCTACCGATCACTTTAGCCTCGTTTCTTCTGATAGGCGTATCACTTCGAGCTAGTTTTATATTTTGGTACGCATGGTATACAAAATCTTGTTGGAAACCTATTTTTCCGCATATCCAGCATGAGAAGTTTTCAGATCGTATTCATACAATGTCATTTGCCCACAGCACCCCTATTGCTTTCAGTCTTCCTGTGATTGATGGTCTTTGTGATAAAAAACCATTACTAGTACCGCTGCTTGTTGTCTTCATGAAAGATCCCGTATCGTTTTGCGCTCTTCTTTGGGCGTATCTTAGAAAACAGGCAACCCTGGATGTAAGAGCCAAATATTGGTGCCTCATCTCCATGATCTACAGCAATATTCTACTGGGAAAAAACGTGTCTCAGGGCAGTCCCGACCAAGCATTTGCAGAAGTTCCCAACATTCAAAGACCGATCCAGCTTTTGCAACATTTGAGAAATGCTCTAGCGACGGATCCAGATGTAGATCTAGATTCCATTGTCGCAAACTTAAAGGATGATCCTGGAACGCAGGCGCACCTTGCAGGACTGAAGAATATCGAAATAAGTCCAAGACCCGGTCTAACTCTCAAATAACGGGCTCTGTAGTCGTATTTCTACTGGAATTGCTGTACTTTCATTTTTTAGCGAACACGCCTAGTAGTCCTTGAATCCTTGTTCAAGGAACACTCATGCGAACGCATTCTTCCCAGAAATCGTTAAGAAAAAGACTAGAGAAAAGTCTGCATGCTCGGAGAATGTGGCTCAGAGGCTCTCGCAGGCGAGCAAACCTCTTTCGGAATCAGCTTCCAAATAAGCTCTTCGCCTTCCATTTGAAAAGCAAGAGGGACATAAGCAATCGGAATATCCCAGGTCGCGGGTACCTTTACAAAGTCTTTTTCTGTACAAAGGAGCACAGTGGCTCCGAGAGCCTGGCTTTTTCTCCAGATCTTTTCGAGCTCTTCCCGGGAAAAAGAACTGTGGTCTGGGAAGCACTTTGCGTAGCACACCTGCCATCCCAGGTCTTGCAGTCCGCTCAAGAAAGGTTCAGGGCGCGCGATCGCACAAAAAACGCCGCAGATCGTTCCCGTGCATCGAACACCTGTTCTCAGCCGAGGAGTTGCAAGAATTCGACGCACAAGAACAAAGGGAGCTTTCGTATAACGCAAAAGAGCGGTTCGTAGAACTGCGAGAGAACTTGTTCCCTCTATAAAGACAAGGTCTGCGCGGGCAAGAGCGCGCAGAGACTCGCGCAAAAAGCCTCTTGGCAAGTGCCACTGCTGCTCTTGCAAATCGCTTTCCTGTAGTATGACAAGATCGAGATCTCGTTGTACCGACCAATGCTGGAATCCATCATCCAAGATGCATAGTTTTTTCTTCTGCGTGTCTGCGCTCTGCAAGCTCTTCTTGCGCCGTTTGCCGGCGAGCACTAAGAGATTAGGCGCGCTCTTTTTTATCAATACCGCCTCATCTCCAAAAAGGGTTGGATTGAGCGCATCCACCTCACGAGAAATGCGCGTGTGCTCCACTGTTCCTCGATACCCCCGCAAGAGTACGGCGCACTTTGTGTGATCCAATTGGCGCAAAAGGTACAAAACAAGAGGCGTTTTTCCCGTGCCCCCTGCGATCGGGCTGCCGATACTGATTACAAAAGAAGAAGCTCGAAAAGAAGGAAAAATGCCTTTTTTATAGAGCGCTTTACGCACCCAAACAGCCACGCGGTAGAAATAGCTGCAGGCGTGCAAGAAGGGATGGAACGGGCTCTTCTTTTTCTGGAGCATCTTAGCGCGTACATAGGAAAAGAGGCTGTTACGCATCGTCACTTGACCTCAAAAAACATCCCCAAGGGATACAACGCAAAAACAACAGTTGGCCAAAGGCTCAAACAACAGCCGTGCAAGAAGAAATCCCGAGAGAGAAGAGGCGTCTTTCTACCTCTTCGATGATGATATGTGCCGCTGCCATATGCAGCTCTTGAATCCGGTCAGAGTAACGAAACCCCTGGACAATCCACTCAAGGTCTGATTCTCCCTGCAGATCCCCACCGCCTTTTCCAGAAAAGGTAACCGTGACCAGCCCAGACTGGCGCGCTACTCGGTGCGCCTCCACAAGATTGGAGGATTTGCCGCTAGTAGTGAGAAGTATCAAAATATCCCCCTTTTTTCCGTAAGCCTCGACGAGACGGGAAAAGATGAAAGAAAAGCCCATATCATTTGCGGTACAACTCATATGGCTTGGATCTGCGAGAGCGATAGCTGGAAGCGGCTTTCTACGTGCTCGAAACTGCCCCGTGAATTCCTCGGCAATATGCATCGCATCGCAAAGGCTTCCTCCATTTCCTGCAACCAGCACTTTGTTGCCCTCCTCAAAGCATCGCACAAGGGCGACAGAAACCTGTTCCATAAAAGCAAGCGATGCGGGTTGTTGCAAAAATGAGGCTGCTTGCGCAACCTCTTTCACGGCACTTTGTATCGAAGAACTCATCCTTGCATGATCGACCAATCGTAGAAAAAATCCAAGGCAAAAGCGCTTTTCCGCGATATTGTTATTGCGAAGAGAAGAGCGGTTTTGCACAAACTCGAATCGATTCTCCCGATATAGGATGGGGGAAACTCATTTCCATATGGTAGAGATCGATCCCTTTTTTCGAGCTCAGAGCGCCATACTTGCGGTCTCCACAAATTGGATGCCCAATATGTGCTAGCTGCGCTCGTATTTGGTGGTAGCGACCTGTAATGAGCTCTATCTGGAGTATAGAAGAGGAGCCCTCTTCTAGAACCGTGAAGAGCAATTCTGCCTTTTTCCCTTCGGGAAGAGGAGAGTCAAACACTCGGCTATGGTAGGCTTTTTTCACGAGGTAATGAGTAAGCATACCCCCTTTTGCTACTCTGCCCTCCACACGGGCATAGTACACCTTTTTGCATCTTTTCCGTTCGCGAAGAGCGCTTTGCAACCGTTGCAAAGCTTTCGAGGTACGCGCAAATACAACGATGCCAGCCACGTTTTTATCAAGGCGGTGAATCGGTATGCAAAAGGGGCGACTTTTCCCCGTATGCTCTTGCAAGTACCGCTTTGCTGCTTCTTGCAGATTCTCACGCGGATCTTCTTGGGTCAGCACTCCGTAAGGTTTGAGAACGACTATTACCTGTCGATCAAGATAGAGAATGTCTTTGTCGCAAAGCTTCATATAACACAAGTGTGGTTGCCTGGGCAACGTTCAAAGAGTCGGCTATCCCAAGCATGGGTATCCGCACTTGTATGTCTGCCTCTTCTAAAGAGGCCTCTTGGAGGCCGTACTGCTCTGAGCCCACTAAAAGTGCAATAGGGCCCGATAGATCGACCTGTGTAAAGAGCTTCTTGGCGTGAGGCGTTGCGGCAACTTTTTGTATGCCTCGCTTGTCTAAGTAAGCTGCCAGCTGCGCGCGACTCGTTTCCATGACGAACTGAGTAAATAGGCATCCCACACTTGCTCGGACTACATTGGGGTTGTACACATCTGTACAAGGATCGGATACGAAAACACCATCGACACCCGCTGCATCCGAAGAGCGAAGAATGGTGCCTAAGTTGCCTGGTTTTTCGATCCCCTCTGCTACGACAAAAAAAGGAGAGTTCGAGCAAGGCACCTTTTCCAAAACACGGGAGGGTTGCCTGCCTACTGCCAACAGACCATCGGGACGGTCTCGGTAGGAGAGTCTTCGGAAAAGAGAAGAGGCAAGCGGAAGAACCTCCCCTCCCCTTTTCTCGATTTCTTGGAGCAAAGACTCCTCATTTTCTTTGCGCAAAAAAAGCTCATGACAAGCATAACACTCCTCGATGGCAATGCCTCCAGCAACAGCTCTTGCAATTTCCCGGTATCCCTCAATCAAAAAACGTTTGGTTTTTTTTCTTTCTCTCGGTTTTTTCAGCCGTTGTAGGCGTTTGATTTTCGGATTCTCCTTTGAAGTGATCATATACGATTGGTCCAAAATGCAGCGATCCCAGAAGAGATCTGGTTACCGGGAGCCTCTCCCAAAACGAGCTCTTTTGTCCAGAGTGGATCACGTCCTATTTGCCTTAGAATTTGCTGTAGCAAGAGCTGGGTAAAGCCAGGAGTGTGGCAGGAAACAAACAAAAAGCTCGCATCGGGAGACAAAAGGTTCGAGCAGGCACGCAAAAGAGAGAAAAGGTGTTGCTCGATCTGGAATACCTCTCCCTTAGCGCCGCGGCCAAAGGTAGGAGGATCCAAAATGATGCCCTCGTATTTACGTCCGCGCCTCTCTTCTTTTTTGACAAACTTCAACGCATCTTCCAAGATCCAGCGAATTTGCGTGATACCATTTTGCTCCGCATTTTCCTTAGCACGAATGAGGGCTGGTTTCGAAGCATCTACATGAGTAACTGAGGCCCCTTTTCTCGCAAGATGTACACTCAAAGCCCCCGTGTAGCCGAATAAGTTCAAGATACGCGCTCCACGAGAGGCATAACAAGCTTCCCAAAGAGAGAGGTGTTCAGGGAAAAGGCCGATATGCCCGAAGTCATTAGGTGACAAAGTAAAGGTGAGATCCTGAGTGCAAAACTTCCAAGAATCTTTGGACCCGCGCCATCCCCCTTCGCGAGTAAAGTAGAGATCTGCAGACTTCCAAAGAGAACGGTTTTGCTCTTCCCAGATTGCATAGGGAGAAGGGCGGTCTACAACAACAGGTCCAAATTCTTCGAGCTTTCTGCCAGAGCCAGAATCAAGTAATCGGTAGGTCATGGAATTTCGGAGGTATTTTGTGCTTCAGCCAGCGCCATAGGTAAAAATAAGTCATGTTGCAGGTATAGTCGATGCAAGAGGCTCTCTCTTTAGGGGCTGCCAAGTAGCCGTAAGAGGGCTCTTCTCCTGGCACTGCGATTCCTACCGCAACTGTGCCCACAGGCTTTTCTTGAGATCCTCCACTTGGGCCCGCGATCCCAGATACGCATACAACACAATCTGCTTCTAGTTGATAGAGCAAGTGCTCTGTCATAGCGCGCACTGTTTCCAAGCTCACCGCTCCGTAGCGAGCTAACAGCGTACTGTCCACGCCAAAACAAAGCTCTTTATATCGATTCGAATACGTGACCAGTGATCCGAGAAAATATTGGGAGGCACCAGACAAGGCTGCGATCCTCGAAGCGAGCGCACCCCCCGTACACGACTCTCCAAAACCGAGTTTATAGTTCTGCGTTAAAAGATATGTGTGTAGCGCCTCTGCAATCGAACCGTTCGCAGCTTCATAAATGTATGCGGAAAATCTTGTGAAAAGCTCTTCTTTGATCGCGCAAAGGCAGCTCCTGGCCTGTTCTCCCGCCAAGGCAAGTGTTACATGCAACAGACCCCAACCTGGGTAGATCCCCACATCAAGTCCTGGATGATTGGCTTGCAATTGACGGAGAAATGCATCCACCTCTTTTTCTCCCTTCTCTCCAAGGTAGATGTTTTCCAGAATAAAACTTCTCTTTTGCATCGGAATTTTTGCTAAAGAAGGGAGAAGAAACTGCCGAGAGCAAGCGCGCATCTCTGCGGGCACTCCTGGAAGAGCCAAAAGCGCTTTGTTCTTCTCTCGATAAAAAAGTGCAGGAGCCTGCCCCAAAGGATTGGGCAAACGCTCGGGCTCTTTAGAGAAAAGAGGCGACAAGAGTTTTTCTGTCCGGTCATCTAAAGTCGGCCCCAATCCCCCCGTTGTGATCACAAAATCTGCCTCTGCCAAGACCTCTTTCAAACCAAAGGAGGCAGCTTGGGGACGGTCAGGCAGGGAAAGTCTTAAGAAAACCTCATAACCTTGTTGATTCAAAAACGACCCTAGAAAAGCGCTATTGGTATCCACAGTGAGTCCCCGGAGAAGCTCCGTTCCAATAGTTACAATGGCAATGTGCATACACCCACTTTTCGGTTGTGTTCGCAATGATTATAGTACAAGAACCGATTCACAACAATTGACAAACTCCCACTCATTGCCAGGAGCGAACCTCCGGGCGCCGCACGAAGAGTGGAGGAAAAACCAAAAGAAAGATGCCGAGGCTGATACAAATATCTGCAAAATTGAATAAGGGAAATGTATATCCCCAAAAATTGAAGTGAATCATATCGATCACAGATCCGTAGAAGTAGTGATCAATGATGTTACCCAAAGCCCCTGCAATGATGAAGAAAAACAGCCATTTTTTGCGCTCCCTTCCTACATACAAGATCGTGTACACACAAAGAGCGGTAACCATAATAGCTCTTAAACCCAAAAGCTGTTCACTGTACTGGGAAAAAAAACCCCAGGCAGCTCCCCGATTTTGCACATGATTGATGGAGAGGCTCACGCCTCCGAAAAGGTTTTCAAAAATACCATACCCTCCATAAGGATACGATGCGTGCATCCAAATCATCTGGGGAACGTACCAATAGGTCAGGTATTTAGTAGCGATATCGATCCCGAGCAATACGCTCAGAAAAATGAGCGCTTTTTTCACGTCTTTTTTCCCTGTTCAAATTGGCTTTGCGCGGCAACGGTAGTGGTTGCATAGGGAAGGGCGTCGAGGCGTTTTCGCGGAATCTGCGCTCCAGAAAGCTCGCAGATACCATAAGAACCCTCATCGATTCTTTTAAGAGCATGTTCAATCTTTTGCAAGATTGCTCGGTCTTCGTCAGAGAGCCTCAGTGCGATTGTTTTGTCAAAATCATCTGATCCCTCATCTGCCTGGTGTTGTGAATATCCCTTGGACCCATCAGGATTTTTCACCTCTGCCTCCATTTCTGCAATCTTATGCAAAATCGTCTCCTTCAATGAGAGGAGTTCTTTGCGATACTTCGCAATGTCCTGTTTACTCAGTGCCATCTTTGCTCCAATTAGTCTAATAAATCGCTTGTAGGGTTGATCGAGCGAATCGCCTCGATCAATTCGTTTACATCTTTCAAACGTTTATATACACAAGCGAAACGAATATAGGCAATCACATCTCGTTCTTGTAAAGACTCCATACACATTTCTCCGAGCTTCTGCGCGCGAATCACGCGGCACTGACTCTCGCTCAATTTCTTCCCGATTTCAGCAGCAATTTTGCGCACCTCCTCATGACTGATCCGACTATGTCGACAGGCGCTATTCAACCCGCGCATGAGCTTACTGGGCTGAAAATCTTCATAGGTACCATCCCTTTTTTTCACCTGTAAAAGAACATCGACTGTTTCGAAAGTAGTAAAACGCTTGGCACAGCCTAAACACTCTCTTCGTCTACGAATGCCATGAATATCGGGGGCACTTCTCGAATCGGTCACTTTGGACTCGTCATGTTGGCAGTAGGGACAGCGCATATGAGGTAAGGGAAATTGTTATCTACAAATTGGTACAATTATAGACAATTTATACCAAAGGAGAAAAGAAAACAAATACTCTATAAGTATTAGTTCTTGAGCGAATAGCTCTAGCAAAAAAGAACAAAAAAGCAGAATCCTACTAGATTTTCCCCGCAAAATCAAAAGAATTTTTCCTCCGAAAATTCCCTACTAAAACTTTCTTAACAAATTCGTTTAGAGAATGTTAAAACTGTATTGCCCCCTCTGATATTTGCACAAAGAACAACCAAGAAACCCTCATTTTGAAAAATGATTTGCTCTAAAGCTGTGGTTTTTTTACCATCAGGTTTAGATAAAAAAATCTGTACAAACAGGAGCTCTGAAAGATGAGATATAAATTTGTAGGAACGCTTTTGATGCTTGGAAGTCTGTTCACTTCCACATCAGAATTGTATGCAGCGACGCGTTGCCGCAAAAAAGACAAATGCATACAACCGTGTCCACCTAAGCCGTGTCCACCGAAACCTTGCCCGAAACCAAAGAAATGCCCTCCAAGGGTCACAGATCCGTGTGAAGATCGCCTTGGAAAAGGTCCTGGGTATGCAGACTGTGAACTGAGTCCCGCTTATTCGGGTCCAGCGCGCATCAATCCCCACTGCGGATGGGACGTTGCTCTTTCTGCAAGCTTCATTTATTGGCATGCTAGTGAAGAGGGTCTCGACTTTGCGATTTACTCCACTTCGGAAGATACAGATGGTCCTGTAAAGGCGGGTCTGGTTTTCCAAAAATTTGACTTTAAGCCAGGTTTTAAGATCGCGGCTGAAGGCGAGTTAGGCACTGGAGATAATTGGACAGGAAAAGCTGAGTACACCAGGTTGCACTTCAGCAATCGGGAAAGTACGTTTGTGCCCGATCCTGGCAGTCTTTTTGAAAACAATTATGAGACTTCTGTCAATCTCGACGATCTTTTTGAAAATTTCGTATCCTTGCAAGAGGCGAAAAGTGAGTGGATCTGCAATTTAGATACGATCGATCTACAAACTGCTCGTTGGTTTTATTCTGGCCAAATGCTAACAATGGGTCCCTTTTTGGGAGCTCGATTTGGCTGGTTGAATCAACGATTCAACTTAAGTTCTCTTCCTATCAACGCAACGGATTTTGTCCGTTCGAATCACCGATCTAAGAGTTGGTTTGCAGGTCCCCGTGCAGGGCTCGATATGAACTGGATTCTGGGATATGGTCTTCGTGCTACAGGTTCTCTTGCAGGGAGCTTGCTCTACCAAAGACAAAGGGCTACAACAAGTGGCACTATTACAGAAACCGAAAATGGTGCTTTGGTAACGCGACCTCTCGATTTGAAGAACACATATCGTCACGTCCGAACACAAAGTGAAATGGGTTTAGGTCTTGGATGGGGTACATACCTCGCAGAAGATGCCTTTCACATCGACTTTCTCGCTGCTTATGAGTTCCACCTCTGGGCGAAACAGAATGTCATGCGTTCAAGCATTGATTCTGCCTATCGCGGATTTAGTCCTCCGGGAGATTTGATGTATCATGGACTTACTCTTACAATGCGGTTCGATTTCTAGAACTCCTTGGAAAGTGTCTTTCAGAGAGATGGGTTGTCTTCGGGCAGCCCATTTTTTTTGCTTCCAGATTAGGAATATTTTTGCGTAAAAAAAATCTTCTAGATTAGAATTTGTATGTATTTGTCATGAATTCTAGGAGCCCACATGCAACGACTTCACCATTACTTTCGATATTTTTTCCTCTCCTTGCTCACGCATGTATGCACCTTGCATGCCTCTAGTCCCTCCTGCGAGGCTTCTTGCTACATAGAGATCGATGAAGGCCCCGGATACACACACAAACATTTAGAATTGGGAGGTTTAGCTCCCGGAAGAATTAGTACGGATAAGGAGTGGAATTTTTCTCTTTCGGGTAGTTTTATCTACTGGAACATCATGCAAGAAAACATGGCGATTGCAAGTCTTTTGCAACCCGGCGATCCTGTGCTGGCGCTCACCGTGTACCAAGAGATGTCCTTTCATCCTGGCTTCAAAGTAACAGCCACCTCGAATGTAACTCCTTACGATTGGATCGGAAAAGCAGAATATACGCGTCTGCACGGAACCACCACAACTCAGACAGCTCCTCCACAAGGGGGGGTGATGGTCGTCAATTCAGGGTTTACTTCTCCAGAGGCTGCCTATGCAGATGCCGCGTTTGTCACTTCTGATTTTGAAGTTGCTCTAGACGTAGTGGATCTCATCCTAGCTAGACCGAGCTATTACGGACATCGGCTCATAATCACCCCCGCAGCGGGAGGGAAGTTGGGTTTTTTGGATCAAAGACTCCGTACGAAAACCAAGCTTATCGCCTCGCCAACAGAAGAGGTGCCTGTTCAATATGATACTGATACCTGGTTTCTAGGACCCAAGTTAGGCATTGATATCGAGTGGATTTTGGGTTACGGACTCAAGAGTCTCTCCTCTTTTTCTGCAGCTCTTCTTTACCAAAAACAGAAATTACGTGCCGATTTTTACGATATATCCAACGTGAATGACAACCTTTTGGATCTCGAGCGCAATTTCCTATTTTTCCATCCCAATTTTCAGATGGCTATGGGAATTTCTTGGGGCGCCTATTCATCGAGGTACGCTTTTCACGGTAGCCTGTTTGCTCTATATGAAATCGATTACTACCTCGCGCAAAATGCTTCTCGAGCAGCGACGTTGGAAAATTTCTATGCGAACGGGTTGAATCCCACCTCTTCGGGCCATTTAGGAGACTTGCTTTTCCATGGACTGAAAGCAGGTTTCCAGTGCGACTTCTAAAAAGTGCGCGCTTCCGCAGGGGGATGCGGCCCCCTGCTGCAACAAAGGAGGTTCCTCTTTTGATCATTCTTTTCCAGTTGGTTATGGATATGATTACAAATTCCCTTGCTCTATGAAGAATCTGTGCAATAATTTTGGTCGTATTTATATGGAATGATAGAGGACACAGACAAATATGCAAAAAAAATTTCAGGCAGATTTTTTAGGAATGGTTAGCTCTATTTTGTGCTTCGCACATTGCATGCTTACCCCTTTTTTGTTCTTAGCGCAGACCTGCGCTTGTTGCGCAGATGGACCTCTCTGGTGGAAAGGAATCGACTACGTATTCCTTGCTATCGCTCTCTTGGCTGTATCTAGTTCCACAAAAACTTCTTCTAAACAAACCATGCGTATCTCTCTTTATGCCGCTTGGGGTTCACTCGCAATTTCTACCATTTTACACCACAACGCCTGGATCTCTTACGGCGCATCTTGGCATTATGCTTCGGCTCTTACTCTATTTTCCTTGCATCTAGGGCAACGACTATTTGCCTCCCCTATATGCTGTAACCCGAATGAGGCTAGATGCCAAAAAAAGCAAATCTCTCTTTGAAAAAAGTTGCATGCAAGAGAGCCTTGTGGAACAAAAGCGTACACGAAAGATGAGGCCCTTACTCTAGAACCTTCTCGTGCTGAATCAACCACGCTTTGCGCTTTTCTCCTCCGGCATATCCCCCCCAATCCCCATTCCGGCGAATGATCCGATGACAGGGGATGATGATAGCAAGGCGATTTAGCGCATTAGCGCTCGCCACAGCTCGGCAAGCTTTTTGCCGGCCGATCATGGCTGCTTGCTCAATGTAGCTCAGCGTAGTGCCGTAGGGAACCTTGCATAAGGCGGCAATGGCCTCCTGTTGAAAGGGCGTACCAGTATAGGCAATCGGTAGGCGAAACTCGGTAGGCGAAACTCGGTATGCTTCTTAGAAAAGTAGAGCTCAAGCTCTTCGGCAAGCAAAGAGAAAAGAGGAGCAAGCGCGATACCCATGGAGGCTTGTTCGCTTAGGAGCAGCCTATCGATAGCCCTGCTCGTTCCAGTGCAATCGGCAAATCCGAGGAAATAGATGCGCTCTGAGTCGGCGACAGCAAGCATGCGCCCCAAAGGCGTATCCAATGCAATGCAGCAAAAGCGAGGAGCGCACCCTCGAGGTTGGCAAAAAGCACCGTCTCTGCAGGGAGGTACCACTCTACGAGTGGCATTTTTAGAAAGGAGTTGTACTCGCTTTTCCTGTAAAAACTTTCCCCTCCCCTTTAGAAGAAATTTGTCCATACTTCACTCCCGTGGAAAAGTACATCCGAAAAGAGGACTCTTTTCAGTAATGCTAGTTTCGTATTCCTTCTCCTTTCTAAGCAAGGAGAGATCGTACAAAAAATCTTGCTAAGAAATGGTGCAATTGTTGAAAATTGATTGTTTGTAATATCAAATTCTTCAATGCGCATTTTAGAAACCGATAGACTGCTTCTGAGAACTTGGACCGACCAGGATTTAGAGCCAATGCTCGCGATCAACCAAGATTCGCGGGTTATGGAGTATCTTTTACCGATGCAAGCTCCAAAACAGACAAGCGAGCTTCTGAACAGAATCCGTCACCATTTTACCCAATACGGCTATTGCCTATATGCGACAGTCAGAAAAGATACAGGCGCAATGATCGGTTTCATCGGATTCAATCGGCCCAGCTTCTCTTGCCATTTCACTCCTACAGTGGAGATCGGCTGGCGCCTTGCTTCTACCGAATGGGGAAAAGGCTTGGCGACAGAGGGTGCCCGAGCTGTGCTAGACTATGGGTTTCAGCATTGGAAACTACCAGAAATTGTCTCGTTTACAACAAAGGGCAACGTAAGATCGCGTAGAGTAATGGAAAAAATTGGCCTACAGCACAATCCCCAAGATGATTTCGATCACCCCCTCGTCCCCCCTTTGCATCCTCTCAAAAAGCATGTCCTCTACCGATTGGACAGAACAACTTACCTCAGAAAAGCCGAGCCAGGTACTTAATTCTCACTCCCCTCCAAAGGGTACGGATTTTTTAAAAACTGTGGGATCCTCTCATCAAGAAGTATACCTGTTTGCATGTCCTGCACCCATACGTGCATTTTGGGCGCAAATGGGATATCCCTTTCGAGACTACTTGCGGAAATCGTGACAAGAGTAGGCCAACGCTCCGGCCTTCCAAATAGCGTAGATCCGCAAACTCCACAAAACTGCATTTCTACTGATTTCCCGCTTGCGCCGCATCTTGTCCAACTCTTCAATGGGCCTTCTGCCACTAAGACCTCTCGGAGAATCCCGACAAAGGGCCAGATTCCTCCGCCCGTTATTCGTTGGCAATCTGCGCAGTGACAGATCCCCGAAATGAGGATCTCACTCTTCCCCTCGTAGTATACTTTACCGCAAAAACATTTTCCCCGAATCATCTGCCTAACTCCTCAGAGTGTTCTCTCATGTTACCCTGTACCCGAAACTTGCTCAATACGCTTCGATCCAAGGCAATTTTTCCGAGACAGCGGTACTGCTGCCAACCATTGTTTTTGCTTCTCTACATCTACTTTTCCTGGAAGAACTGCGGGCTTCTGCTAGGTAAAACCATTCGATTTCAGCCAAGAATGCATTCCTGAAATGCTATACTTCACTCCAAACACTGACAAAACATAGGCAGCAATATCTTGCACATAGAGCTGGGTATTCTCTTCAAGGTATTCGCATAAAAGAGCGCCTTGGTCTTCATGCAAATTGCTGTGAGAACCTCCATTTTCAGTAGGAAGCTTTTTCGATGCTTAGTACTCCCGAATATGTAACCGGATTGTAGTCTAACAAAAATAATTGTTTCGCAATTTCTTTGCCAATACCTCCAGAGGCCCCAGTTACCAATGCTGTTTTATTCGTCATAATAATTCTTCAAACGAGTCTAAAATTGTACGTATTGACTGTGACTCAAAGTTAAACAAATTTTTCTCATTTTTGGCATCGGTGAGGTCAAATTTTCTTAAAAGCCTTGCTGCTGAATGCACAGCACCACTCATCAAGGTTTTGCAGCAAGTTTCAATAGCTCTACTTATTGTCACGGTAATTTATATCCAATCCAATTGAAGAATTGGGTTAGACAGAAGAATAGAGATGAAATCGATTCGCAATTCGTTTCTTCAGTTGGTGCAAAATCTCTGGACTGGGTGAGGACAGACTCTCCAAAAATCCCACCACCGCATGCTTGAACACAGAAAATTATTTGTAAGAAAACATGCCCGAGCATTTCCTATCTTCTCTAGGTTCTTCCTTGTAGTTATCGTACAAATCCGGTACGATTTTGTCGTATTTGGAGGAATGTCTGAGTGGCCGAAGGAGCACGCTTGGAAAGCGTGTGTACTTGAAAAAGTACCGAGGGTTCGAATCCCTCTTCCTCCGCCAGTTTTTTATTCTCGAAAAGGTTGCGCTGGATTTTTTAGATTAGCGAATGCGCGTCTGAACCCCGGTATTCATGGGCTTAGCTAGTTTCAGTTACGCAACACATGCGTACCTAGAGAATCCTAGAATCACCCGAAATACCCCAAATTCTCCCTTTTTGTTCTCCAATTCTCCGTTACATGCGAACGTCGGTCGTGAAGGTACGCATCTACCAAACCCTTGATTTTATTGGGTTTTTGAAAAGTGGTCTGCGGAGTACTCAGAATGAGAGAAATCTCTTGACTTCAGTACCTGATATTAGTAAACTTGCATATAATATTGGTGGCAGAATCTACTTTTAATGTAGTTAGCTTATTTGGATTAGAGAGCATAGCAAATTTTATCCCAATGTCCCCCCTGAGGCAATTTGGAAGATATGGGTAGATATTAATAACTGGCCCAGTTGGCATGGAGATTTGGATTATTGCAAGCTTGATGGCGACTTCAAGGTGGGGAATCATTTTATGCTGAAGTCTAAAGGCACACCGGCAGTTAAGATTACGCTGACTGAAATTAATGAGATGCAGAATTTTACCGACTGCACAAAGTTCTTTGGCGCCAAAATGTATGATACCCATAGCATGGCAGTGAAAGATGGTAGCGTTCTGCTTGCCAATAAATTAGTGGTTACAGGGCCCTTAAAATGGCTGTGGATCAAACTTGTGGCAAAGCATGTTGCAGACACAGTTCCAGATGAAATGGACTCTTTGGTTAACCTTGCGAGGAAAAGCGGAAAGATATGACAAATCCACCATTTGCCTTTGATGCACCTGAAGATAGCCCTGGCTTTTTGCTCTGGCAGACAACCATTTCTTGGCAACGTATGATCAAGAAAGCATTAGAGCCACATGATATATCTCATGCTCAATTTGTTATTATGTCTATACTACTTTGGTGGCATGGCCAGAAGAAAGAAGTAACCCAAATTGATATTGTTACAATGTCTAAGCTAGATAAGATGACTGTTTCAAAATCATTAAAGAAGTTGGTTGGGATGAATTTAGTAGCAAGACATGAAAACCAAGAGGATACTCGGGCTAAATCCGTGCAATTAACGAAATCAGGGGTGGCTTTAGCCGGTAACCTAGTACCTATTGTAGAAGGTGTAGATGAGGATTTTTTTGCTAACCTTCCGAAAAAACAGGAAAAGGATTTGATTGTGATTTTACAAAAATTAACAGTAACAGAAGATGTTAACAAAGCCTGATCTTAAAAATGAAAAAATCATTGCATGCTTGCACGATAACTATGGTTTAGATGTCGCTGAAATTTCTTTTTTACCGCTTGGTGCTGATTTTAATACTGCCGTGTACCGAGTTTCGACAATAGATAAAACAGACTATTTTCTAAAGCTACGCTCTGGAGATTTTTGTGAGCCCAGCGTATTGATTCCACATCATCTAAAACAAATTGGGATGCAAAATATTATCCCACCTATTGCAACCAAAACAGATGAATGTTGGACAAATTTAGATGCCTTCAAGGTGGCCCTGTATCCGTATATTGATGGGCGTAACGCTGTGGATATGAAATTATCAGAGCAGCAATGGCAGCAATTTGGGAGGACAGTAAAAAAATTACACACCGCTGATATTCCTGAGTCTATTATTAGCAATGTGCCAAAAGAAACTTTCTCATTGAAGTTTTGTCAAACGGTAAGATTATTCCTTGAACGTACCCAAAATGAAGTTTTTGATGAGGCTGTAGCCACGAAGCTGGCTGCATTGTTAAAATCTAAAAATAAAATCATCTTCGATTTGATAAAACGAACAGAAGAACTTGGCTCCATACTGCAAAATCAATCCCTTCAACATGTATTATGTCATGCTGACATGCACGGCTGGAATTTGTTGGTTGATCAAAACAATCGTTTGTATCTCATTGACTGGGATACGCTTATTTTAGCACCAAAAGAGCGTGACTTGATGTTTATTGGTGCAGGCATTTGGGATAGTGGCTACACACCAACTGAAGAAGAATCATTGTTTTATAAAGGCTATGGGCAAGGAAATATAAATCAAGATACATTTTGTTACTATCGTTTTAATCGCATATTACAAGATATTGCTGAATATTGTGAATACATCTTCTTATCTGATGAAGGCGGTGATGATCGGATGGAGGTTCTTGAGCATCTAAAACCTAATTTTTTGCCAAATGGCACAGTAGAACGAGCATATCATGCTGATAAAATGAGGGGTATTTCATGAGGTTATATTTTATTAGGAGGCGCCAGCGTTAGCGACAAGACAGTGATTATGCCAGAACTACAAAAAATATTAGGCAGTGAAATAAAGGTCTACGATTTTGATGATATTGGAGTGCCTGAAGGTGCTGATAAGAAATGGCGTCAAGAATCTACAGAAAAGTGGTTGCAACAATTATTAGCAGATGGAAAAAGACGCTTGTTTGCTTGGTCAAATTGTTTTAGGTGAAATCTTAGCATGCCCTTCTGCTAAAAATTAGATGATATCAATTTTTGCTTGTTAGATGTAAGTGACTTTGAGCGAATCCAACACTTGAAAAAACGCAACACCTATGGCGATGATCAAAATATGCTGAACTGGTCTGCTTGGCTTCGTATGCATACCCGTGATCCGCAATGGACACAGCATGTTATCACAGATGATTCCTGGGATGGTTTAGATTTTTCTTCTTGGGATCAGAATGCAAATTGGCCAAGCAATGTCACTACTAAAATTATTGATACGACCTCTCTTGATATTAAAGAAGTTGCTGAACAAGTAGCCGCTTGGATTAATGATTGTTGCAGAGGGGCCTTGTTGAAAAAATCAAATTTTCAGACCAACCAGGACTATCCTTGAAGATTTTCTAGCTCTCGGTTCTCATCATTTGATTCATCAGGCATTTTAAGTAACCTTCTACTCTTTGAGCACTTGGTTTTCTTGAGTAGAACATGGGACCATAGAGTCCTTTCATCCTGGAGAATGCTGTTTTTAAAAGAGCTCTTCGCGAGTATCCCGTCAGTTTCCC
>JBCDEZ010000021.1:0-24545 GCA_039179045.1 Chlamydiota bacterium | reverse complement strand
TTTGCATCATCTGAGAAGAATAGCAGTTAGTATGTATAAACTTTTTTATTAATTTAAAAAATCTTTTTATTTGAAAATTAATCTCCACTATTTTATAATATTTAGAGTTTTAATAAAAAGAGTTACACAAATGACTTTATCTATTTCTCCTCAAATTACTCGTTTTTGTAAAGAAGGAAGCATTGAATTAGAAAACCTTACCGATTTGTCTCTCGAGGAGCGAACAAGCGCTCTAGGTAAGCTGATAGATCCAGATGTTCGCTATCATCCTTCGGCTACAATAACTATGAAGCAGGGTATTCATTTGATCCAGGATTTGGACAAAGAAAGAAGCAATATGACGGCTTGTATCATGGTCTCCCATAAGGTAGGGAAAGTAACGAGAGGATTTCTGATTGTTTGGATTAAAGAAGATAGCCCTCGTGTAATTCGGGTGCGCGCTTTTAACTTGGCAGCAGATGCCTCACTTAAAGGATTGGTACTAAAATTGCGGATGCTTTTTTCCCCTATGTGCTTTGGAGCAAGACGTCCGAGTCGAAATCTTTTTTTACAGGTTGCTCACAGAGGCAGTCCTATTGTGACCTTATTGTGTGAATGGGTTTACCATGCAGATCAAAAAGTATCTCCCATTATTAAGCTGCCACATGCACGTTTCTTTCCCGATTACGGTAGGAGAAATGCCATATTTTTGAATCAACGGGGAGAATTGTTTTTCCCTTTTCATCGTTACTTGCACTGCCTACCTCTATATTCGGCAGAGTCGGAACGTCTGTACCTCAGTTATACATATTCGCACAAAGTTATAGATTATTCCCTTCGATCAGTATATTGTCAGAGAATCTTTGTTCACGGTGAAAGAAAGGGAAATACTACTGATTTCAATCAGTTGCCCGATAAGGGAGGTGATCGGAAGGTTCGCTAGGTTCGAATCAGAAGTGGATTTGTGTCGAGAGAATGCCTCCGTGCAGGTAAAAATCATTGAGAGCGGCAAATCTTCTCCCTGTAGGATCCGACTTGATGGGAGAAAATACGTTCTGGCGAGGAAGTACTAAAAAGGTGTACTGCGCAGAAAAGCCCCACTGCATGAAAGCGAGCGGAAACGAAGAGTTCCAAGAAGTTCCAAGGGAGATCTCGTACATCGAACGGAAGGTATGCTCTACTTGGTCGACTAAGAACCGTGCGTTTGTAGAGGAAGTGGGCGCGTCGTCAATCTCTATGTGATAGCGGGTAAAGAGGAAGCTGTAGGCAGCCGATCCAAGAAGAGAGAACCCTTCGGGTAAAACCCATTCAGATGCGAGAGCACCTCTAGGACCTAGACCCCAAGAGCGGGAAGAGGCGCTTTGCTTGGCTTCTTGATTGGGAGAGGTAATCTCCCCTCCTCCGTAGGTGGTATGCAGATCCTGGCGTAGAAAAGCGAGTTTGCCTCCTACAAGTGGGGAAAATATAAGGTGGGGACCCACGAAAAATGTGCGGGTAAGGCCTCCGTCGAGAGCGGAGAACTTTGCTCTCCAGGAAGAGTCTAGCCTTTTTGCGAGTACAGCATTGCCCTCTTGCAGCCTTTGCGTGTAGATGTTGGAGTAAGAGGAGACAACTTTTTTCGTCGAGGAGGTAGCGCGCAGGTAGGTGTAATCGGCACGCAGCTCCCAGTCGTCGGGAAACCCTCCGATACCGACGGAGAACTGCCATCCTGGAGTGTAGTGGAAGCGTGTCTGTACCACACGCCCCTTTCCCTGCGCGATGGAAAAGGTGGGATCGGTGGTAACTAGACCAAGCTCGAGACCTTCTGCAAGAGGTTGCCAATAGAGAAGGGAGCCTTTTGCGTATGCTTGCAAAGAGCAGTCTTCATAAACCGCTGCGTTGTAATTGCTATACTGCTTGCAAACATCGCTAGCCCATGAAGCTCCCAGCAAAGAGTGGGCTATGATCATTAGGATCGGAAAATATCGCATCTAAAGAAGCTCTCCCGTTAAAAATTGAGTCGGGTTTGAAAAGTGCAACCGTGCAAAGAGAGATTGCGCGCACTTTTGGGAGCTTGGTTGGTTGTGCCCCCAAAAGCGGAACCAAAAATGTTCTGGTTCCAGAAAAGATGGAACTCGTAGAAAAAGGCTAAGTCGATGTGTAGAGCGCTATTGAAAAAATAGTCGCACCATCCAACGCCGAGAGCCGAGTCGATGTGAGGACGCAAGTAGTCGGGAGTCTCTTCTGTACTCAATGCGGTTTGCGTGGGGTCGCTCTCTTGTTGCTCCACGCAGAGCTTGTAATGCGTGTAGAGAAAGCTCGACGAGGTTTTTGCAATGAGGCGTGCGCCTCCGTAGATGAACCAGTCGGTTTGCATCCCCATACGGAGGCCGAAACCCCAGGAGCGGATTTGACTTTTTGTGGGAATAGATTTTCCTGCCAGCTCATAGGTTGGCGTGTATTCTTGGGAGATCCAAGCCAGCCGAGCTCCCCAAAAGGGATGCACGGTATTTTGCTCTGATAGATAGTAAGCCTTGCCGAGTTCTGCATCGAGGCAATCGATCTCTAAGTCCCACGTGGTAGAGGCACGTGTTGCTCTCCCGTCTGTGAGAGGAGAGAGCCAAAAGGGGACGATGGACTCTCCGCTTGAAGTGGAAAACGTGGCTGTTTGCTCGTGATGGAAACGGGTGTACTCTGTTGTGATGTCCCAGTTGTTCTCATCGATATACCAACCTAGTCCAACTCGGAAACCGGGAGCATAGACGGCTGGAAGTTGCAAAAGGTGGTAAAGCTCGTTCGTAGAATCTCCGAGCAGGCCTAGAGAGAGCCCCTCTTCTTGGGCGGAAAGATAGAGAAAGCTGAGGGTGGTGAGGAACTGATCGTAGCAGCTGCAGACGTCGATACTCGCTGATTTGTTGTAGCCTGGAACGAATGTCTCGAAGCAGTAATAGTCAGGGTCAAGGAAAAAGTCGGGATCTTTTGGGTAGACGATGTTCTCTTCTGCTGTCTCGGCTAAGAGGGGGAAAGCGAAGCAAGCGCAGAGAAAACAGGCTTGCAAAATTGCGCTTGGATGCATCAAAAGTCGCTCCTCACCGATAGGGTGAAGCCTTGCAGAGTCAGGTCATCACTTCCTCTTGAAAAGTTGACCACGATCGGTTCTAGGAAAGAGCGGAGCACGTTTTGCCCGTATAGGGCCTCTAAAGTGTATTCAAGCGTTACATGTAGGTGAAAAGCGTGCCGCAAGAAGGAAGCTCCCCAACCGATTCCTGCGCTCATTTCTTGCGTAGGGCAGACGCGCACGTCTTTTGCATTGAGTTGCAACTCGTATGAACCGAGAGGATCCTCCTCTTGATGATGTGCATCGCAATCGACGTAACTCAGCGTGGAGGCAATATCGAAAAAAAGCTCCAACCCCGATCCGATAAACCAACTCGAAGAGAGCTGCAAGCGAGGACCTAAAGACCAAGAGTCTGTTTGGGTTTGCGTTGTCAAAGAGGTGGTCGCATTCCCATACTCTGCTTGGTATTTTTGGGAGAAAAGAATGGCTCGGAGACCCACTTGTGCGGATACAGCTAACAGCTGCCCTACGTAGTAACGTCTGGAAAGATCCAAGTCGATCAAGTGGCGGTACAAGGTCCAGCGCGCCTCTTCTGAGAAATAGGGCCCCCCTGCCCGCTGATCGGCGGCCCAAAGGGGTACAATTTCCCCCTCGGAAGAGGAGATTTCGGTGCCTGGAGAAGAGGTTCTCGATCCGAAATACGTATACTGTAGCCCTGCGCGCCAGTCGCCGTGCGCGAAGTGGTAGCCTCCCGCAAACGACCCTCCGAACTGGTACCGATCTTCTAATGAGACTACCTCCCAATTTTGCGAGGAGGCGTCCTCCTTTTGCACGATAGCAGGGGAGAGAAGATCTCCTTCAGCTCTCCAAAGAAAAAGCCGTTTTTTTAGATAGGCTCCCCGCTCCCCTCGATCGAAGGAAAGAGCCTTGTTGAATCCTTCGGGAAGACAAGGAAAGTGGGAGGAAAAAGAGGCTTCACATTCTTCAGCGTGCAAGGCAGTAGAGCAGAGTAACAAGAAACAGATCTTCCGAAGCATGAAGGCCTTCTCAGCAAATTGAGGATTCAACCGTAACCCTAAAGCATAGATCTTTCCTTTCCTTTTTTGCAAAATAAATTTATACGAGAAAGAGAAGCGTGTTTTGCGGAGGAGACCGGTTTGAGCACTGTATGCAAATGCCTCATTTTCTGCCTTGTAAAAGGAGCTCTTTTCTTGGGAGTGGATGTTCTTTTCGCAGGAAGACTTTTTTTGGAAAATGATTCCCCCTTTGTTTTAACGGCCGTTGTACAGGCAAGCTCGGGAGAGGTGATCGCGCAGCAGACTATTTTGCCTGCAGGCAACCGGTTGGAATCAGAAAGGAGTCCCACATCTCTCGATCTTCCCTCTTCGCCACAGCAGTCGATGACTCCGTACACGGTAGTTTGGCAGTGTGCGGGAGGAGCCTATTTTTCTATTTGCCGGAATGTGAACTCAGGAGATTACATACGAGCGACCCTTTGCCCGGGCAATTACAATTGCCCAGGAAAAAGGAAGTGAGAGGGGATCTCCTCAGATTATGGCATGGGCAGAAATTGGGGAGCAGCTCCTGAAATTTCCACACTTCTCAGACGGTGTCAAGAGCCCTTGTAAAAATCAGGTCGCATATTACTGGAGCACTAGATTTCCTGAGTTGGAAGAGATCGCGGATATACCTTCTTTTCGATGATGTTTTCTCTTGTCGATTATTTGCGCGCCTGTGCGGTAGCTGTTTATAACTTTGTGTTTTGTTCAGGAAGGCAAAATGTTCCGCGTAGAGACCTGAGCATTGCGCTTCCCTGTTTCGAAAGCACTCGACGAACGTGCTGTAAGAATTATACTGTACACTTCAACGATCTTTTCTTTGTTCCCCCCGATCTTTCCATGAATTCTGTAGAATCGTTAGTCTGCAAAAACATTGCCCATTTTCAATTTCCGATTGTCAGTCCGTTCACATATACCTCTTTAGTCACATTGGACATTACCCAGTGTGGATTGAAAAGCATTCCTGAAGAGATTTTTGGGTTCACGAACCTTGAAACATTATCTTTAGACGACAACGAAATTGAGGAGATTGATGAGGATATTCAGAAATTGGACAGACTGAAATACATCAGCTTGAAGGGGAACAACCTGGGGGAAGATTCTCTGGATCTCTTGAGTCGCTTATCTGGGGCGTTTGTGCAAACGCCTAAGCTGGATATGCGACACAATCCTCAGATCTCTGTTGAGCGTTTGAAAACATTTTACGAGGAAAATGCCCGCTTTCAAGCTCCTGACGATCAGAACTCGAGGCAATGGAGCCTGATGATTCCTATCTTCTCTCGCGTAGTAGAGCATTTCGTCGAGATCTTCTTTGAACCAGATTTTTAGGAAATTTGGTCTCCTTCCAAAGGGAAGAGAGCTGCCATGATGAGGGGTTGGGAATCTACATAGAAACTAGGAAAGCCCCTGAGGTGCCTAGCGGCCTCTTTAAGAGATCACACCCGTTCGGTTGGTTTTCCCTGTACATAGAAGATTTTGCGCAGGAAGGTAAACGATTCTCCGTCATAGATGGTAGCAGTGCCCGTCCCATCGACTACCTTGGACACAGGATCGCCATGCTGCGCTTTGTAGTAAGTGCCCTCGCGCAGGAGGTCTTTCTCATACTCTTCGAGTAGCATGAGGCTACCATCCTGGTACCAGGCAAAGCTCATCCCATTTTTTTCGTTGCGGTAGTATTCTTTTTGGCTCTGCATTTTGCCATTGGGATACCACGTTTTGACAAAACCATTGATCGTGTCATCATCCCAATCTACGGAGAGTTTTACTTGAGCTTTTTCTCCATTTTTTGTGGGGTAGAAGACCTCCTCTTTGCCCTGCTTTTTGTCTCCTTTTTGTCCATACCTTGCCATGACTTTTCCAGAAGGTGTGTAGAAAACGACAGTGCCCTCTGGGACACCTTGGCGGTACTCGACTCTTTTTTCGAGTACATCTCCTGCGAAGTAGGCGCGGTGGCCTTTTCCTGCATCAATGCTGCAGAGCAAAGAGCCTGCCTGATCGTAGTAGGCAGCTGTGATGAGCATGTCTTGGTTGTACTGCTCGAAAAAGGAGGGTTCCTCGTTTTCCCAGTAACCGATAGATGTGCCCTGTTTTTTCCCTTTCACGTAATCGGTTTTTGTATGCAGGAGGGAGTTGGGGTAGTACGTGCAAACAGAACCATGCAGCTGGTTTTTTCGGTATTGCATAGACGTTTTCAAAGCTCCGTTGCGATGGTAGTAGTTTGTTTGGCCGTGGAGCATTCCAAGGTCGTAATGGATCTCTGCCATGAGTTGCTCGTCTTCGTCCCACACGCGCGATGTGCCGTCAAATAGCCAATACTTTTGTGCTGCATAATCGAGATCAAAGTTGCCTCCTACAACTGTCGCTTCGATTTTCTTTTTGCCATTTGGATGCCATTCGAAGTAGGGTCCTTTTGCTATCGATCCCTTCCCTTCCATGTACTGCTTGATCTGCCCGTTCGGATGGTAGGAGGTGAGGATCGAGCGGCGCACATCGAGGCCCGGTTCTTGCAAGATCCGTAGGATTTGGCTATAGGGCTGAGGAGCTAGGTAGTCCGTCTCTGCGAAGGATTCGATCCGCTCTTTTTCATTGAAGGTCTCAAGAGAGCCCTGGTGGTCTTTGACCTGGATGCAGACCACCTCTGGTTCGAGGAGAGACCGTGAGCAACTCCCAAGGGCAAGGAGTAGGAAAAATAGGCAATACCTCATGGAGCATCTCCTGGAAAATCCCGTTGCAAGAGTTCCGTCTGGATCGTGAAATAGGGAAAAAAATCTCCCTCATGGCAGTCGATTTGTAATCGAGTGAACAAGATCTCAGGACGCTTTGCAAAGTATTTCGCTCCTTCCACGACGGAGAGAAGGTGGGTGATGTCGGAAAAGCTTCCGTACACCGGCTCTTTTTGCACAAAAAGAATCTCTTGCGCTTCTTTTTCTTTTGCAAGGGGGCGCCTTTCGTAGAAGAGGTTCGTCTTGCGAAAAAGTCTCTTTGCTTCAGCGATTGCTGCGTTTTGCGGAAAAATTGTAGGGGAAAGAGCCTCTTCAAGTAGCGCTCTTTCCGAAGAGAGAAAAGAAAAAGAGGCGAGATGCTTCTCTAAAAAGAGGGGGTCTGTACCCTGGTACACGGCATAATGAGCCTGGTTTTGTTTTCGTAGGGCTAAGCTCTTAGCTGCCTTTTCTGTTACAGCTTGTACTCGGGCCATTTTTTCTTTTAGGGAGGTATGGCAAAAGTAGAGGCTCATGGAACAGTAGAAAAAAAGAAGAAAAGCTGCGCCCACCGTAACCCAAAAGGGGAGGGGGCGCATCCAGAACCGCCCCATGCGAAGAATCATAGGGAGCCTCCTTTTTTGTAGTAGAACGAAAGCACAAGCGCTCCTTGTTCTTCTTTGCAAGAGTGGGGGTAGGTTTGATCGAGCTCGGGACTTTCCCAAAAAGCTGCTTCTAAGCGCTCTTGCAAGGAGCGCGAAGCGTTAGGCACAGTCGCTTCGATACGCACTACATAAGACGTCCTCGGAGACTGAAGCGTCGGACGTTTTTCTACAGTGTAGGAAAAAGAGGAGAGCGCAGCTCCTACTCCTTGCAAAATCCCTTGGATCCAGAAAAGTGCAGAGGAAGCTTTAGGACAAGGAGCGTTCCAGGGAGAGGCTTTGCTCTCTTTTGCAAGCAGACTCTCCCAACTTTGCAAATCTGCCTTCAAAGGCGCGCTCTTTCCAGCAAGAGAGCGTTTGAGCGCCTGTTCGTCTTTTGCATGCACCTTTTGAAAAAAAGCGTCGCAAAGAGCCTCTTCTTTTTTGAGATAGGAAGAGCTGTAGCTATAGCCACCTAAAAGAGTGGTGAGGTACAGGGTAAGACAGAGGCTCATGCTCCAAAAATATTGCTTGATGAAGCTCTCGGCTAAGAATTCTCCTTGCCGGAACTCTAAGGACAGGGCATCTTTGGCAACAGTGTCTAACACCAGGCCGATGCTGATAGCATATTTACTTTTTGGCTCTTCACTGCGCACTTCCTCCTTTTCCGGGAGGGTTTTTTCTACATAGGGAGCCAAGATCTTTTTGATCGGCTGGATGGTGTTTTTTGCAAGGTCGATTTGGCCTGTAAAAATGAGGGGGACTTTCTCGGGAAGAGAGAATGAGGAAAAAGCGGTTTGTATCCCTTCATAAAAAGCGCGTAGTTTGCGCGCAAGGAGGTCGAGTTTCCCTTCCATTTTCCCAAGATCGAGAGAAGAGAAAGAGGGGTAACCACTTTTTCTCGCCGCTTCCACTAGGGAAGAGATCCCCGAAGAAAGAGAGTAGGCTTGTCGCACGCGCCCCTCTGCTACCTGCACGCAGGTGCAACTTTGCAGGTCGATGTGTACAAGGCAGAAATGGTCAGGAGCTTCGTGGTACCTTTTCGCATAGCGCATCAAAGCATTGGGTACCGTGGAGATATGGTGGGGATCGAGATTTTTTTCAGACCACTTTTCCATCAGGGAGTGGATCTGTTGCTTGGTGGTCGTAAAGCAAGTTGCGCGGAGCGACCTTTCGGGTTTGCCATGCAAAATGGAAAGGGAGAGCATTTGCTCGGGTGGAAAAAAGTGGAGCGATTCTAGTTGGTAGGCGAGTACTTTTTTCCAAGGAGTTCTTCGAGGGATAGAGATGTCGATGCCCTTGATGAGGAGATCTTCGGCGCTCACGCCGCAGACTCTTTTTGGGGAACTATGCTCGAGCGCGTAGCGCCGCGCATTGCCTTCTGAAGTAGAAAACAGCTGATCGATGAGATAGCGACCCCGCTCCTTACGCATCTTTGCTAGAAATACCGTATTGCCCTCTTTGTGCATGCCAATCATAGAAGCTCCCACATCCATCCATTTTATCGAGAGCTACTATTTCCTGTAACGATAAATCGCAAGAGGTCTCTTCTAGCAAACAATCTTTTTACTATGCTGCTTTTGCAACAGGGAATTTTTCTCTTTTTTGGTTTGCTCTATTCTGATAAGATTTCTGAAAGAGTCTTTTGCATATTTATGTTTTTCGAAGTTATTGATCTTCTTTTTTCCACCTATTACTTTCTCTTAATCGTACGGGTGATCGGTTCTTGGATTCCTCAGGTGCAACACTACAAGTTCATGCACTTTGTTTACTATTATACCGAGCCTTACCTCGCCTTCTTCCGCAGGCTGATCCCCCCTCTTGGGATGATCGATCTGAGCGCTCTCGTAGCTTTCCTTGCTTTAGGCCTTCTCAAATCTTTTGTGTTGTTTCTTTTCCTATGAAACGTCTGATTGCCCCTTTCGTTGTGCGGGGGAAGGCATTTGCAAACAATATTTTTTATGCTCCTTTAGCCGGTTGTTCCGATTACCCGTTTCGGAAGGTAATCGTCGATCCTCGTTTATCCCACACGCGGCCAGGATTGTTTTTCTGTGAAATGGTCAAAGCCGATGCGCTCATACGCGATGAGCCGACGACCTACCGCCTGTTGGATTATGATCATTCCATGCATCCAATCGGAGCGCAAATCTGCGGTTCCAATCCCGACTACATCTGCGAGGCTGCCCGCCGGATCGAAGACCTAGGATTCGACTGGATCGACCTCAATTGTGGGTGTCCTGTAGATAAGATCACGAAAGATGGTAGCGGATCGGCCCTTTTGCAAAAGCCAGAAAAAATTGGGGAGATCTTGCAAAAGATGGTACGTGCAACTGATTTGCCCATCAGTGTGAAGATCCGATCGGGATGGGATGATGATTCGATCAATGCGCCTCTCATCACGACGATTGCAGAGCAGGCGGGCGCCTCTTTGATCACCATTCATGGGAGAACAAGGGAGCAGGGATATAAGGGAAAAGCCGCTTTTTCTCCGATTAGAGAGGCAAAAAAAAAGGCGAAAACGATCTACGTGTTTGCGAATGGCGATATCTTCGATCCTCTGAGTGCAGAGAAGATGTGGGAGGAGACCAACGCAGATGGCATTCTCATTGCGCGCGGCACCATGGGCCGCCCTTGGATTGCAGAGGAGCTCGTAGCCTACTTCCAGAGAAGGAAGAAAAAAGAGATCTCCCCCGAAGAGGTTCGGCAGTGGTGGCTCGCTCATTTCGAAGAAATCTTTCGCTACCAACCCGATAAGAAAGCGTGTCTTGACATGCGAAGAGTGGGGAGCTGGTTCTTGAAACAACTCCCTCCCCATCCTCGCTTAAAAGAGGTCATCATGAAGGAGAAAGATCCCAGAAAAATTTTAGCTCTTCTTCGAGAAGAGGGGCCTCCTGCGCTTCCCTTCTAAAGAGCGCTTTTCTCGAAGAAGATTTGATCGCTCTTTTTGAAAAAGGTGGTAATAGTGTCCCTCCGCTTGCAAAAGTGTCGTGTGCGTCCCCTTTTCAGCAAGGGCACCTCGTTTCCAGACATAGATTTCATCTGCCTGTTTGAGCAGGCAGGTTTTATGAGCAATGATCACAATCGTGATGGTTCCTTGCAAGGTGAGAAGACACTCTTGCACGGCCGTTTGTGCTGCGATATCGAGATGGGAGGTTGCCTCATCGAGTAGCAAAATTCGAGCTCTTCGAAGGAGAGCTCTTGCGATAGCAATGCGCTGCTTCTCTCCTCCAGACAATCCCCTATTTCCTTCTCCAAGCTCCGTATTTAGCCCTTGAGGCAAGCGCTCTACAAGAGGCAACAGCCCTACCTGCTGGCACACTTGTTCTAAAAACGTTTTTTCCACTGTACGGGCATCCAAAAGGAGATTGTCTAGAAGAGTGCCTCGGAATAAAAAGGGCTGTTGGGGAACGATGCTGAAAAGGCGCCTCCAAGAGGCGAGATCATACTCTACGCATTCCCGTTCTCCCAAGAAGATCCCTCCTTTGGTGGGAGAGCGCATTCTGAGAAGAAGATCGAAAAGCGAGGATTTGCCCGATCCGCTCGGGCCTATGATCCCGACCGTTTTGTTTTGGGGGATGGTAAGGGAGATATTTTTCAAAGCAAACTCGCTCCCCTCGTAAGCAAAAGAGAGATGTTTGATGACAATTGTCCCTGGATAGGCTGCAAGTAGAGGCTGCAAGGAGCGCTGCAAGGAGCGCTCGAAACACTCTCCAAAGGCAGAAAGATTGCTCATTTGCGCGAGCAAAAATGAGAGGGATTGGGCTATGGTTGGCAGCCTTTGAGCGAACCGGTACGCAAGTCCGAGAAAAGCGCTAATCAAAGCCATATCCAGAGAAGAGGTTGTGATAGCGACCAAGAGAAGAAGTCCCACATGCGCCATCGCGATCATCTCGATCGAATGCTGCAAGATAGCGCTCCAATAATTCCATGCTTTGCGAGAAGATCTACCCGCTAAGATGCGCTCTTTGAGCCGCTTTTGGAAAAGCGCAAAGAGGTGGTGGCTATGGATCTCGCGCATGCCGCGCAACGCATCTTGTACCTCTTTTTGGAGCTGCGTGTTGCATTTGTTAGCCGAAGAGGCAGCTCTCCTCGCTTTTTTCCCGATGAGGTGATAAAGGGCGCCTGCTAGGAGAAAGCCTATGCAGGTATAGGCAGTCAAGGTGCAGGAGGTCATGCACATGAATGTGAAAAGAGTGAGGCCAAAAATCATCCCGTTCAGTAGGTTATGGATGTGCAAGCAGACTTGCCCAAAAGAGTTGCTCGCTGCAGAAAAAAGCTCTTCGAGCGCACTTCTTTTTCTGGAGACTTCTGCAAACGAGAGGGAAAAAGTATCCTCCAGGCAAGAGACTTGTAGGTCTTTTTGTAGGTGGCTGGCCAGGCGCGCTGCGAAACTCGCAGAGAAACAGAGCAGACAAGAGCGCGCCACTTGGCTAAAAGCTGCTAGGAGAAAAAACACTCCCGACGGGGAGGAAGCAGGCAGAAAAGAAAACAGAGAGGGAGCCCAAACGGTCCCGTCTAAAGAGGAGAGAGCTCGGTAGAGGGCATAAAAACTGAGCCCCTCAAAGAGGGAGGCAAAGAGACTACAAAAGACGAGCGTGAAATAGGAAAAACTGTATCTTTTCCGAAGGAAGAGGCGCCAAAGCGCCCTGTAGCTGCTTTGCATCTTTACCCGATCCACCGCGTCATGAGAGCACTTCTAAACTCTGGTAGTGTTGGAGAAGATCGCGCATTTTCGCAGCATCTTCAAAGCGGAGCTCTTTTGCGGCTTGTTCCATTTCCTTTTTGCACTCCTCGATTTTCTGCTCGAGTTCTGCATGGCTAGCTACTTCGGGGGGAGTGTTTTTCTCTACACCTTCTTCAGGAGCAATTCCAAAGGTCTCCTCTAGTGACTCTGCCATTTCTTTTGCAACGGTTTTCGGGGTGATCCCATGCTCTATATTGTAGGCCTCTTGTTTTTGTCTTCTCTCACTTGTGATGGCAATGGCGCTTTCCATCGCTTTTGTTCTCCGATCTCCGTACATAATGACTCTACCCTCGGCATTTCTTGCAGCTCTTCCACAGGTTTGGATGAGCGCTGTTTCACTCCGCAAAAAACCCTCTTTGTCCGCATCAAGGATCATGACTAAAGAGACTTCGGGGATATCGAGCCCTTCCCGTAGAAGATTGATGCCGACAAGGACATCGAACTCCCCTAAACGGAGAGCTTTGATGATGTGAATCCGCTCTAAGGTGTCGATGTCAGAGTGGATGTATTTCGCCTTCACGCCAATTTCTAGGAGGTATTTGCTCAAATCCTCCGCGAGCTTTTTCGTGAGGGTCGTGACTAAGACGCGGTGCCCTTTTTCGGTTTCCTTGCGGATCTCTTCGAGTGCATCATCGACCTGTGAAGAGGCACTACGCACTTCGATGAGAGGGTCGAGAAGGCCTGTAGGGCGGATGATCTGCTCGACAATCTCCCCTTCTGCCTCTCGGATCTCAAAGGCGCTAGGAGTGGCCGAGACGTAGATTACAGTATGAAAGTGTTCATAGGCCTCCTCGAATTTGAGAGGGCGATTGTCGAGAGCGGAAGGGAGGCGGAAGCCGAAGTCAATGAGGGAGGTTTTTCTTGAGCGGTCTCCATTGTACATCGCATGCATCTGGGGAAGCGTTTGATGTGACTCGTCGATGAAAAATAGGAAGTTTTCGGGGAAATAATCGAGAAGGCAGGGGGGAGGATCCCCTGCTTGTCTTTGGCTAAAGTGGCGTGAGTAATTTTCGATCCCCTTGCAAAAGCCGATCTCTTTGATCATTTCTAGATCGTACTTGGTTCTCTCCGCAATCCGTGCCTTTTCGAGGAGGCGGTTTTGCTCTTCGAACCAGGCAACTCTTCCCTGCAGCTCCTGTTGAATGGTACTGAGAGCTGTGTGGCGCACATCTTCGGGAGTCACGTAGTGGGAGGCTGGGTAGATCCGGATCTGCTCAAAAGACGCGCGCGCTTTTCCTGTCAGAGGATCGATCTCCTGAATCTTTTCGATCTCATCACCAAAAAATAGGATCCGGTAGGCGAGGGCATCTTCGTAGGCGGGGACGATATCGACGATGTCGCCTCGCACGCGAAATGCGCCTCGGACTAGATCATAGTCGTTTCTTTTGTAGTGCATTTCGATGAGGCGCAAGAGAACGTCATCTCGTGGAACGCTTTTTCCCACTTCGAGAGAAAGCAGCATTTTTGCATAGTACTCGGGAGAGCCCAATCCGTAGATGCAGGAGATCGAGGCGATGATGATCACATCGTCTCGCTCCATCAAAGAGCGCGTCGCGGACAGGCGCATCTTTTCTACTTGTTCGTTGATTGCAAGGTCCTTTTCGATATAGGTGTCGGTGCGTGCGATGTACGCCTCCGGCTGGTAGTAATCGTAATATGAGACGAAGTACTCGACGGCATTTTCGGGAAAAAACCCAGAAAACTCCTGGTAGAGCTGCGCTGCCAAAGTTTTGTTGTGCGCTAAGATGAGAGCAGGTCTTTGCGTTTGTGCAATCACATTGGCCATGGCAAACGTCTTGCCCGATCCTGTGATCCCCAGAAGTACTTGCGCATTTTTCCCCGCTTTGACTCCTGCAACTAACTTAGCAATCGATCGGGGTTGGTCCCCAGAGGGGGCAAATTTTGCATGCAGGTGGAACATATTTATGAACTAGGTTGTGAAAAGATCCAGTCTTGTTGAAAGAGACTAATTACAATGATACTACATGAAATTAGAAAAAGTACAAGTAAATATACTCTACCAAAAAAAGTATGATAAAAAGAGGGATATGGAAGATTCCAAGCAAATAAAACGGGATAGATGCCGAGCAAGATCGCCACAAAGATCGCGGCGTAGTCGAGAGCGAATAGGAAGCTTTGAGGGTAGAGCAACACAAAGAGCGTAGGGGGCAAAAAAGCAGAAAGCAGCGAGCGACTTCTCCTTTTATCTCTCCAAGCATCTTGGAAAAAATCTACAAGACTTAAAAATACGCCCAAGCAAGAGGTAAGAATCGCGAAAAAAGAGAAAAAAAGGGCGCCCAAGGTGATGGAAGGACTTTGAACGAGAGCAACCAAAGTTTGGGTCACAGATCCCCCCTTTTCCAGAGCTGTGGTGAAACTTTTTTCCCCCTGAAGAGGTAGGGTTCCTAACGTAAGGAGCTCCCAGAAGAGGTAGAGCAGGGCTACAAAAAAACTTCCCCAGAAAATGGCTCGGTAGAGCGCTTTTCTGTCGTGCTTCAAATAAGTAGCCAAGCTAGGAATGATGATATGGAAACCAAAAGAGGTGATCATGACAGGCACACCTTGAAAAAGTGCTCGCGGTTCATAGTGCCAAAGGAGGTGCGGCTCTATGTGAGGAGGAAGAGCAAACAAAAGGAGTGCATAAGAAATGAGGAGAAGTCCTAGCAAAAAACGGTTGATCTGGTCAACCATCTCCATGCCCCAAGAAAGGAGAGAAAGCAGTGCCATCGAAAAGAGGATAGCGATCCTCGTCTCGTCGATTTGGAGGGAAAAATAGTGGGAAAAAACGCCTCCAATCACAGAGCTTGCTCCTGAGATATATGCTGAGGTTAGGGAGTAGAGCAAGAGCAGGTAGACACAAGAGCAAATCGATTTGGCGGTCTTGCCTAAAAGCGTTTCGGTAATGGAGAAAAGGTGCGCTTTTTCCCCCACATGTAAGGTGGCATCGGCTAAGAGGCGCGCCGTAGCCAACATGAAAAGCCAGGAGAAAAGAAGAAGGAAAAACGCGCAGAAAAACCCGGAAAACGCATTGGTTGTGGGCATTGCAAGCATGCCGGCTCCCACAGCTGTTCCAATGACAAAGCAAAGAGCGCCCCAAAACCTTGAGGTGGGTGGGGTCATAAGAATGCTCCGAGCATTTTCTCCATTTCTTGAATCAAAAGAAAGAGCGCGAAAATCCCTGCGCACCCAAGCGTTGCCTTCCCGCCAATCGCCCGGTAAGAGGCAGGAATCTTTGCTACATAACGTCCTCGAAAGACTGCTCCTACCGGAAGAACTCCAAAAAGGAGCATAGCGCAAAATCCGCCAGCAAACTGGAGCGCCTCGTAAAAAATATGGGGATAGCTAATTGCAATGAGTAGAGAAGGGCCTAGTGTCACTGCGCTCAGCCATGCTCTATTTTTCCGCGTCAAAGGGACGTGGAGGGCATCTGCTAGAAAATGGACCAGTGTGAGACTCTGCGCTAGGAACGAGGTGATGATCGCAAAAAAAGCAAATCCCTGAGACAAAGAACCGATTCCGAGAGAATAGAGAGGAGCTGTCGCATCTTCTCGGCTCTCATAAAGAGCGAGTATACCCGATTTGCCTGCAAAAGGGACGGTCCCGATGAATAGGATCTGCCACAGGAGGTAGATGATCAAGACAGAGAGGCTCCCTCCTAAAATGGCCGTTTGTACGCTTTTCCAGTCCCGTTCGAGGTAGGCGCTCAGGGAAGGGATCGTATTTTGAAAGCCAAAAGAGAGGACCAGTACGGGGAGAGAGAGGAGAAGGAAGCGGCCATCAACATGCAGAAAATAGCGCAAATCGATATTAGGAAGTCCCCAAAGGATCATGGAAAAAAAAGTGAAAAAAAGACCAAATACGAGGAGGCGATTGAGGTAATCGGTGACCTTGGTTCCAAGGTAAATACAAGGGGTTAAGAGCAGCACAAACAAGCATGAGGAGATCTCTATAGAGAACCATTCCCCGGGAGAAAGGCGTGCGATCAAGCGCCCGCTAGCTGCGATGTAGGCGACGCAAAGGGTATAGAAAAGAAATAGGTAGGAAAAAAAGCAGAGGCGTTTTCCCCATGGCCCGAGCCCCTTTTCGAGCATCGAGAGGAGATTGACTCTATTGGGGAACCAGGAATTCATCTCGAGAACTAAGCAAGAACTGTACGTCATGAATGCCCAAGCAATGCATAGATTCACAAGAGAGGGGAAAAAGCCAGCGAGACCTGTAAGAACTGGAAGTGCGAGCATGCCAGCTCCAATGCAGCTGCCTGCAATGAACAGACTCGATCCCAAAATGGGATAGCTTCTTTTCCTACTCATAAACGCTTCTCGAGCTTTTCTTGTTTGCGGATTTCTTGCCCTAATCTCCCTAGATCATGTCCCTCATAATCGACAAATTTGAAGAAGCGTTCAAAGTGGGGCTCTTGTGCGCATACTTGCCTTGCCATCTCCTGCGCGATGTACCGGTAGCTTGGATGCCCTGCGGGAGAGGAGCGGAGCTCGCAGATCCACTGCAAAGCGCGCAAATTGACACGGAAATACCAGCGTACGTTGTAGGCCATCGGCACGATGTACTGTGCCTCTTCCGGAAGCTCTTGCGCGATGATCTTGTAAGACTCTTTTGCCTGATCCATCGCTTGGACATACGGCTTTTCAAGAGGTGTGTCTACAATTTCTGCGGGGACAAAGTAGCCGTGGTGGCAGGTGAGTAGCTGCCGCTCTTGCGTGAGCAAGCGGTGTCGATGTAGATCCCGGTAGACGCCAAAATCGGCTAGAATTTCAAACGTGAACTCGGCATGCTCGAGGCCTCTCGGAGATTTGTGCCTCCGGGTTTCTCTAGGAATAGCAGCAGCGTCTAAAACCCGCAACAGCTCTTCTTGGTCCAGATCCTTGGCAAACGCTGTCAGCTGGTCGAGAGAACCTGAAGAGTAGCGGAATAAGAGAGCGCCTGCAACTCGGTACAAAGCGTTCGGGTCGTATTCGATCAGGCGTACCCCAGGCCTGCTGCACTTGCCTACCTCTTCGTGATGGTTCAGTGCAAGCTGTTGCAGCTCTTTTTCCATCTCTTCTTGAAATTCGGCCTGTTTTTCGTAGTATTTGTGTTCTGCATCGGCTCTACGGATGAAAGAGGGAATGACTTTTGAGAGCTCTTCATGTGCCGTTTTAGCAAGGTCGCCCAGCTCCGCTAGATTTTGCGTCTGCATTTTTTGTAAGAGCGTTTCAAAAAAGCGGCCATTGCCAAAGACGCCCATATTTGTCAGAGCCGATGCAGGCAGTAAACCTCGCAAACAGTCCAATACTTTCGCGCGCAAGGAGGCTTTGTAAGCAGCCTGGGAGATCTGGTGATTTTTCGGGAATTGTTGTTCGATGATTTCGGTTAGCTCTGGTATGAGCTGGCTATAGGTATCGAAAAGGTGGTTGCACGTACTGCAGTAAAGCTCTCGGTAGGCAGAGGTCATGAGGATCGGCTCTTGGTAGAAGGGGTATTCTCCGTGGATTTTCTGGTTGAAGTAGATATAGCGCGTCGATTTTTCCAAAGGAGATCCGCCGATCCGGGCATCTTCGACAAATTTTGCTGCGAGCATCGAAATGTTTTCGATCGCGAGGTGAGCGCCCCCCAGTTCACCGATCGAATCATCTCCGTAGCCGTCTAAGATTCGATCATAAAAATTTTGCGCTTTTTTGATCGCAAGCATTTGATCATTTTGCTCTGCATACGAATATTTGCCTGCAATCTCTTGAAATGAAGTATCCTCATTCATGATGAACTCTTTCAAAAGCAAAGAGCGCAAGCCCAAAGTGGAGCGGGAGTAGCGGGAAAAAAGGGCGCCTTTGATCACTTCTGGTAGATTGCGCAAAACGAAAACATTGCTAGTTGTGCTAGAGACGAATTGATGTAAAATTTTGATTTGGCTTTCGGTAAATTCTTCGTAATTC
This sequence comes from Chlamydiota bacterium, assembly GCA_039179045.1. GTDB lineage: Bacteria > Chlamydiota > Chlamydiia > Chlamydiales > SM23-39 > JBCAXK01. The sequence goes on along the minus strand of JBCDEZ010000021.1, from coordinate 6,460 downwards.
TGCGTCATTTCAGCCTCTTTATAAGAAATGTTTTCCACAAGACTGCCATAGTTCTCAAGAGCGGATCAAGGAAAAACTCCCTGGAAAAACTGCTTGGAAAAAGGTGTAGAAAATCTCCAATTTCCCGTAAAACGTGGGAAAAGGAGAAAAAATTATGCAGTTGACAGGCGTAAAAGCGGAGGCAGGAGCTTCTTTACAAATTCCAACTAGGATGCGTCGACTGCGCGCGAGCCCCTCTTTGCGTCGATTATTCGGAGAGACGCACCTCACGGAGAATGATTTTGCCCTACCCCTTTTTTTGACCGGGGGACTCAACCGGCGTGAGCCCATCTCGTCTTTGCCTCAGATCTACCGCTACTCGGTTGATGAGGCGCTTTTGTGCATCCGCTCTTATCTTGATCGGGGTGTACATGCTTTTGCCCTTTTTCCCAAGGTTCCTCAGGAGAAAAAGTCGTGGGATGCGAAGGAGGCACTTTCTCAAGATTCGCTGATTGCAAGAGCTCTCCGCCTCTTTTCCCAGGAATTTCCGGAGGCGACATTCATTGCAGATGTTGCTCTCGACCCCTTCACGATTCATGGCCATGATGGTCTTTTTCTTGAGGGGAAGATCGTAAATGATGCTACTGTAGAGGTGCTTGGAAAAATGGCCTGTCTCTATGCAGAGGCGGGCGCGCATCTAGTTGCCCCTAGCGACATGATGGATGGCCGCGTTGCCCACATCCGAAAAGCGCTCGATCAAGCAGGTTTTTCTTCTGTGGGCATCCTCGCCTATAGTGCGAAGTATGCCTCTTCTTTGTACCACCCCTTTCGAGAAGCTGTCGGCTCTTGCCTTTCTTTCGGTGACAAACGCTCCTACCAGCTCAATCCCGCGAACCGGCGAGAGGCCATTTTGGAGGCTCTTTTGGACGAGGAAGAGCATGCTGATATTTTGCTCGTCAAGCCGGCAAGTCTTTACCTAGACGTGATCTGTGAGATCAAAAAGCGCACCTTGCGCCCTGTTGCAGCCTACCATGTCAGTGGAGAGTATACCATGGTGATGGCAGCAGATGCCCAGGGACTGCTCGATGCACGGGAGGTGTTTTTTGAGACGTTGATGAGTGTCAAAAGGGCAGGCGCCGATCTCATTTTTTCCTATGCGATTGACCAGATTCTCGAGGATTTATGAGCTAATTCGCAAGAAGACAGCCAAGCCGCTCTTCGTAAATTGTAGGATATAGAGGCATACCTGTCGCAGCAATCGCGCCCACATCCCGAATTCTTTCGGGGAAAGAATACCCCAACTTTTTTCGGCTACTTTTGTTCAAAAAAAGGTCCATTGGTAGGGAAAATGCGATCCCCTTATCAAAGTAGCGTCTCCCATTTGCCCGATCTTTGCCGTTGGTAAACGTCGTCCAAAAAGAGAGGTTCCATCCTGACGGAAATGTTTTGTCCACCTCGAAACGGGCTCCGATATCTTTTGCAAGAAATTGTCCCACTTTGCATCCAACACGCATCTGCTGTTCGGGGATTTTGTAGTGAATATTCCCAAAATACTGCAGGCCGTAGTAGGGAACGTATACGAGTGTACAGTCTTGGAATTTGCGGATCTGTTTTGTTAGCCCCAAGCCGTGGTAAGATCTTTTGCGGAGTAAAGCCGCTTCGATTCCTAGAGAAAAATTGCCGTCTACAGGGTAGAACAGCGCTTCTGCTGCGACTCCTGCGTACGCGACCTCGAAGTAACCTGCGCTACACCTCATAAAACAGCCCTTTCCCAAGTTCCAATTCTTTTGCAAAAAGCCTTGATCGAGATGCAGAGAGTGAGATCTTCGATATAGAATCTGATCAGAGCGGACGTGGACAAGTTGAGAGGGGTTCGCCAAATCGAGCGAATCGATTTCTGAAGGGCTTGATTGGATCGTGTAGCTCACCGCGCACGCATAGTAAAAGGAGCGGAAATCACCATCCAAAGTGGTGCGTATACCAATTGCGTATTTCAAATCCCCTGAAGAAGAGGCAAAATAGCTCGAGAAAATAGGCTGGATTGTGTAAAGCAAAAGGGGCTTGTTTTTCACATACAAAGATAGAGTCTCAGATGAGGGGAAAAATGTGATCTCCTCCATGGGAATGCACGTCTCTTGCAAAACAGAAGGAATCGTTTCTTCCCGAAAGAGTTTCGTGGGTAGAGTGTACTGTTGCAGGGGAATGCCGCTACTTTCCAGAACCAGCTTTACTCCTTCAATGCCCTCCGGACAAAGAGGAGCGACTGTTTCGATCATGCGCTTGCGCAAAACGCGCTCTTGGCGGTAGGTAGGGTTGCTCACGTGTAGTGAAACGGTATTGCGGTATCTCGAGACACGCATGAGATCGAGCCCTTGCTTTTCAAGAGCCTCTGCGCACTCTTGTGCAAAAAGAGCGCCTCTTCGCTTCGCTCCCAAAGGCTCTCGATTGAGAGTGGAAGAGCAAAGGGGTGGATCGAGAAATTTGGGAAAAACCCCCTCTGCCGTTCCGAGATTGTATTGGATCGCTGCATGTGCTCGGAAATTGTGATCCTGATCTCCGTAGAGATCTAGCGAAACTATGTCCCAAGATTGCAGAGAAATCCCTGCATTCCAAAGGTGGCGCTGTCTCCCTGAAAAATGGGGGCAGCGGGGCATGTTGTCTCGATTGCGGTATTCGTAAAGGAGAGAAAGAGTGCTATCGAAAAGAGTGTTTGGGCTCCAAGGAGACCAACGGAGAGCCGCAAAGGGACCTGCAATGCGTCCCCAACCCCAACCAAGGCTCCACTCGAGATGTGCTGGAGCGATCTCGCCACTCGCCACCCCATACCAGGTAGAGTAGCCACGATCTCCCACAATGCCTTCTGCTCCAAGGGAGATATTTGGAAGTGCACTGAGGTCGTCTTCTTCCCCTAAAAGGGCCCATTTAAAGCTAGCAAGCCTTCTCGTATCACCCTTTTGCTGGGTATTGCATCCGGCGCTTGCAGAGAAGCAATCGGGCAATGTGAGGTAGTGTCCGCGCACTTCGAGGCGGCTGAGCCATTGCAAGGTTGCGGTGTAGATCCGCATACGATCTTGGAATGTCGCGCTAAGCGCGCACATCCCTTCTGACTCCATGTTGGCAGAGGGAACGGCAAAGTAGCCGAGAGTCCCCCAGTTGTTGTAGTGACTAGGCAAGAGCCTTTTTGCCTGTTTCCCTTTCTTCTCGATTTGATCGAGATCGGCAAACAGCCTCTCTGTCTTTGCGTATTCATCTCTTTCGTAGGAAAACCCCAGAAACGGACTGCAAAGGATGATGAGATAAGGAAGGCGGTTCATGTAAGGCAGGCAAAATCCCCTACGTTTCTAGGGGATTTTGCCGGAACTTAGAATTTCTGAGAAAGGCTTTTGCGCTCTTGTTTGAAGCTAGTATGAGTTTTGTATCTACGCTTTTGCGCCGAGTGACTACCTTTCGAGTTTTTCGTAAAGATAAGGCGAGTGGAACAAGAGGTCTGCGGAACATTTTCCCCCACAATCTTGTTCGCAAAAACACCCTTATGTTGAAGATTTTATTGCCTTGTTATACAATTTTTTCCATAAGAAGCTCCGGAAAAATTCATGACCTATCTCGCAGATTTCATCAAAAGAATAGAAAAAAACGACTATCCAGGATTTCTCCAATTATGGGAAGAATACTGCTATAGCGACGAGTTCGATATCGAGGAATACAGGAGAATTCTGCAAGAGGCGCGCAATTCTCCGCTAGTAGTTCCCTTCGGAAGTCACGTCGAGAAGGGGCTCATTCTCTGGAAGAAAATCGAAAAGGCGCAAGATGCGCACGACATTTTGAAACTCATTTTCCAGATTCAGACTAGCCATTCTGAATCGCTTTATACTGTTGCTCTCGAATTTTTGCAAAAAAAATATCCAGAAGATACCAACTTTGGCGAGAAGATCCGGATGATTGGTCTCCGCTTGGGAGAAAACTTTCAAGGGGCAATCGGCAACTATGAGCTGCTCACGCACATGAGCAAAGGAAATTTTGTCTATCACAGTGGGGGCTGGGGAGCGAGTGAGATCTTAGAAGTCTCGATGATCCGCGAAGAACTTGCTCTCGAATGCGAGCATGTTCTTGGGACCAAACACCTCTCTTTTGCTAATGCCTTCAAAACCCTTATACCCATTGAAAAGGAGCACTTTTTAGCGCGCAGATTTGGCAATCCCGATCTTCTTGAACAACAGGCGAGAGAAAATCCGACAGAAGTGCTCCGCTCTTTGCTTCGAGACCTCGGACCTAAAACGGCAGCCGAGATCAAAGACGAACTCTTCGAACTGGTCATACCAGAAAAAGATTGGAATCGCTGGTGGCAAAATACCCGCAGCAAACTGAAAAAAGATACCCGCATTGCCTGTCCAAAACATCTCCGATTGCCTTTCACCCTCCTAGAAGAGGCGATCCCCCACGAAGTGGCTTTCTACAAAGCCTTGGAAGAAAAACCCGATGTTCCAAAAACTATCCAGATGGTCTACGGGTTTTTGCGCGATTTTTCCGAGACGCTGAAAAATCAAGATTTCAAGAGTTCTTTGATTCAGAAGATCACCGATCTCCTCCAACAGGAGGGATTGCACCAAGGTGAGATCCTTTCACTCCTTTTTTTTCTAGAGGATTTAAAAGTGGAAGGCAAGAGGCAAGAGGCAGAAGATCTGATCGTTTCTCTCGAGGATCCCCTCGCATTTTTGGGGAGCGTTGAGGTGATCTCTTTCAAAAAACGGACCCTTGTTTTGATGCGCGCAGTTCGTGAGGATTGGCAAGAGCTTTTCTTCTCTTTCCTTTTTGCTGTGGAGCAGAATACGATTCGGGATTACCTCCTCCAGGAGCTGCACGAGACTGCAGAGATCGAAGAGAAGATCGCCGAACTGCTCAAGCATCCTCTTCTTTACCCAGAAGTCTTTGTCTGGTACTTTCAAAAAATTCTCGATAAAAAGAGCTCGTTGCCCTACGCCTCTCCTACGGGAAGGCCTCTCTTTTTCGAAGCCTTTTTGATTCTTTTCGATCACTTATCCAAGAAAGCAGAGCACAAAGATCTTGGAAAAAAAATGCTGCAGATTCTCTTACAGGGACGCTATCGTGTCATTCGCGATGTCATGCGGGAATCTTCGTTGGCGCAGGTGCGTGAATTTTTGCTCCTTTCGACCAAGTGCGAGCTCTTCTCAGATCATGACATCAAAATCATCTATTCCCTGGCTGAGGTGGTCTATCCTGAGCTCTCAAAGAGTCGGAAAAAGGTAGAAGAGGCAGAAAGCTACATTTGGACAACAGAAGAGGGCCTACAGAAGGTACGGGATAAGATCAAGCAGATTGCTACTGTAGATACCGTAGAAAATGCGAAGGAGATTGAAGAGGCAAGAGCGCACGGCGACTTGCGAGAGAACTCTGAGTTCAAGTTTGCCCTCGAGAAAAGAGCACGCCTGCAGGCAGAGCTTCGCACCCTTTCTGAAGCCATCGAGCAGGCAAGAGTTATTACTCCTGCTGATATTGCCCAAGATTACGTGGGCATTGGCGCTGTTGTCGATTGCGAGAACGGCGACAATAGGCGCTCTACTTTCACAATACTAGGGCCCTGGGATGCCGATCCTGAGAGGAACGTCCTCTCCTTCCAATCGAAGCTAGCTCAAACTCTTGAGGGTCTTCGTATCGGAGATTCTTTTCCCTTGCAAGAAGAGGAGCTCCGCGTTGTGGCGATCCGTAGTTTCTTTGATGGAGCTTGAGATATCGGCTTTTTCTGGAAAATGTAGGTTTTTGCTTTGATTGCATCGATCTGGACCCTGACTGGGAGAGATTTTCCTAGGTCCTCTATTGCGGGCCTCTCCTCTATTTATTTGCATGAATTGATCTGCCTTCACTACGTATCCTCCTTTTAAATTGCATTCCAAGCAACTGTAGAAAATAAAGCAAGAGATCGGTTAGAGCTGTTCAAAAAATACTTTTACCTGAGTGAGGGTCTATATTGCTCCTCTTGGAGGCTTATTTGGAATTGCCAAACAGAAAGTTTGTATCAAACCCAAGAAGCCTTCAAATAAAAAATACAACGTCGGTTCAAGAATTTTTCGTTATTGGATCTCCCTCTTGAAAAAAGTAGGGGCATTTTTCGTTAAAGTACATTGCAGCAGCTTGTGATGAACCAGCAAAAAACTGGTAGAAGTTTGCGCCAGCTCACCATACGTCCTTTGTACGATATGGATCTGTTATGCCAATCGAGCAGCCTACAGGGAGCTTGCGCCTCTCGCACGCGATTCTCGCGGTTTAGTCGCTCTCTTAAAGAAATGCCCGGCACTCGAGTTGCTATAGCTGCTCTTATTGCCTCCATGTAGGTGAGCTTCATCAGTTTGATTAAAAAAGTATAGGAACTATGGCATCTGCAATAACCTATGGAAGAAGAATATGGAGGGTATATTTTATGAAAAATAGGCCTTGTTGAAAAAATCAAATTTTCAGACCAACCAGG
>JBCDEZ010000020.1:0-25299 GCA_039179045.1 Chlamydiota bacterium | reverse complement strand
TTCTACTCAAGAAAACCAAGTACTCAAAGAGTAGAAGGTTACTTAAAATGCCTGATGATGAATCAAATGATGAGAACTGAGAGCTAGAAAACTTTCAAGGATAGTCCTAGTTGGTCTGAAAATCTGATTTTTTCAACAAGGTCGAAAATTTCCTTACACCTCTTCAGTCAAGATGGGTATAGTTGTTCCACAATATTTTCTCATTCATAAATTTCCAAAGCCGCTCAATTGGATTGAGATTCGGACTATATGGAAGTAAAAACGGAGTTCCATTCTAGAGTTTTTAAATAGTCTTGAACGAATCGGTTTTTATACGCGCATTGTCAGAAAATAGATAAATCTTCACAAAATTCTTGTGCGATTTTTCTATTTTCTTGAAAAATGCAATCGTAGACTCGGCATGTAACGTCGTATCTTCCTAGATCAAGACTCCATGCTTATTGATATCCAAAGCACCAGACAAGTGGATTCTCTGCCTACCAGTATTCATGGGGATTGTTTTACGCACGCCGTTTTTGATCCATCCCCAAATGGTCTTTGTATTGCGAGTAGGATGCACTCCATACAATGCAGCAAATCGATTCGTTTTCACCGAGTCTTTTTTCGAAAGAGCGGTACTGCCACTAACTATTCTTTTTGCTGCTCTACGGCTACCTTTACTGGAAGAACTGCGGGCTTTTACTGAGTAAAACCATTCGATTTCAGCCAAGAATGCATGCCTGAAATGTTATACTTCACTCCAAACGCTGACAAAACATAGGCAGCAATATCCTTGCATATAGAGCTGGGTATTTTCTTCAAGATATTCGCATAAAAAAGCGCTTTGGTCTTCACGCAATTTCCTGTGAGAATCTTCATTTTCAGTAGGAAGCTACTTCGATGCTTCGTAGTTTTGCATGTACAGCCAGATTGCCTCTTCTGTTAGCAGTAGTGCATCAGCAATTGCATGAAAAGTCCACCTCTTATCTAGAAAGATTGCAGCCTTAAATCGGGTCCCGGATACAGCCGCTTCGCTTTTTCTTCTGCAGTCTAAGCCATCACAAGTCTGATACAAAAATCCCACCTTTTCCTTGTGGAGAATTTCCTTGACGCAACTCTTCACTCAAGATGGGTATAGCCTGCCCTACTGAAAGAATTTATTTTCTAGACTTTTTCTTTTATAAAGAGTAGGATAATTCTTTTTAATTTCATAGGAGATTAGATATGGCAACCCCTCCAATTGTTGCGCACGACACTGACTACGCTAAGTTCGACAATATGTTGTGCTCTGGCTTTCAAAGCGCTGCGGCCAATCTCACTATAGGCCTTTGCACTTCCCAAGCCGTTGTTCCGCTGTTATCCTCTGTCGCTTTTGGCGCGGTGTTTACAGTGATTCCTCGTATTGTGCATTACCGCTTGGACAAGGAACTTCCTGAATGGAAAGCCCTGAATCCTTTTTATTCCATTTTTGTGGTATTGGCATACGAGTTCACAAACCTGGGCTTTGTCCAGTTTACCATAACCCGGGTCGCGCGCTCCATCTTTTTGAGCATAGCTTTCACGGCTGTTGTAGCAGCGCGAGATATCTATAATGAAGGCCAAAAAAAAGGTGTTTTTGAAGCGATATCGTACGGACTTAGCTCTCTTCGCGTAGTGCTTTTGCACTAGATAGTCTTCCTTGAAAAGGCATCTATAAAGAGTTTTTCAACCCCGACTATTGGGGAGCATGGAACAGGCAATTTGTATAGCTATTTCATTTGGAGAATTGAGTGAAACGCATTAGCAAAGTTTTGATTCATTTTCAGTCTTTTGTTCAGTTCGTGGAAAAGCTCTGGGCTCGGTAGGGATCAACTCTCCAAAAAACCCTTCTTAGTTCCTTGTGAAGAATTTCCTTACGCAACCACTTATGAAGAATGGGTGTGCGGTGTTTTCTTCCGAGCTCACAGTCATTTCAAAATCTTTCGAAGGCATCCTAAAGTGGTTGAGCCAAGCAAAGGTCCTTTCCCACAACCCATCTTTTGGCCAATAATCTGAGTTTCGGGTTTTCAATCATCAAACATTGGCTGTATTCTGGCTAGATACTGAGTGATGGTTTTTTTATTCTACATAGGTGCATGCAGTGCATCCGTTTTGCAAGATAAGCCACAGTGACCATTTTTTGACTTGTGTTAGGGTAATCTATGGATTTGAAAAGTAAACGTTTCATACTGGTTAGAGATCTGTTCGTTATAAACTTTTTCTATCTCATTCTTTTTTAATTAATTAAAATTAGGTCTCAATTCAATATTATAATTATTTAAATTTGATTTTTTATTATCTCAAATTAAGGAAAAACGAAATCGACACACCTTTTTCCTGAACATCAATTCAACGAAAAAGTTTATCATTGAAAACGCTGTATCCATCCCTTTCGGTTGCTCGGGCAAATCTCGATCTTTTTATCCGTGTGTCTTTGAAAAACGTTTCGATGCTTTTTCTGTAGTCTATATCCCCGGGACTCTTTGCGAGTTGGGGTGTTTTTCGAGAGCTGCACAACCTGCTGCTGTATCATGAATATTTCGAGCATGCACCTGAACACCATAGGATACGGCCTTCTACGATACTATGAGGTTTTCATGCTTTCACTTTTTTCCCTCGATTCCCTATGCTTCAGAACTTGTATACAAATTTTTAAGAGGATATGCTATAAGCCGCGCAAACACATCGAGTGCCTGAACCATGGGACATCCAAGCGATTTGAGCAATAGGAAAAACGGCTTGCCCAGTGCTTTTGGAGAAATGGTCTAAAGCGGCTAGTTCCTCGCGCTTTTCATCCCACCGATAGGAATGAGACAAGTGGGCAAAAAACAGCATGATCTGTTAGAGTAGTGGAGTCTTTTGCACCGATAGCTCAATGGATAGAGTACTTGGCTTCGGACCAAGTGGTTAGAGGTTCGAGTCCTCTTCGGTGCAATTCACCTTTACGGTAGCAATTCGCTTATTTGCGTTTTCTAGAAATCGGGGAGGACATAGGAAATGATGTAGTGAGCTATCGAAAAGCAAGAGAATGTAGAGTCTATTCTTTAGATGATACAACAACTCCTTGTCCTTGTTCCAAAATGATCGCTTATGAGGCTTGTTGCGCTCCATACCACTTTGGAAAACCCCCTGAAAATGCCCTCATCTTGATGCGTTCTCGTTATTCTGCTTACGCGCTTGGGCTAGCCGATTATATTTTGGAAACAACGCATACCTCCCTCTTTTCGCAAGCCCATTCTTTGGAGGAGAACAGAGAGAGTATCAAGCGTTTTGCTGCCTCTACTGAATTTGCTGGTCTATGGATCCATTTATTTGAAGAAAAAGCGAAAGAGGCTACTGTCGTGTTCACCGCTCACCTTTTGCAATCTGGGGTCGATGTGAATTTTCGGGAAAAAAGCCAATTTCTTTTAGAAGAAGGTCGCCGCTGGCTTTACTTCTCTGGAGATGTGCAGAGTGTTTAGGCCTTTTTTCATTGAAAAAAGAGCGCCCGCTTAGGATAATCGAGATCAATAATAGCGCGGTAGGTGGTCATGAAAAAATCCCAGAAGTTCGACAATGAAGACTACAAGATAGAAATCCACGCAAGACATTTCCCTCTAACCGACGCTATTCGTGATTACGTCGAGAAAAAAGTGGCCAAGATTGCTCTCTTCGGCAAGCACGTGCTAGAAATCCATGTCGTCTTGAATAAAGAGAAATTGGAACACTCAACACTAATTTTCGTCCGCTTTTTGCAGTCGCAGGTAAGGGGAAAATCGGTTACAGGTGATATTTACTCTTCGATCGATAAAGCAGTAGACAAGCTTTTGCGTCTCATTGGGAAATACAAATCACAACTGCAAGACCATCACAATACCCCCAGGTCTACTGTGGATTTGCATGCGCATGTGATCGATCCCCGGGTAGATGAGATTGATGAAATCAACGAAGAGATTGAAGCGGAAAATTTTGCTGAGCAAGAAGCTCTCTACCATCCTCATGAGATCACGAACTCGGGAAAGGTGCAAGTGCGCATGCTCACGAAACAAGAAGCTCTCATGAATATGGAGCTTTCAGGGCACGAATTCATGATCTACAAAAGCGAAGAAGACCAAAAATTTAAGGTGCTCTATCGTCGTAGAGATGCTAGCTTTGGATTGGTAGAAATTGACATCCCCGAAAAAACTTTATGATCCAATCCGGGAATTTTGGGTCGCTGCGACACCTGAAGAGGTAGTGCGGCAGCGCTGCTTACAAAAAATGTTGCAGTTGGGCTACCCAAAACGTTGGATTGTAGTCGAGGCGTCTTTGCACCCTTCTTTGGGTGAACAGTCGCTAGCCATAGGAAGGCGGGTCGATATTTTGGCTTTGTACTTGAAAGGCTCTTCTTTAGCTCCTCTTTTGCTGATCGAATGCAAAGCTAGTACCTCTTGCTCTCCTGCTGCGTTGCAGCAAGTCATGGGATACAATAGTATCGGTGCCCCTTTTCTAGCCTTAGCAGGATCAGAATATTTCTCCCTCCGTTGGAAAGAACAAACGGGGGAAAAAGAGCTTTTTTATCTACCGAAATATCAAGAATTGGTGAACGCATGCATGCATTAACTCGATTGCAAGAAAAAATTCCTCTGCTCAAAAACTGCAGAACGGTTCCAGAAATTTCCCACACTCAAAATGACAAACCACTGCCGCCTCTGTCCGAAGGAGATATCTATATTTGTTATGGCCTTTCTAAAAAAGCGTATCTATTGCTCGAAACGCAATTGCGCGGCCCAGAAACAAAACTCATCTTTCTCGAAGATTCCCTCGATGAGATTCTGCTTTTTTGTAATGATGCAGCAGCGCTGAGTATCATCGAACATCCTCAAGTAGAGATTCACTACACGCCGCAGGCATTGGATTGCGAAGATCAGTTCCGCGCTCTTTTATGGCAGCACATCTTGAAAAAGGTCTCCTTTCTCACTACGAAGGAGCGACCTTTTGCTGAAAACCTATTCAACTATCTCCGAGAAGGGGTCCACTTCACCTTCTCAGATTATGGCGACTTGGGAAAGAGAGTACTACAAAATGTTGTGCAAAACCTTTCTTCTTTATCTGAGGTGCGCCTTTTAGAAGACGCAAAAGATGCTCTCAAAGGCGTGCCTGCCTTCGTTGTGGGAGCGGGTCCTAGTTTAGACCGCGACTACCACTTGCTCAATCGGCATAAGGGGGTTATTTTTGCGGGAGGCTCTACCCTAGCGATTTTGAAGAAAAAGCAGATCCGTCCCCATTTTGCGGCTACTATTGATAAAGAGGCTCCTCACCACATTTTTACCCAGGCAGATTTGCAAGATCCCTACTTTCTTTTTCAGCTGCGCGCCAATCCTGATAATGTGCGTCTGGGCAAAACGCCTCCTATTCTCGCCTCTTCCAACGGAGGGTATCCCTTGGAAGACTTCCTAACAACTCGTTGTGCTCTTCCTTTAGTACCCCGTGATTACGGATGGAATGTGTCGACGTTTCTCTGTGTAGTTGCAGAATATATGGGATGCTCTCCCATTATTTTGGTTGGTCAAGATCTGTGCCACGACTCGGCAAAGGCCTACGCAGAGAATCTCTCTGTATCCAAAGAAAAGCCAAGCCTGCAGAAAACAAAGAACGCAGAGGGAAAAGAGGTCATGACACAAAGAGACTGGCTCTTTGCCCGTGACTGGTTTTGCCACTACGCACAGGAGCGTCCAGGTCTTGTGCAAAAAACTACCTCTAAAGGACTTGCCTTCCCAGGGATCGCTCCTTATGAGAATCTAGAGCCCTATCCCGAGTCGATTGATGATCTAGTGCGAGATGCAATAGAAGCGCTTCCCCGCTATCCGATCCTAGCACAAGACCACGGCCTCCGTAAGAGCGTAGCGCGTTGCGAAACGTTCGTAGGACGCGCAATGCCCCTTTTGGAGAAGCTCTACGAGGAGGGGCGTTCCCTTCCCTCTGACTTTTTTTCCCCCTTACAAGAAGAAATCTTCTACCAGCTGCATGTAGAAAATATGTGGCACCTTTTCAGCCCTTTGATTCTCGCACAAGGAGATCGAAAAGAGCATACCCAAGCATTGCAACATCTTCTATTTGTAGAAGAGCTGACACGTACCATCTTTCTTAAGGAGAGCCTCAGTTTTTGAGGCTGCCGAGGGTGCATTTTTGGAAAATTTTCTCCATCTGCCGTCTCGCGGAGGGGCGAAGAACGCTGTTGCTCCGCTATACACGACACCTACTTGATGTCCATCTCTACGCTATTTGTTCGGTAAGTGTGTAGTTTCTTTTGTAGGGTTTTCACTGTGATCCCCAGTTTTTGAGAAATCTTCTTAGGATCTTCCCCTAAAATGCGCACCGCATCGAGTATGTGTTTTTTTTCCCACTCTTTGAGAGAGAATACCTCTTTTTGTGCAGCCACTTTCCAAAATAGCTCTTCTTCTGAGATCTCTTCTTGGCGGCTGAGGGCTACTGCACGCTCGAGCAAGTTGCGTAGCTCTCGGATATTTCCTGGAAATGAGTACTCGAGCAAAGAGCAGTAGGCGTTTTTGGATAGCCTTCGCGCTGTTTTGCGCATTTTTTTTGCGAAGTAGGCAAGGAAGTAAGAGATGAGAGCTGGTAGATCTTCTTTTCTGTCCCGCAAGGGGGGAAGTAGAAGAGGCAAAACATGCAAGCGGTAGAAAAGATCTTCCCGAAAACTACGCTCTTTTACAGCTTGCCGTAAATCGCAGTTGGTAGTTGCGATAATGCGCACATCCACTTGGAGAGAGACCTCTCCACCGACCCTTTCAAACTCACGCTCTTGCAAGGCACGTAGCAGCTTAGCTTGCAGATGTACGGGGATTTCTGTGACCTCATCGAGCAGCAAAGTGCCTCTGTGCGCCAGCTCAAAGCGTCCCCGCTTTTGCTTTTCTGCTCCTGTGAAGGCTCCTTTTTCGTGGCCAAAAAATTCCGATTCAAAAAGACTCTCTGCAAGAGCTGGGCAGTTGACGTTCACACACTGCGCATCCTTGCGCAACGAGTGCGCGTGCATAAAGCGGGCCAATACTTCTTTGCCTGTGCCTGACTCTCCCATAATCAGCACATTCGCATCGGTTTTTGCGCCTGCTTGCGCCTCTTCGAGCAATTGCTGCATCTCGGGGTTTTTCGAGGAGAGATGCATTGCAGGAGTATCTTCGACCCATTTTGTGGAGGAACATTTTTTTGCCTCGAGTTCCTGTCCTGCCTTTTCAACGATCGTTTCTATCTCTTGCAAAGCAAAGGGCTTTGCAAGATAGTGAAAAGCGCCAAGCTGCATCGCTTCTACCGCATTTTCTACGCTCGCAAACGCGCTCATTGCAACAACCAGGCAGCTATGCCTCTGGCATTGTACGAGCACTTCTTGCCCCGAAGAGTAGGGCATTTTCATATCGGTAAAAACGAGATCGAATCTCTTTTTTTCTAGAAGAGCAATTGCCTCTTTGCCCTGCTTGGTAGAGGCAACTGCCATTCCTTTCAAAAAGAAAAAATCGCAGAGAAAAGCGCGCATGGTAGGATCATCTTCTACAACGAGTATTTCTTGCATCACAAAGAGCCATCCAAAGGGAGTGTCACAGAAAAAGTGGTTCCTTCACCGACGTGGGAGCGCACGTCTATTTTTCCTCCATGTTCGCGTACGATCTTTTTCACTTCCGCAAGACCGAGACCAAAACCCTCGGATCTTGTGGTGAAAAATGGGAGAAATATTTCCCCTTGTTGTTTTTCGCTCATCCCATGTCCTGTATCCGAAATTGTGATCAGACAGGAAGACGCTTGCTGCCATAGGCGCAAACAAAGGGTCCCTCCAGGTTGCATTGCTTGCAGTCCATTGAAATAGATATTGCAAAGAGCTCTTTCAAGCAAAATAGGATCGGTTTGAGCATAGATTGGCTCGGTTGGAATATGTTCTTCGAAAAGAAACGATTTTTTCCATCGAGGATCTCGAGATACCAGGGCAAAGCTTTTTTGCAGTAGTGCGTTCATCTGCGTTTTTTTCCAGTTCGATGGGCTTGGTTTGACGAAGGCGAGCGTCGTGTGCAAAAGCTCTTCCAAACGGAGAGTTCCTGCAGCGATCTCTCCTGCCATGCTTTTCCAAGGAGTGTGCTCTAGCTCTTGTTGCAGCATCATGGAATAACCACGGATCCCCGCAAGGGGGTTTTTGAGATCGTGAGCGAGGGCAGCGTGCCTCGTCCCCAGCTCTTCTAAACGTGACGCTCTTTCTTTGACTTGACGCAACTTGTAGAGTTGCGTCATATCTTCAAGAAAGAAGAGCAGGCCCGAATTGCAGGGACCATCTGTATACGCGTGAGGTGTGATGCGTATCCATTGTTTTTGAAAAAAAATCTGCAAAGGGCGCTCGTTGAGTGGCGTTTTCAAGGCTTCTTTCATTGAGAAGCCGAAAAGTTCGTCGGGAAAGTGGTCCCAAAAAGATTGCAGAAGAACAGTGCGTGCCTCTTTTTTGAGCAAGGCCTCTGCTGAAGGATTGATGGCAAGAAATCTACCCTCCGCACTGATGAGCAGCACACCTGTAGATAAATTTTCCAAGATGGTGTCGAGAAAATGCATTGCAGGGCTTTTCTGCGCTACCCATTTTTGTCCCATACAAACCTTCCCCCTTTCCTTTTCTACATGCAGAAACGAGTATTTTTTGTCATTATAGACCTCTTCGGGAACTCGACCACCTATGGAGCTCCCAGTTGTACATTCCAGCCATCATATCTCCTTACAGTATAGCTTAGGAGACGGAGCTGTCTACGCTGTCTACATTCTCGACCAGGTATAGAAGCACTTTGGGACTCAAGGGACATATCTAAAAGCACATGGCAAAATCGGCATGAAGAGCTACTGCAGCACCTGTCTGAGCACTTTGAATCTCCTGGTACCAGTGACGCAGACAGCCCTTCATACAGCTTGCTACCAATACCTAAAAAATCGCCCAGATCAATGAGACGAGCCATGAGAGTTGCTTTTGGGGATCCAACAAATGGGCAGAACAGGACTCTAAAAGACGCCCTTTGTTACGCTTGTATTTTTTCTAGGTTCTCCTCCTTATTTCCCCCATTCTTTCTGTAAAGCCCTAGGAACAAGAGCTTTTTTCAAGGCCGATTATGTAAGCAAAGTCACCCATCTTTCCTAAAATCTTCCTGGACATTCTACCCACTGCAGCGTAATATAAGATATCTACTTGCAAAGTCTCTTTGCCGATGTGGCGGAATGGTAGACGCGGCAGATTCAAAATCTGCTCTTCTTTTGAGGGTGCTGGTTCGAGTCCGGTCATCGGTATTCTTTCGGTTTTTTCTAGGTAGTTCTTTCCTTCTGGGATGGACCTTTTCCTGCAGGTATTTTTTTGTATCATCACACCTTAAAGAAAAACGAGATCGAATACACGTTTTTCGAATCATCAATCAAATAACGCAATGTATCATTTACAATACTACAATCGAGTTTCTCACTCTTCCCCTTGAACGGGACGAGCAACGGGAAGGTGGTTTTGGGGATCCAACAAATGGGAAAAACGCGACTTTCAGAGGCTTTCTTGCTGGTGATTTATATCTATTTCACTTGAAGAACAGGGCGTGCTTGCCTTGGCTTCATAAAATTCGCAAGTAGCTCTAGGCTTACTCTTGTATTTCTTGCACATTTTGCGCCCTATCTTTCCTTTTTTCCATTCTTTTTATGCAGCAACAAGAGTGTTTTTCAGAGCTGACTCTGTAGAGTCCACCCTCTATGGCGTGAGTACTGGAGAAGTTCTAAAGTAGCTAGTTCCCCGCGCGTTTCATCGTACGTAAGATCCAATTGAGATTTGCGTAAAAAAAAGATTTCTGCGAAGATCAAATTAACGGGGCGCTCTTTTTGTACGCATTTTCAGAGTGATTTTAGGGTAGCATCGCCCATGCGTACGGTAGGACAGAGAGGAGCCCTGCAATCTTGCATGATGAGGGAGGAAAACATGTCAGATCTATATGAAACTCCGTTGGGAGACCAGTTTGAAAAGGAGCCGCGAGCAGAGGAAGAGCTAAAAGAGGGCGATCTCTACCAAGATACGCAAGAGCAAGTGGAACTACTCGATCAGCCTGCTAGAAAAGAGAAGGAAAAAAGCTACCTGCGAGGAGATGTGCCTCAGTCATTTCTCTTCGATCCCGAGCAGTTTTTGCCTCTGAATACTGACAAGCTCGCAGAAGGAGCGGATCTTGCGCGCTCTATACAGGAAATCGAAGAGGTGACGGGCGATGAGATCGCAAGCATCCACAAATTTCAGCGCTCTATCGATGCGTGGGAAAAAACAATCGAGAAGAACAAAAGTCTCATTGATCAGAATAAGGAGATCATCCGGCAGAATAACCTCGATATTTCCTACGACGAGAAGAATCGGGATTACTGGTGGAGACGTGCAGAGAATGTAGAGAGCGATTTTGGCATTGCTTCCGCATCGGATCACCGAGATACATGGGCCTGGTTCATCAAAAAACATGGTCTAAAAACCGCAGATGGCAATCCCATCGATGAGGAGTGTGACTGCGTGGAAGAGCTTTGCAACGGTAGCTCAAGCAACTTGTCCTCTAAATACAAGATTGCAGGCAACAAGTATGATATGTCAAAAAATCACCGCGAGAGCGAAAACTTCCGAATCATTGCTGAAAACTCCCAATACAAAAAAACCTTGGAAACATTGAAAAACTATGTACAGATGACCTATCAAAAAAAGATTGAACCTTTGCAAGACGGTGTCTTACTTTTGAAAGAGTTGATGGCAAAGTTGCGTGAGCTTCTCAATGAAGAGGGGGCAACTCACGGTGAGCTGCGTGAGTGGGCCGAGCATTTTCTAGATGAGTATATTGTAGAAAATCCACTCACACCCCAGCATGCGATCACCGATTTTCGCAAGTGGGCCTCGATTCCTCTTCCCTCGGAGAATCATTAGATGTTGCCGGCTACCAGGAACTCTTGCACCTCTTGTACAGTTGGCATAAAATAGAGGAAAATATGGGGGGATTTGTGTTCCTGGTTCTTTTTTATCGACTTTTTTTTGACTTCACTACCTGTGGCAGAGCCCACGGTGCGAGATTGCGAAGTACTCATTTTAGGAGGTGGTCCTGGAGCTTTGTCTTGCGCCCTTTATTTGAGTCGTGCACAGATCCCCACCTATGTCCTCTAGGGACCCTCTCCCGGGGGAATGATTGCGAGATCCCACTTTGTGGAGAACTGGCCTGCTGAGGTAGGGATTTCGGGATCAGAGCTTGCGGGTAGGATGCGTCAGCAGGCGCGCAAAAATGGGGCCAAAATCCTGGAGGCAAAAGCGATCTCCGTCGATTTTTCCTCCTATCCCTATCAAGTGCGTGCGGAGGACCTCGCTTCAGGCTCCTCTTTTTCTCTGCGCGCTCCGAACATTGTCATTGCAATGGGTACTTCTCCCAATTTGTTGGGTGTTCCTGGGGAAAGCACCTATTTTGGCAAGGGAGTCTCGACTTGTGCTGTCTGCGATGGCTCCCTTTTTGCGGGGAAAAAAGTCGCGGTAGTAGGGGGAGGTGACAGCGCGATTTTAGATGCAGAATACCTTGCCAATCTGGCAAAAGAGGTGCATATATTTGTGCGCAAACCACACTTCAAAACCACGGAAAATGCCCGCAAAAAGAGTGTCCTTGCAAGGAAAAACGTCTTTGTGCACCACCAGGCAGAGCTTGCGGAAATTCGTGGAGATGGTGCAAGTATCACCTCGATCGAAGTAGTAGAAAAAGGAGAGATGATCTCCTATCCGATGCGCGCTGTCTTTTTAGCGATTGGCGCCCGGTCCAATACGGAGATTTTAGGCAGCGAAGTCCGGTTGACGAGTACGGGGTACATCCTGTTGGAAAGAGGACAACAGACCTCGCAGCCTCATGTGTTCGCTATTGGGGATATCACCGACCCTGTCTACAAGCAAGCGATATCTGCCGCAGCAGATGGGGCGAAAGCTGCTATCGAGATCCAGCAGCAACTTCTTGCCCTCTCCTTAGAAGAGATCTCGGTAGAGCTTGATAGCAAAAAAAAGAGCGCTAAGTTAGACTGCGGATGAATATTTGCTTAGGAGATTTGCATGGATTGGTGGAGTTCTTTTCGACTGTTTCTTTTCGATTTTGATGGCCTACTTGTCGATACGGAAAAAGGGCACTTCGCAGCGTACAATTCCACTCTTGCGCATTATGGATACGCTCCTTTAGGAACGTTTTCCCAGTTCATCGCTTACGCTCACGCCTCTTCGCAGGCTCTACAAGACGCCTTGCATGGGCGCTACCCCAAGCTTTTTGGGACGCTTTGTTGGGATGCATTCTACCAGAAAAAGCAGGAGATGTATCGAGAGTGGCTCGAGAAGAGCGCAATCGACCTGATGCCAGGCGTCGCCTCTTTGCTCCACTCCCTTGCTGCAGAAGAAAAGATGAGCGCGATTGTGACCCATTCTTGCCGCGAGCATATCGAAACGGCTCGTGGGCGCTCTGCTCCTTTGCAAACGATTTCGCGCATCATTACAAGGGAAGACTACGACCTTCCCAAACCTGCACCTGCCTGCTACAATTACGCTCTTCGGCAATTTCCAGAAGAAGCAGAACAAGCGATCGGATTTGAGGATAGCTTCCGGGGAATCTGCTCTTTAGAACAGACGCAAGCGACCTCCGTTTTCATCCAGAAAAAAAGTTACCCTCTTTGGGAGGAGGGGGCGGCCAGAGCCGATATCCACGCGCCCAGTTTTTCCGATCTCTCATTGGATCTATTCGCTAGTAGAGGACTTCTGCAAGGAAAAGGCCCTTAGCAGGCGCTGGAGGCGCAGCCCTTCTCCGGTCTTGGCTTTGCAAAATCTCTTGCAATTGTTCCTCCGAGATCTGGTCGTCGAGGAGAGTACCCATCAAATTGCGCACCATCTTGTACAAAAATCCCTCTCCAAGAAAAGAGACAGAGCATCCATAACTAGTGAAAGAAGGCGTCACGGCATAGATCTCGCGCACAAAGTTTGTGACAGCGCTTCCCGCGTTGGCGAAGCTTTTGAAGTTGTGCTTTCCCTGTAAAAGAAGACATTTCTTCTTGAGAAGAGGGAAGTTCAAAGAGCGCATATGGTGGGAAAATCGGAAGAGAAAAGGGCTGTGGGTGGCGGCGATTTGTACGCAGTAACAGTAGCGCTTTGCCGAGGCGCTGTAACGCGCGTGGAAATTTTCTTCGGCCTCTTCGATTCGGACAATACGTACGTCACATGGAAGGTACTTTTCCAAAAGAAGGCGTGTGGGTTTTTGATCTGCGTCGAAGTGCGCTACCTGTGCGAGGGCATGCACCCCCGCATCGGTTCTTCCAGCGCCATGCAGAGTCACACGCTGCTTGCAGGCAATGCAAAGAGCGCTTTCGACTGTTGCTTGGACAGATCTACCCCTCTTTTGCGACTGCCAGCCTACATATTCAGAGCCTTCGTAAGCAATGGTGCACTTATACCGCTTTTTCATGTAAGTACTGGGCAAAAAGGTAGTCGGCTTTTGTGGTGATTTTGATGTTCCGATCAGAGCCGGTTACAATCCGCACACGCCCCCCGGCAAGTTCGGCCAAGGCGACATCATCGGTGACGGTGATCTTTTTCTCTTCCGCGCGCGTAGCTCCGAGACGCGCCATATCTACTCGGAGCATCTGCGGGGTTTGCATCTCCCAAAGAGTAGAGCGCTCAATGAGGGCTTCTGTGAAATGGTCAGGACCCACTTGCCGGATCGTCGAGGCAACGGGCATAGCTAAAGCGGCTGCATCTTCATTGGATCCTATATCAATCAACCTTGCAATCGTAGCGAGATCAATGAAGGGGCGGGCGCCATCGTGCACCAAAATGTGGGTTGTAGGAGCGGGCATCTTGGCGATTGCGCTGCATACCGAGTCTTGCCGTCTTGCTCCAGGTAGAGCAAAGCTGTGCGGGAAGTGTTGGGGGAAAAGCGGCTTCTTTTCGGGATGCGTCACGAAGACAGCATGCAAAATGCGCTTCTCTTGCAGGAAGGGAGTTAAGCCGTGAAGAAAAAGGGGGTGCTCTCCGAGGGGGAGATACTGCTTGGGGAGGGAACTTTGCATCCTAGATCCCACTCCTCCGCATAGGAAAATGAGGGTGATATACATAGCAGACAACGAGAAGAGCCTAGAAAAAACCATCTTTTTAGGCTCTTGCAAAAAATAGCGGAAACTTATCCCAAGTGGCGGCTGATCAACTTAGTCATCTCAAACATATTGACCTTACTTGTCTTGCCAAAGACCTTACCCAAGGCTGCATCAGGCAGAATGTCTCTTTTATTCTTAGCATCTTGCAAGTTGTGTTTCTTGATGTAAGCCCACAGTTTTTTTGTGACTTCGGTTCGGGGCATCGGACCCTTGCCGACAACGGCCTCTAGCTCCGCGCTGACCTTCAGGGGGGCCATAAATTTCGAGTTTTTTTGTTTGGACATGACAGACGACTCCTTTCGTTAAACAGCAGACTAAAAGCGCACATTGCATACAAAGCGAAATATGCGCTCACGCAACTTGGGTGTATTCTTTATGTTAAGTTCCTTAAGAACAAATTACAACTCTAAAAAGCAAAATAGGTGGAGAGGCGCGCTCAGCTGGCATACAAAGGAAACGAATCCCTTTTGTAAGAGGGTTGAAGTGTAAGGGGTCCAAGCGTTTTGTCTGCATCGTTCGGGATTCTTGAATCTGCACCGCGGCTCTGGTTGTCCACTGTAGTATCCATTTTCGCGTTTTCTAGTCAAAAAAAATCAGAAGCCGTATCCTGAGTGCAATGAAATCTGTGCCTGCGTCCTCCCTTTTTTGCTTCCAAAAAAAGCTTCTTCAAGCAGATACCCTGCAGAGCAAAATAGACCTTCTCCTGCAAGAGCCCACTCTTGCAAGAGCCCTTGCCTCGTTCCCCTGTCTTGCGCAGTTTTTCTCTGAAGCTCCTTCTTATGACGTTTACCTCACCGCTTCACTCATTGCAATAGGGCAAGAGCATCTCTTGGATGGCTCCAAAAATCCCCCTATCAGCAAAAAGTGGCTTGCCAACTTGGCAACGGTTGACCGTTATTACGCGAGAGAGGGAGGTATTGTGGGCTATCAGTCCCGCATCATACGCCTCTTTACCCAGGATTTCTCGTTTTATGAAGGGCATGTGGAAGAACCTCCCCTGATCGATATTTCCTGTTTTGATGAGGAGACGCGCCAAGTGAGCTTACAAGCAATCCACGAATTGGAGAAAATTTGCCTTCTATTGCCCGTCGGAGGCGCTGCAGATCGCCTCTTGCTGACTGACCCAAATACGGGGGCAGATCTACCTGCGGGATGTCTTGTCTTCCACGGAGAGACCCTTTTCGAAAAGTTGTTTCTCGATATCGAGGGATTGGAATACCTTCATTACAAAATTTGGAGGAAAACAGTGCGCCTGCCCGTCGTGTTGATGGGATCAGAAGAGAAAAATAATGCGCACCACATCGCCTCGATTTTGCGGAGGAAAAACTACTTTTTTCGAGATCCGAGCACCATCATTTTGCTAGTACAGCCCTCTGTTCCCGTTGTAGACGAGCAGGGAACATGGTGCCTGAAAAACCGCGAAGAGCTTCTCGTCAAGCCTGCAGGCCATGGCGCTCTTTGGAAACTGATCTGGGAACAAGAGATTTTTGCCTGGCTTGCCGATCGGGGAATCCAAAAAGCCCTTGTACGGCAGATCAACAATCCAGCCTCCCGATACGACTATGCCCTGAGCGCTTTTTTGGGGCATGGCCTTCGGAAAAACGCCCTTTTTGGAGTAGCCTCTTGTCCCAGGCAGGTAGGCGCAAAAGAGGGAGTCAACGTCTACAAAATATCCAGTGAAACTGGTGGGCATCCGCATCTTTCTGCGATCGAATACTGTGACTTTGCTCGGTTTTCCCTAGAAGATCATCCCCGATCCTCTTGCAGCCCCTACTCAAGGTATCCTACGAACACCAATATTTTGTGGGTGGACCTGCCCGCCGCAAAGCGAGCGGTGGAAAAAGAAGAATTTCCCGGCATGCTCTTGAATTTCAAAGAACTGGAGACCTATGATTCAGGTTCTTTTGCGAAAAAGCGCGTTGCACGCTTGGAGTCTACCGTACAAAATATTTCTGACCAGATTGCAGAAACAACTGAGGGAACGTGTGCCACATTTCTCACCTACCACAAGCGGTACAAAACGATTTCCACCACGAAGCGTGCGTGGCAAAAAGAGGGCTCCTTTCTGGAAACTCCTGAAAGGTGCTACTACGATGTACTAAAGAGCATGCAAGATCTTCTCGCCGCTTGCCATATCACTCATATCAAACTCCTCCCGTTCGAAGATTTCTTAGAGAAAGAGATCCCCTTTTCTCTGCAGCATCATCCCGCTTTAGGTCCTTGGTTTTCCATCATCGCGCAAAAAATGCGCTACGGCACTTGGGCCCAAGGAGCCAGCGCGCGCCTTGATATAGCCGAGCTCGACTGGAGCCATGTATCCCTCGATGGGCACGTATCTGTGCGGGCAGAGCAGCCAACGGGAGATACCCGCTCTGGGCATTTTTGTTACTCTGAAAATACGGGCAAGTGCAAGCTCGATAACGTCTTGATTGAGAATCTAGGCAACAAGAGATCTCTAGGAAAAGAGGGGTGGCGCATGCAAAATCCGCAAGAGTCGTTGTCGATTTATCTCGAGGGGACAGGGGAGTTTGTTGCGCGGGATATCTCTTTGCGAGGAGATCTTTCCTATAGAGTCCCTACGGGTATGAGGCTTAGCCTAATCGGAGATAGGAAGCCTCAATTGGAGAGGTTGCACTCCGTAGAAGAGTCTTCTTGGGTTTACGAAATATGTGAGAAAGCAAAAGTGCGTTTAATGAAAAAGGCCTAAGAAAAGGAAGCTTAGCTCCTTTTCTAGGCTTTGTATGAGAAAGAAAAATCCTCCTTGATAGGGGTGAGAAATGCAGGTCCCAGACTAGAGGCCCTTTTCCCGGAGAAAAAGGGAGGAAACTCGCACTTCTCACCAAAAGCCAAGAAAGGCTCTATGTGGTTTGAGGAGCAATGACTGATTCCGGCACCTTCCCATCATCGCCCCCTTCCATAGTGAGGATTTGTCCAAATATCCTCTTTTCCGCCCGTACTTTCTTGATTTCTTTATCTCTAGTAACAATCTCCGCATTGAGAGTATCTATTCTTTGCTGTATCTCATTCACCTTTTTATCTCTGGCTTCCTTAGCACTTTCGTCGTCTTGATCGGTTAATGCCGGTAAGTTACGTATTTCCTTTTCCAGTTTTTCGAGATTTTCCTGGATTTTTTTCTTGTTTTTTACAAGTGATTTTTCTTTATCCAAGAGGGCTTGAGTGAATCCTCGCTCATTGCCCTGACACATCCTTTTAATCATACCAAAATTACGCATATGTTTAGCAATATTCTCATTAGACTCGTCTAATAAATTTTGAAGACGAGCTATTTCATCCGCCTTTGATGTCCCACTTCCGCAGTGTCTAATGATGCCGAGCAAAGCCATGCCTCCACCGACAAGACCGATTAATATGGAAATTTTAGGGTATGCGACGTAGACTGCTACGATCTTCCCTGCGGACCAAGTAAAGGCGGATCCTATTGCGGAAAAAGCGCCAGCTCCAACGGAGTAGATGGTGCTGGCTAACCAGGACCCCGCATCCATTAGAGAAGTTACTGCGTATGCCCCTCCATCGTAGCAAGAACCCAAGATTGACTGTTGTGCTGCTGTTGCTGCTGCTGCGTTACTCATGTAAACCTCCAAAGTAGTAACTGAAAAATAGGCAAATATATTTAATTGTAACATTCTATTCCTATTTGTAATTTAATGCAAAGGTATTGAAAGATTTTTCTTTTTTCGCTGCACGTGCCTGATGCTCTATGCGTATTTTTTCTATCTTTTTAAAATTGGATGATTTTTAGGGTTCATTATCTAAAAAATAGTGGGATAGAAAGAATTAATACAAAAAGTTCTTTCTTTTGTAAGACTAGAAATTGCTCGGGAGAGATCAAAAAATAGTAGACGCAACTTCCCTTTCCGCTAGAAGTGCTGATGTATGCACTAAGAGTTAAGTGTCGAGGTAAAAAATCGACTGCAATATTGGTTTAAATTATAAATTTTCTTGTTTGATTGATCCTTCGGAAAACGTCTGTTCGATTTTGAATTTTTTCAAATTATGATAATAAAAAAATCAATTTTTAAATAATATAAAGGCGAATTATTTTGGGTTTATTTGCTAGTGCAGAATGTTTATTCCTGAGCATTGCGTATAGGCGGCTTGGAACCAGTGAGGGGTAGAGAACTTTGTGAGGGCGAGTGGATCTAACCGGGCTCTTGCACGGAGTGACTTTCTCTAGAGAAATCCTAGTCATCAGCAAGACTCTCTAGAAGTAAAATTGCTGGGCATCGAGAGAAGTTTTGGCTCCATTTTGACTTTATCGCCTGAGACTGGTTAAGATAATCAACAATATACGAACAGGAGAAATGATGTCGGAAGCATTTGAAAAAATTGCCCCCTTAGAAAAACGCCTCTTTGAAATGTGGAGGTATCTTTGACCTAGAGAGCAAAAAACAGCAGATTGCTCTTTTAGAGGAAAAGATGGGAGATCCCCGATTTTGGGATGAGGCAACGACAGCACAAAAAACCAACAAAGAACTCAAAGAGCTCAAGAGTTGGTTGGTTCCTTATGAGGGACTCCAAGTGCGATTGCAAGGGGTAAAAGAGCTTTTTCCAGAGGCAAAAGAGCTGGGAGATGTGGGCCTTTTAGGTGAACTTGCCGAGGAGCTTGTGATGGTAGAGAAGGGGATCGAAGAGCTCGAAGTGAGGCGGATGCTCGGGGGGGAGCTCGACCAAAATGATGTCTATTTCTCGATCAATGCAGGTGCTGGAGGAACGGAGAGCTGCGATTGGGTCGAGATGCTCGCGCGCATGTACTGCAGATGGGCGGAGCGTCGTGGTTGGCGCGTAGAGAAAGTCGATTTTGTAAAGGGGGATGTAACAGGCTTTAAGCAGATCACGTTCCGATTTTCCGGCGACTATGCTTACGGATACGGCAAATCAGAAAAAGGGGTCCATCGTCTCGTACGCATTTCTCCTTTTGATAGCAACGCCAAACGGCATACGAGCTTTGCCTCTGTTGAGGTGTTTCCTGTGATTGATGATACCATTTCGGTCGAGATCCAGCCAGAAGAGATTCGGATCGATACGTACCGGGCGTCGGGAGCAGGTGGACAACATGTGAATAAAACCGATTCCGCTGTCCGGATTACCCACTTGCCTACGCAAATTGTGGTCTCTTGTCAAAATGAGCGCAGCCAGCTGCAAAATAAGGAGACTTGTTTTAAAATACTACGCGCCAAGCTCTATGAAAGGGAAAGGGAAAGGCGCGAGGCCAAAATGCGGGAAATGCAAGGGGAAAAAAAGGACAACTCTTGGGGATCGCAGGTACGCAACTACGTATTTCAGCCTTATACCATGGTCAAAGATACTAGAACGAAGATCGAAAGTGGGAATATCAATGCGGTCATGGATGGAGAGATCGACTCTTTTGTCTATGGTTTTTTGAAAGAGTTTGGGTAATGCATGCAAGACGAGTTTGATATCCGTTACACTGAGAAAGCAGACGAGCAGGCGCTCTTGTCTTGGTTTTCTGAAGAGGGAGAGCTTTTTCACTATCCCATTAGCGAAAAACGGGAAATCGCTCCTTTTACCAGGAACTGGGTTGCTTTTTCCCGCTTCCGCGCCGGACTCACAGCTGTCTCGTCGCAAGGAACCCCTTTAGGGATGGCTACCCTTTACTTGATGCCGTACAGAAAGCTTGCGCACAAAACGCTTTTCTATGTGATGGTAGATCCTTCTTTTCGTAGGAAGGGAATTGGTTTTTCGTTAGTGAAAAATATTGTGCATTTGGCGCAAACAAAGTTTTCTTTAGAAAGCGTCTACTGCGAGGTATTCGAAGGTTCTTGTATTCTACCGGTTTTGCACCAGCAAAGCTTTGCTTGTTTTGTGGAGCAAAATCGCTATCTCAAATGGGGAGATCGGTACTATAAACGATATCTATTGGAGAAGAGCTTTGTCGGAAAATGAGCCCATATTGATTCGTGATGGGAAGCGGGAAGATTATGAGCATCTGGTCTCTTGGCTGAAAGAGCCGGGTGTTCTCTCCTGGTATCCTATGTGCAATGATCTTGAGGTGGAAGATGCGGCCAAGTATTGGATCAGCTTTGCAGAGAAAAAGGCTCTTTTGGTGGCAGAAGTGGGAGGTGTGCCCTGTGGCCTAATCAATCTTTATGTACAAGAATCGAAAAAGCTTGCCCACCACGCATTGATGGCCATTATTGTGAAAAGCGCAATGCGCGGGAAAGGAGTAGGGACTCTTCTTATCGAGCAGATCAAAAGAAGGGCGAAAGAGACCTTCCATATGGAAATGCTCCTTCTCGAAGTCTACGATGGCAATCCTGCGATCCGCCTTTATGAAAGAATGGGATTCAAGCAGTATGGATCGCATCGAGGTTTCATCAAAGAAGAGTGGGGGTACGTGGACAAGCACCTCATGCAAGTTGATCTATGAGTCTTATCGCCCCTGTCCCCACCACAAAAAAAGCGCTTACTCAGTACTTATCCCAGCGTCTTTTTAAGCGCATTTCCCTCTCGTTATCTGGGGATAGATCCCAAATTCTCCGCTATGAAGACCTTGCGCAAAATGCCGCCTCTTTGCGTCTCGATCGGGCTTTTCTCCACGCCTCTTCTGCAGTGCTGGGTCATCTTGTTGCCTATTTATCTCGCAAAGAGAGGCGCTCTTTGGGAGTGCTGCGCCTTTTTGTAGAAGATCCCTTTTTTCGACGCTCTCCTTCTCCTCAAAAACAAGTAGGCTTGTTTTACGACCTCGAAGAGGTCTACTTGCGCGTGCAAAGCAAGTACCTGCCCTCACCTACGGGCGCTGGTATTTGCTGGTTTCAAGAGCGCGCACGCAAGCAGGTCGCCTCTTTAACCTATGGTTTTTTTTCTCGTAGAGACTGGTTGATCCAGATCAATCGCACACTCGACAGTCCCAAGGTGCCCCTCTATTTTCTAGAGTACATCATTTATCACGAAGCGCTCCATGCGCTATTTCCTCCACATCTTAGCTCCGGGGGAAGAATCTTGGTGCATACAAAGGCATTCAAAGAGCAAGAGCAGAAGTTTCCTTATTTTTCGCAAGCGAAACAGTTTGGGCAGCAGTTTTTTCAAACATACCGTCAGGAGAAGATGCTTATATGGCAGGACACAGCAAATGGGCGAATATCAAACACAAAAAAGAAAGAGCGGACCAGAAAAAGGGGAAGCTTTTTTCTCAGCTGACAAAAGAGCTGATCAGCGCAGTCAAAGCGCAAGGGAGTGACCCGAAAACGAACCCACGCCTTCGTGCCCTTCTCGAAAAGGCGAAAAAGGCAGGTCTATCGAAAGAAACCATCGAAAGAAACCTGAAAAAAGCGACAGACCCCAAAACGGGGCAATACGTGGAGGTGACCTACGAGCTGTACGGCCACGGTGGGGTGGGGATCTTGGCGCTTGCCCTTACCGATAACAAAAACCGCACTGCTTCTTCTATGCGAATCGCTACACAAAAGCGGGGAGGTGCGATCGCATCTCCAGGGTCTGTTTCCTACAATTTCCAGCAAAAAGGAACGCTCTATGTGCCGAAAGACTCTGTGGAAGAAGACGCTCTTTTTCTCCTCGCTACGGATCTAGGAGCAGAAGATTTCCTGGTAGAGGAAGAAGGATACCTGCTCCTCGTGCCTGCAGAGAGTCTCTATTCCCTCAAAGAGGCTCTAGATGAGGAAGGGATCTCTAGCGAGCCTAGTCTCGAATTTCTTCCCAAAACGACAGTGAAATGTGGCAAAGAAGAGCAAGAAGCGAATGAGGCTTTGATCGATTTTTTAGATGCTGACGAAGA
The DNA here is from genome assembly GCA_039179045.1 of Chlamydiota bacterium. GTDB lineage: Bacteria > Chlamydiota > Chlamydiia > Chlamydiales > SM23-39 > JBCAXK01. Next base: position 3,380 of record JBCDEZ010000020.1, on the reverse strand, counting down.
CATCCACCGCATCTATCACAATATGGCGCTTTGAAGGAAAAACTCCCGCAGGCGGATGCATGAGGTAAGCAGTACAAGCAAGGTAAAAGCCCATCCCAACGGAATCGCTATTCCTGGGAAAAGCATCATGACGAGGAAAAATCCAAAGGCCTCAGCCCTTTCCATAATACCTGGGCTATAGTGAAAGCTTTTGGTAGAGGTGTTTTCCGTAAAGATTCCTACAACAAGAAATGAAGTGACACAAAGAAAGCAAGCGCTGAGCATGCACAAACAGACCAAAGAGCGCCCTACAGGATCGATCCAGTATAGGGAAAAAATGGTTGTGCACTCGACAAGACGATCGCAAAAGATATCGAGGACAGCTCCTTTTGCAGATGAGGTTTTGTGCACTCTTGCATGCGAGCCGTCGAGTATATCGAAATAGCCTGAAAGTAGAAGAAAAGAGACACTCGTCCAGAGGTAGCCTCCGATGAGAGCTGCTCCCGCAAAGATTCCGCAAAGAGCGCCTAGCGCTGTAATCGAGAGCGTGATCGTCTGCGAGGAGAAACGGCGGAAACACACCGACCGCAAAAGAGGATCGACAAGAATTTTTTGTAAAGGATTGCGTAGATACTGATCCATCATGATGGATATGCCCTCCGAAAGACAATAGGTGCCAGTGATGCCAGCCCCAAAAAGAACAAAAACAGACGTATTTCTGGGTTGAACAGATCCTGCCACTTCGCGCCTGTATCGAATATCTTGCCCAGTCCCACGCCCGCTTGCACGTAGACGAAAGATCCGGGGATGATGCCTACAACTGTTGTCCAAAAAAAGGGCACAAAAGCCACTCCGAGAAGAGCCGGAGCGATGTTGACTAGCCAAAATGGGAAGAGGGGCACCAAGCGCAGAAATAGCAGGTAAGAGACGGGATGCTTTTTGTATCCCTCTGCCAGCTTGCAAAGACGAGGGCTCATCCTTTTTTTTAGAGGCGCGAAAAACGCATGCCGCACTGAGAGGAAAAGGCACGATGCGCCCAAAGAGGCGCCGATTACCACATAGATGGTGCCCATCGGTTGGGCAAAAAGGAAGCCGCCCAATATCGTGAGCAGAGCGCCTCCAGGAAGAGAGGCTGCTGCCAGGAGCGCATAGGCGAGTGTGTACAGGCAAGGTGCGCCTACAGGGTAATTGTCAACAAAACGGAGAAGAGAGTCTCTTTGCTCCCGGATTGTTTGTAAAGAGAGGTAGTCGGGCAGATGGTAGCGATAAGCGACTAGAGCGATTGAAGCAATACACAGTAAAGGGAGCCACCGCTTTGCTTGGATTGCTGCTCGCCTCCATATTGAGGGGGATGTACTTTTGCCCATAAGCGTTCCTGTTTCCACACAACCTACCCCTTTTGCCAAGAGCATACAACTCCATCCAAAAGTTTGGTACAGAAAAAAGGCGGAGAAAAAATAACTCTGCTAAGGGAGGCTTGCTATGAATCAGATACTCAAAAGAGGGCTTTTTTCCGGTTAGTAGACCATCTCACAGCAATAGGTGAATAGAGATCCGATTGCTTGGAAAATCGGCGCGAGGGTGTAAGAATAGAGGTCGATGAGAAGTTGCGCTAAGAAAAAACGTGGAGGCAAAACGGTATTGCCCTCGCTGATTCTAAGGCCCCAGCATTTGTCGTTCCCCTTCAACTTTGGTTCAGGTCCTCGCACAGTCATGCCGTTATGGCTTAGGTTGAGCCTTTCTAGACGGGGTGCTTGTAGCAAGCAATCCGGGATTTTTGTGAACTTGTTGTGACTCAATGAACACTCCTCGATCCCCCAATGCATGAATTCTCCAGGAAGTTCGTTGAGTTCATTACCATCAGCGAGGAAAATTTTCACACTCTCAAAATTGACGATTCCAGGAACAATCTTACCGAACCTGTTCCAGGATATATTCAGCTCCTCTAGCCCGTCAAGAACACCATTAAAAGCACTAGGCAAGCCAGACAAACGATTACCTGCCACGTTCAGGGTCTTCAATACAGGAGACCGTCCTTTATTATGTGAGATGGGAATAAAAAGCTTTTCAATATGATTCTCTGAAAGATTCAAATGTTCCAGGGCGTCTACAGACCAACTGACCCCCTCGAAAGCAGCACCTGTGAGTTTATTTCCCGAAAAATCGATCGTACGCACAGAAGGCAAGTCGTAAGTCCCCTTAGGCAGGGTGTTCAATCCGTTGCACCCCAAATTGAGATACTCTAGATGTTTCTGTTGGAAAAAAGAGGGGGGAACCGATGTTATATCCGTGTTTTTGATACAGATCTTCTCGAAAACTTCATGTTCTGCCATACATTTCAAGAAATTCTCTGGCATTTCCACACCATCTAACGTTATCTCACGCAGGGTTCTTATCCACTGAGTTCCCTCCGCTTTTGAGGCCCCATCTGGTAAAGGGGGGTTTTGCAAGAATTCTTTTATGAAGGGCTCCTTACCTTTTGCGCGAACTCGGATAAAACCTAAGGGATAGTCTGATTCCGGAGGCTTTTTCGTGAAACATAAAGTAAGAAAAAAGCTCTCTTGCATCTTCGGCAAGATCTTTTCCGTCAATAGTTTTTTGAAACGGGATTCATCAGCATCCTCGATGTGGCAGATAGACTTTATAGCTTTATTAGCTAGGTCACCTTGCATTTTGTACACATCGGCTGGTGAAATAGCTTTTCCAGGAGGGTTCTCCCCTCTTACGTATAGGGTGGCGGTGTGAAAAGCACCTACTACAGTCAGAGAAGAGGGTTGATTTTGTGTGCCTGCACAATACGTAATGCGAGGTATGCCAGGTATTGCCCGCAATCGGCGTGTGCAGGGAAGAAAATCCCTACACAATTCTCCTTGAATTTGAACAGTTTTTTCATAAGGCAACACTGGATTCATAGTAACTATCCTAGAAAAATAGAAAATTATAATTTTATATTCTGGGGGCTTTTTTTTCAAGATGTTTTTCGTAGTTACGTAAAAAATAGAAAAATATAAAAGAAAAATCCCTACTATTTTTTATATCTCTACATTCTAGTTTTCTAGGAGACTAGAATTTGTTTTGTTGAAAAATAGGTATCGGTGCGTCCAAAAAAATGAAGGGTACGCATAAATAGGGCGTTGTTGAAAAAATCAGATTTTCAGACCAACCAGGACTATCCTTGAAGATTTTCTAGCTCTCGGCTCTCATCATTTGATTCATCAGGGATTTTCAGTAACCTTCTACTCTTTGAGCGCTTGGTTTTCTTGAGTAGAACACGGGACCATAGAGTCCTTATCATCCTGGAGCATGCTTTTTCTACAAGAGCTCTTCGCAAGGATCTAGTCCGTTTCCCCCAAAGACTTATGCCCACCTCATCTAGGCCAAGATCCCTTCGCTCTCCTATG
>JBCDEZ010000019.1:0-25350 GCA_039179045.1 Chlamydiota bacterium | reverse complement strand
CCTCGCTTGTTTATGGGCTTTTTATCAAGGTTTTCCTAGAGATTTTTTCAACAACCCCGAAGTGTCCATTATTTTTCTCTGCATATATTGTGGTGCAAAAAACTGGTCCCCTAAATTTTTTGAAAGAACAAATAAGGCACTTTATACAAATACTATTTTTGGAAATATTTTATTGTTTAATTCTATTATTTATAATAGTTACTTTTGCAGTTATTTTTTGAGTTTAAGGCCTTCACAGAATGAAAAGGATAAAGTACAGAATGTCTTACGACAAAATCAAGTCTGGCTTTTCCTTCCGTTATGGGATTGTATCGAGCATACCGAATATGGTAAAAGACCTCCATTAATGCAAAAGATTTTCACTGCCTATGCATTTTCTATTCTACACCCGGTGCAATCCAAGAGTGAAGCGGATACTCTAATTGCAGCACATCCCAACTTGGGGAGGGCTATTCTTTTTCTACGGAAGGCGGGGGAAGCTTTGAATAACGATCCCAACTCGGATTTGTCCGTTGCGATTTCAGAATACAAAGAGACCGCAGAATATACAGGTCATAAGCGAGCGTTTTTGGCAATTCAACAAAAATACTTAGGAAGAAGTGCATAAAATGGTGGGCATTTGCTAAGCATACTTTTGGTGCTTTGCACGTGCCTGCTCTAGGGATGGTAGCGGGCAATTTTTAGGATTTTTTGCGGGAGATAGCCTGTGGTTCTGTCTGAGATTCATAGAGTTAGGAAATTCCTTGCGCTCGTATCTGTCTTAAGGAATCAGCTTCTTTAATCGGCGATCCTACTTTTCTGATCCATTTGGCTCTACTCCCCTAACTCAGTTTTGTCGAAACCAGGAACGCCTACTCCGTCTTCTCCAGATACTTTGCCAGGGATCACATTGTTAGAAATTGTTGAAAAAAGGCGCGGAAAAAAGAGAGCTGTCCTACGATGAGGATATGGAAGATCAAATCATCCGACTCTCCTGTATCGTTTTTCTCCATGAATCCCGGAGACTTTTTGTTCCCACATGCAAAAGCCTTTTGGAGCAGAGCTGTCAAAGCTTTGAGATCATCTTTGTTGGCGCGAAGCTCTCGCAGCAAGAGCGTTCCCTGTTTGCAGAGCGACCCGATCTTTTCGTAACGCAATGTTATGGGCAAGGGGAATCTGTAGCGGCCATGATGCGAGATGCTTTTGCACGGGCAAAAGGGGAGTATATGCAAATTTTTTCTCTGGGCAATCGTTACCTGTGGCCTGGTGCCATGGAAGAGATCCTATATATTTTGCAAAAGGGCTCTTTCGATCTTTTCATCTCTGCAGCATTCGTAAGAGATCAGGGGCTTCCTGAGGTGGTTTCTGGCGAGTCGTTGCTCGCCTCTTGGAAAAAAGGGATCATTGATCCCCCTTTACATGGAGTAATTTTTGCGAGAGGTAGTTTGTTTCCCGATACAACATTTTTCCGGGATGTACGACACCATCTTGCTCTTGCTTGTTTAGTAGAGCTACTTGGAAGAGCCGACCTCAAGATGTACCTCTCCAGGAGAGTGTACATCGATTGGGATGAAGAACTCTTTTTGAGTGACCAGGCCTTGGAAAAGACGATAGAAAAGATCGCCATCATCAAAGAGAGATTGGGAGCGCAGCGCGCTTTTTCTCACTGTTTGCATCTTGCGCGCTTCGGGTGGAGTGCCTTTTGCAGAAAACTTAGGAAGGTGTTCTCCCTTTATTGAAAGAATGGGATCGTGCAAGAGCCTCCATCACCAATTGTCTACCGACCTGACTGCCTAGTAACCTGAGTTAAGGGTTTGATGAATTAAAAAGAATGGGATAGGAAAAATTCCCCCTCAAAAGACCTCTGTCTGAGGTAAAACGGTCCTTTCACAAATACAGGGTCAAACCAGAAGAAGTCAAAAAATGGTAGATGCAACTTATCTTTGTGTAGAGGTGCCGAAAACAGATACGCCACATGCATCCACAAAAAACCATCACGCAATCTCTTCTTGCCCGAAGGCAGCCAATTCTTGAGGATTGAAAATCCGAAACTCAGGTTAGTAAGGGTATTTCTCTTTGTAGTGTATGAGTCGGCGTGCCCAGCCATCAATAGAGAAAAGCCCTGGACCAAACAGAAGAACGATCAAAGAGGTAAAAAGATAGGCAAAAGGGGTCTCTTTGGCAAAAATTGAAGGGTCTTTAAAAAGGGAGAGGGTGAAAGAGTCAGTATGTGCGGTTGAATAAGCGGTGAACATGATGATGGTAAGAACTAAAGCAGACGGCCTGCTGAAGAGTCCAAAGAGCAAGAAAAGGCCAAGGATCATCTCCGCGTAGCTCACAAAGTAGGCATGGAAAACCGGTGCCCAAATGTCAAGGCTCTCCAAAAAGCGGGCAAAACCTGGTATGTCTCCCACTTTGTTCCATCCGCTGAGAAAAAATTGGTATCCCCATATGATTCGGATGATGAGTAAAAATATACTTTGAAACGAGGAGAGCAAGCGCACAAACTTTTGATAGATCTGAATAAGGAAAGAAGACTTTTCAAGCATAGATGACCTACTAGATGATACTTTTTCTTTGTGTAGCATCCTGGGGTTTTTTTTGACAAAAAGAATCGTAAAGATGGTAATCTATTGCAGAGACACGGGATTGTATGGAATTTTGCGGACTAGATCATGAGGTGCTTTCTCGTTGGTGCCAAGAGCAGGGATGGGGGTCTTACGTAGCAGATCAACTCTTCGATTGGGTCTATCAGAAAAAAGTTTTCGACTTTGCTTTGATGAGCAATGTAAAAAAAGAGTATAGAACTGCCTTAGCTGCTACATTTTCCCTGCCTAGGATCTCGCTGGAGCGTTCTTTGACTACCGAGGAGGCGACCAAATGTTTGTGGCGCCTGCCGGATGGGTATTTTGTCGAGTCAGTGCTCCTTTTCTCACCTGGAAGAAAGACTCTTTGCGTCTCCTCCCAAGTAGGTTGTCCCGCTCGCTGCGCTTTTTGCGCTTCTGGTAAGCAGGGTGGGGTGCGCAACTTAAGCCGAGGAGAAATTCTGGAGCAGGTTCTCTTGACTGAAGAGCTCTTGCATCAAAAAGGGGAGCGTCTCAGCCATATCGTCTTCATGGGTATGGGAGAGCCTTTGGAAAATTTTTCCGCTTTGCAATTCGCTCTAAAACAGCTGCAATCCCCGAAAGTTTTTGGGATTTCCCAACGAAAGATCACAGTGTCCACCGTGGGCATCGTCGACCAGATCTATGCGCTGGCTGATTCGGGATCTCGCGTGCCTCTCGTTTTGTCTTTGCATGCTCCGAGTCAAGAGATTCGTAAAAAAATCATCCCCTATGCTCGTAAGTACGATTTAGATGAGATCCTGGCCGCCATGGACTACTATGCGAAGACAACCAAACGGGATATCACATATGAGTACATCTTGATCGAGGGATTGAATGCAGCCCCTGAACATGCTGCGATGCTAGCGAAGCTTCTTCAGGAAAAGAGACTGACCCAGTCTACTGTCAATCTCATCCCCTACAACCCTGTCCCCGGCCTCCGTTTGAAGCGTCCCTCGCAAAAAGCGATACTCGCTTTTGAAAGGACTTTGCAAAAACTGGGGATTCGCTTTACGAGAAGGTATACGAAGGGAACAGAAATTGCCGCTGCCTGTGGTCAGCTTGCCTTGCACCCAGCCTCCGGCGCCTCTGAAAAATCTTCCGTTACTCCTCTCAAAGTATCTGCCGCGGGGTGCGCATGAGCGTAGCACACTACTTCACCTTTTTGCGTGTGCTTCTCACGCCTCTTTTCCCCTGTGTTTACCTCTACCACACCTCTTGGGGTATTCCGGGTATACTCGTTCCCTACATCCTCATTACCATGCTTGCGGTCTGTGCTTTTACCGACCTATTTGACGGATTCATCGCACGCCGGAAAAACCAGGTAACGAGCTTTGGAAAGATTTTCGATCCGATGGCCGATAGCATCATGTCGATGACAATTTTTTTCACATTCACGCAAGGCATCGTCCAGATTCCCCTTCTCCTCGTATTGGTTTTCCTCTATCGGGAGTTTTTGATGAGCGCTTTGCGTACCGTATGCGCGATCAAAGGATTGGTTTTGGCTGCGAGAAATTCAGGCAAGATCAAAACGTTTTTCCAAAGCGTCTCCTCTTTTTTCATTCTCACCTTGATGATTCTCTATCAAGCTGACTGGGTGAGTTTGATCCATCTGCAGTCGGGTAGTTTTTACGCTATGCTGGCTACCGCTTTTTGCTCTGTTTTCTCAGCTTTTGAGTACCTTTATATCAACCGCGCCTTGATCCGTCAGGCAGTTGTCGCAGGAAACTGATCTTTTTCCGAACTACTTTTTTGAGGAGAGCACCTTTTGATAGATCTGCACGTACTTTTCGGCAGGCACCTTCCAGCTATAGTCGTGTTGAATGCCGTTGCTGACAAGAAGAGCGCAGCGATCTTTTCTCCACGAGGCAATCGCAAAAGAAAGAGTCTTTTTGAGTTCTGTAGTGGAGAGCTTATGTAGGGAAAATCCATTCACTTTATGAGAAGCGTTCTCATACCTTGGATCGAATACGGTATCTTTCAACCCTCCTACATGATGGACAATGGGAACGGTGCCATACCGCATCGCGATCATCTGAGAGAGTCCACAGGGTTCAAAAGAAGAGGGCATCAAGAAAAAATCGGCTGCTGCATAGAGTAAACGACTCAACGGCTCATCGAATGTGGGAAGAAAGCGCAGATGGGAGTCGCCTTTGTAGGTATCTGCCAATTTTTCGAATACGGCCTGCTCTTTTTTGAGAGGAGATGTCCCGAGCAAGATTCCCTGGCAAGAGGCTTCTTTTGCAAGCAAAAGACCCTCTTTCATCAGTTTGGGGCTTTTTTGTGGGACGAGTCTTGCAACACAGATTACAAGAGGTTCATGGCTGAGTGGTAGGCCGAGTTTTTTTTGTAGAGCTTCTTTGTCCTTGTTTTTGGCTCGAAACACTTCTGCTAAAGATTGCTTTGGAGAAAAAGGGAAGGGGACATGTGGGTCTTTTTGTGGATCCCACAGATCCTTATCGATCCCGTTCAAAATCCCATGCACCTTGTCGCGTCTTTTTTCCAAAAGCCGCAAAAAACCGCAAGCGTACCGTTTGGTGAGCATTTCCTCTCGATAGCCGGGAGAGACAGCAACAATCGCGTCTGCAAAGAGTCCTGCCCGCAGCAAGGAATATTTTTTGAAAAATATTCCCCGGCAGGCGAACGATTCGATATGGTTGAGCGGGTAGTGGATCTCTTCGAGTTCCCGCAAAAAGCATCTCCCGATGTAAGCGAGGTTGTGTACAGTAAGTACAACAGAGCGCACGAGTACCTTCAAAGAGAGGTAGACCTCTTTTACGAGGGGAACCAAGAGCGATGTGTGCCAGTCGTGTAGGTGCAAGACATCGATCACTTGGTTTTTTCGGATCAAATATTCCGCAACAGTTTTGCAAAAGTAGATGAACCGTTCACTATCTCTTTGTGTGCCTAGATAAATTTTCTTTTCGTAAAAGTGGTCAATCAAAGGGCTTGTCTCAACGAGATAAACAAAGACTCCTTCTACCTCAGCACGAAAAACGCGCACATTGTAGGAGAGGCGCTTCTTTTCGCAGGAAAATTCCATATCCAAAGTCAGCTGAGTGGGGCTCAAGGAGATTAGGGAATATTTGGGGAGAATTACAGAGACTTGGTGATGCTTTTGCAGCTCTTTTGTGAGACCTGTTACGGCATCTCCGAGACCCCCTGCCTTTGCGATTGGGGCCATCTCTGCGGCAACGTGTACTATATGCATAACTACCTTATCTCTACCGTTTCTTACAAATTCCTCTAGAAGTCAAGAAAATTTTTGGATAAAAAAGAGGTGTTTATTTGCCCTTTATCAAGAGCTGCCTAAATCGCAGATGCAAGGTAAAAAAGCTCTTTTTCCCTCCTATTTTCCCATCTAGGAGAGATTGCAATTAATTCGTTGTGCGGCGTATGATGTGTATTTCAATTGGGGAATTTCCTTAACTCCTCTTTTGAAAAAAGGTTTACTGGGGTGTCGCCAAGTGGTAAGGCAGCGGTTTTTGGTACCGCCATGCGGAGGTTCGAATCCTTCCACCCCAATTTTTCGCCGATAAGATTTAGATAGCAGCCTCTTTTGCTCTTTGCGATTCTGAGATGCGCTGCTTCAATAACTTTCGAAAAAGGCTGGTCACTTTCCTCCGCATGCCTTATATTAGATGAGTTCTTTCGGCTAGTTTGAGAAGAATGTTAAAAAGGTATATTTTTAGAGAATGCTTTTTTTTGGCAGGGTCTTTGAGAGCTGATAGGTAGAGAAAGAAGATACGTCACCGAAAAGCATTGTAAAAAAGCTTTCCCAGCAATTGCCCGGAATTCTTCGCTTGGAACGGGAAAGCGATCGGTGTTTTTGTACCGTATTTTGAGTAGAATGTAGAGGACATATGCAACAACCAGAAATGAAACTATCCCTATTTCCCCGTTTGGATCGCAAGAAGAGCGCACTGACGAAAATTCGTGCTGAAAAGAATATTCCGGCGGTAATCTATGGAGCCATCAAGAATCAGCCGGTATTCGTGCAGGGAGCTGCGTTTTCCGCTCTTTTGCGCCAGATTCCTGAAAACCACCTCTCGAATACAATTTTTACTATCGAGTACGACGGTTCTGAATACAAAGCCTTGGTAAAGGGAATTGAGTACAACAAAACCACTTATGAAGTCTTGCACCTCGATTTTATGATTCCCAAAGATAAGCCTGTAAACGTGAAGATACCTATCGTCTGTAACGGGGTAATCGATTGCGTGGGGATCAAGCTAGGGGGGAGTTTACGACGTTTGATCCGCTCTTTTCCCGTTCAGTGTACTATGGAAAACATTCCCTCGTTTTTAGAGGTTGATGTACGTGAGATGCAAGTAGGAGATGCAAAAAGACTGCGTGATATCGCACTTCCTCCTGAGGTGCGTCCCTTACTGAATCTGAATGAAGTGGCTGTGACCATTGCCAAGCAGCGATCCTAAAAGTCGTTATCTTGTTGCTGGATTGGGCAACCCAGGCAAGCGATATGCCAAAACGCGCCACAATCTCGGATTTTATGTTCTGGATCACTACCTAGCCCAGCAAGGTCTTGCTTGGAAGAAGGGTAGAGGGGCATTTTGGACGCAGTTTAGCGGAGTCTTTTTTGTAAAACCGCAATCCTACATGAATCTCTCAGGTGGGGTTGTCTACCAGTTTTTGCGTTTCTACAAAATTGCTCTTGCGCATTTTTTAGTCGTTGCTGACGACACAGCTCTTCCCTTTGGTCGCCTTCGCCTTCGCGAAAGCGGCTCTTCAGGGGGGCACAATGGTCTAGGAAACATCGAAAAGGTGCTAGGCACGAGGCACTACGCTCGTTTGCGAGTGGGTGTGGGAACTCCCCAAGAGGATTCCGATATGGTAGAGCATGTCCTTGGAAGATTTACCCAAAAAGAGGCAGAAATGCTTCCTCAGATTGCTTCCGAGGCTTCTCAAGCCATAGAACTTTGGCTTCAAGAGGGCGCAAATGCCATGAATGTAGTCAACGTTCATCCAAAACAGAAGGAGAACATGGATGAAAAAAATGAAGAAAAACCTCTATGAGGGAATGTACGTCATCAGTACAACTCTCTCTGAGGAGTCTCGGAAAAAGGCCCTAGAGAAAATTCTCGATGGGATCACAGAGAAGTCGGGAGAAATCCGAAAAGTTCATGAGATGGGCAGAAAAAGACTCGCCTACACAATCAAAGGAAAAAAAGAGGGGTACTATTATCTTGTCTATTTCGAGGCCCCTTGTGCTGTCATTTCCGATCTTTGGAAAGAGTACCATCTGCACGAGGACTTGATTCGATTCATGACCTTGCAAATCGAACAGGTACCCGAAAAACCACTAGAATTCAAACCCTTGAAACAAGTGTGAGGAGTGGAAGATGAAAAAAGGAAAAAATAGCTCGATCTTTTCGAGAAGAAAAAAACAGTGCCCATTTACCGTCTCTGGATGCAAGCATATTGACTACAAAGATACTGAGATGCTCAGTCACTTCGTGACCGAGCGAGGTAAGATTCTTCCTAGAAGGATCACGGGAGTATCACACCGCTACCAAAAACTCTTAAAAGCGGCGATCAAAAAAGCGCGGCACGTTGCGCTACTGCCCTTTGTTGCGGAGGACTAGACCATGAAAAAAAAGCAGACATTACTACTTTTAGAAGATGTACATGGACTTGGAAGAAAAGGGGAAGTTGTGCAGGCCAAGCCTGGCTATTTCCGCAATTTCTTGCTTCCTCAGCAAATGGCCTTGCGAGCAGGGCCACAAACCCTCCGTATGCAAGATCGTTTGCAAAAAGAGCGGGAGGAAAAAGCGCGTGTCGATCGGCAAGAATCGGAAAAAATCAAAGAGCAGCTCGTATCGATCACCTTGCAGACCAAGGTAAAAACCGATCCGCATGGTAAAATGTACGGTTCTCTTACGGTCTTGGAGATTCTTTCTCTTTTGGAGCAACAAGGTATTGTGCTTGAAAAACAGGCAGTGCGAATTACAAAACCGATCAAAACTTTAGGAACGCACCGTATCCCTCTCGCCTTGAAAGAGGAGGTAATCACATCTGTGAAGGTGATTTTGGATCCCGAAGATGAAGAGGTGAAGCTAGCTCTTGCCAGGCAAGCAGAAGAGAAGGCCGCTCTTGCAAGCGAATCTCCGCAAGAGGAACCGAGTGTCTAAGCTACGCATTTTTTCCCCCGCAAAGGTGAATCTTTTTTTTCAAGTGCTGGGGAAAAGAAGCGACGGTTACCACGAAATCGCCTCGGTCTATCAAGTGATTGATCTAGGCGATTTTCTTGAATTCACCCCCTGTTTTGCAGATCGACTCACCAGCAGTGACCCTACTCTTCCTTTAGACCGCTCTAACCTGGTGCTGCAGGCACTAACTTATTTGAGAAAGCGGATACCCCATTTACCCCACTTCCACGTTCACCTCGACAAAAAGATTCCTCTAGGATCGGGCCTTGGGGGAGCGAGTAGCAATGCGGCAACCACTCTTTGGGCGCTCAACGAGTGGATGGGATCTCCCCTTTCTATGCAAGAACTTGCCCAAATTGGAGGCAGGATCGGTGCAGATGTGCCCTGCTTTTTCTCAACGGGACTTGCCTACTGCCGAGGGAAGGGGGAGAATGTCACCAGTCTAGAGCGTCTCTTTTCTTTCAGGTCTACTTTGGCACTTTCAGGGATCCTCTCCTCTACCCCTGCTGTTTACAGACAGCTCTCTGCTGCTGATTACAGTACATCGCTCTTTCCTTTGGAGGAGTTTTTCTCGCACCCCCTTTATTTCAATGATTTAGAAAAAGCAGCAGAAGGCCTACAGTCCAAGCTCTCTTGCTACAAAAAGGCTCTCATCCAAGGGGGATTTTCCACCGTGTCGATGAGTGGCTCGGGATCCGCCTATTTTTGCCTTGGAGAGGGCAAGTCTCCAAGTGGTGTTGTTATGAAGCCGATTCAAGGCATCCGAAGAGAAGAGAATGGTTGGTACAAAGAATCAGTGCGATGAATGCTTTAGAAATGGATATTTTCTCTACAGTAGTCGAGCTTGCCAAGCCGCATTACATCTCCTGAACGAGAATTGATAGGATAGATCACAATTGCCGTACTATTTATTCAGTAGAATGAACTTCATACAACGTCTTTTGTTTTTTTCAATGCTTTTTTCTATAAAAAACGATCTAAAAGAGCTTTAGTCAGCTAGAGTAGCGTTTTAGATCATAGGACGCAGCTCGATAGACACAAATTTCTCTCCCATTTCGCCCGCTTTGCTTATATGCTTTTGCACTAATGCCTTCAAGGAGTCCGCCTTTGTCTCCTCCTCTGATAGTGTTTTAGGCTTGTTTTCTGTATCAAGGAAAGTGTGTGAGTAGGCATGGTAAGTACCATTCTCTGTAACGTCTAATTCTACGAAGTAAATCGAAATAGGATAACGGCTACTCAGCAACCTGTGCACGATTTCCAAATGATTTTTTTCTGCGTTGTCGGGTAGTCGGCCTGTCAAATCGTAGTAAAGCCGCCTTGGTACGAAAGAAAAGGTATACCAATCGAAATAAGTGTAAAAAACATACAAAGTGCGGAGAATGTAAAGGCTCATTCTCTCCTTGACAAAAAGGGGGAGTAGGCAGAAGTCGGTAGCGGCAGATAGGAAAAATAGGGGGTACCGCATCAGCGCACATCGATCCTGTAGCTTGTAGGCAACAGATAGAGAAATGCAAGGGAAAAGGGGAACAAGAGAGGTGAACCAGTCGGGTGAACAGAGAAGCTTTCGCAGCGGGGAAAGGGTCTTTCCTCCCAAATAATCATCTTTGCGTACGCCCAAGGATGGTATCAATTGCAAGAGTTCATCTTTCGAAGAAGCATGTAGAGAAAGAGATTTCGCAGGGTTAGAAAGTTCTGTAGAGAGAATTAAACAAAAAGACATGTAAATATATTAATGAAAAGAAAGAATTTTTTCCAAGAAAAACGGATGTTTTTCAAATATTTTTCATGTATTTTTTCACTGTTTTTGGATACAACTCTCGGGAGGTTTTCCTCTTTGTAAGAAAAATTTTCTTTTGAAACTGTTGGAAGCGCGTCTATTTTATGCAAAATGAGTCTGAAGTTATGACCGATGCCGCATAGAGTCGCGTTCATGAAAACTCCCATCGTACCTTTGAGGTCATTGCTACCCAACTTCCCATGAGTGCCCTATGCGTGGCTCTATCGCCTGCCTCTTTTTTGCTTACGCAAGCATTTCCTTACGCAACTCTTCAGTAAAAATGGGTATATGCTAGCGCATTATCTCTTAAGAAGAGGAAAAAAGAGGAGGGAAGCAGGCTTCTTCCCTTTTTTCCAGAAAGTGGACCTCGTCAGGGTGGATTGCTTGACACAAATTGTCTAGACTCTCCTTTTTGAGGATGACAAAACTCACTTCACTTAGAGAAGAGAGGATATGAATCAAGTCTTCATTCGGATTAGGATCTCGAATATAGAGCAAAAGCTCCCGATTTTTCTCTGTCATCTTGCGGATTGTGCGGAAAAGTTCTGGAGTAATTCCCACGGTCGTGTCGATTACAAGAAGAGAAAATTCTTGATGTTCCAACGCTTTTTTCAGCGCGTAGAGGTGGGTCTCATCGAAAATTTTGTTCTCTGTATCCATCTCTAAGAGTCTTCGGGCAAGAGCGCTTAGAGTGATTGCAGCGCAGCCCAAACGTTCGATTGCAAGTCCTGCTGCAGCATTGGCAAGGTCGATTGCTTGAGGCATACCGAGACCACTTGCGATTCCTGAAGCTAGGGTAGCTAAGACGGTATCTCCTGCGCCTGTTACGTCCATCACTTCGCGAGACTTTACGGGAAAATGGCGGCCTGGCAGATTTTTTTCGAAAAGAGACATCCCTTCCCCCGAGCGGGTGATCAGAAGATACGGAATCTCTGCAGTACAGAGCAGCTGTTGCGCAATCCGGTCCAAACCCTCGTGCTCCTCCAGACCTGAGGCCATGAGTGCCTCTTTCACATTGGGTTTGATGAGGAGTGAACCTGAGTACTTGCTAAAGTCGGCGCCTTTCGGATCGCAAAGAACAGGGATAGAGCGCTGCTGTGCTTTTTTGATGATTTTTTGTAGCAAGGAGGGAGTCAAAAATCCCTTGTTGTAATCGGAAATCACAACGATTGTTGCGCTGCAGAGCATCTCTTCCAAAGCGCTCATGACCCTCGATTCGGCAGGTTCGGGGAGGGGAAGAATCTTCTCTTCGTCGACGCGCAGAATTTGCTGTCTTCCTGCAATGAGACGGTCTTTGATAGGCGTCAAGTAAGAGCTGTATGTGAGGAGATGCTGTGTGAGGATTTTTTCCCCTTCGAGGGTATTTTTTACCAGTTTGCCTGCGCGATCTTTTCCAACCCTGCCAATCACAGCTACGTCAGCGCCTAGCGCTTTCAACCCGAGAGCGACATTGCCAGCTCCTCCCGAACGGAACTCTTTTTTTGTTACGTGCAAGACCGACACGGGAGCTTCGGGAGAGATTCTATCGATTGACCCACTCGTATAGGTATCGAGCATAAAATCTCCGATTACTAGAGCGAAAAATTTGCGCAGCTTGCTAAAAGTTCCGGTCAGCATTACCAATAAGTACCTGGAAGAATATATTGTTGGACATATTCACGCACACTCTCTTCAATGGAGGTCATTTGTAGAGGCTCTCTATGAGGCAGTTTCTGGTGTTTTCCCATATTTGCCTGTGTAAAATTCTGGTACTGCCCTTCCAGCTCTTTTGGCATATCGATGTACTCGATTTTCGCTGGCTTGTCGAGGGCGTAGAACAGGGCATGAGCAAGCTGATTCCAGCTCGTAGCTTTACCAGATCCTATGTTGAAGATCCCTCCTACATCTTGTAAAGAGGGTTCCAGCAGGAAATCGACGGTGCAGCGAACGGCATCTTTTACATAGATAAAATCTCGCTTCTGTTCTCCATTCTGATACTGAGGGTCATTCGATTTGAAAAGCAAAATAGGTTGCCCTTGAGCTGCTTTCTTTGTCATTTTTAGAACCATAGAGGCCATGGCCCCTTTGTGGTACTCGTTGGGCCCAAAGACATTGAAATATTTCAATCCCACAACACGATCGAGTAAGTTCTCCCTTTCTAGCCATAGATCGAACAACTGCTTAGAAAAACCATACAGATTGAGAGGCGCTAATTCTAAAAGGGCAGTTTCGTCATCATCAAAATTTTTTTCCCTTCCTCCGTACGTTGCTGCAGAAGAGGCATATACAAAGCGGATATTCCAGCGGATAGCAGCCTTTGCAAGGTCGACAGAATAGCGGTAATTGTTCTCTAAAAGGTAGTCCCCATCTGTTTCTGTGGTTGAAGAGCAAGCTCCCAAATGGACAATACCGCGGATATTGCGGTGCTCTTCTTCTAGTATGGGAAAAAGTGCCTCTTTTGTGACTAGATCCATGAAAGACTTCCCGACTAGGTTCTTCCATTTATCCGTTTTTTCTAGCGTGTCTACCAGCAGAAGTTGGGTATAGCCAAGATCATTCAAGTAGCGCACGACTCCTGATCCGATGAATCCAGCAGCTCCCGTGACTACGATCCATCCCTGTTCACGTCTAGGACTCTTCCTGTATTCCTTATTCATAAAGTTTACTCCTGTGTGACATCGATTCTTTTATAGCAAATTTTGCAGATGTAGCCCTAGACGTATTTTTCCGGGTAGTGGAGAAGAGGCCCAATTTTTTGAAATGGAAAGAAAAGTGTTGCGATGGTTTTGTGGCAAAGCGCATGTGTTGTACAGACGAGGGGCAAAATAGAAGCGTGTTGATAGTAATTTGAAGTGTAAACTTTCTTATTTGATTGATGCTTCAGAAAATGAGCGATTGATTGCGTCTTTCTTTGAGATGCAATAAGACAAAGAAAAACCAAATTTCGATAACTATATCTACAAGATTTTTCCTCCACCAAGACACCGGTTTGTTTCGTAAAACACAACCGATTGTCCTGGTGTCACCGCTCTTTGTGGTTCGGCAAATTGGATCGAGAGAATGGTTCCTTGTTGTTCTAAAATCGTGCAAGGAGCCTCTTTTTGCCGGTACCGGATTTTCGCGTGCAAAGAAGAGGGGATAGGGGGAGGATTCTGGACCCAAAATAGCTCGTCTGCTTGTAGAAAAGTGCGAAAAAGCGCGGGATGATTTTCCCCTTGCACGAGCAGCACTTCGTTTGTTGCAAGGTTTTTGCTTGCCACAAACCAAGGGGCTCCTGGCCCTCCAATTCCGAGGCCTTTGCGTTGGCCAATGGTATAAAAAGCCGCGCCAACATGCCTCCCCAATACGTTCCCTTTGCTATCGACAAAGTTCCCTGGCTGGTAACCCAAAAAAGAACCAACAAAAGAACGAAAGTCTCGCTTACCGATGAAGCAAATGCCGGTACTGTCCCGTTTGTTGTGCACAGGCAGTTCAAGCTTCCGCGCAATTTCTCGCACCTCCGCTTTTGGAAGATGGCCAATGGGGAAGAGGGTTTTCCGGAGAATCTTGGACGAAACCGTGTGCAAAAAGTAGCTTTGGTCTTTTTCTTTGTCTGCCCCTTTGAGCAGGGCGCCTTTTTCATTGGTTTGGCAGTAATGCCCCGTAGCCAGATAGTCGGCGCCGAGTCTCCGTCCTGCCTTTTCCCAAAAGACATGAAACTTGATTTTTTGATTGCAGAGCACATCGGGGTTGGGCGTTCTTCCCTTTCTGAGATCTTCCAAAAATGTGGAAAAAACCAGTTCTTTGTATTCTTGGGAAAAGTCCATTGAGTAATAAGGAATCGAGAGCTTGTCAGCAACTTTTGCAACGTCTGCATAATCCTGTTCCGCTGAGCAGGCCGCTGTAGCATCCTGCTCAACCCAATTTCTCATGAAAACGCCGATTACTCGATATCCCTGTTTCTGCAGTAGGTAAGCGGCTACAGAGGAGTCAACTCCTCCCGACAGACCAACAACAACGGTTTTTTTCTGCATCCTATGAAGAGCGGAGGCGTGCGATTCTCTCCTCTAGAGGGGGATGGGAAGCGAAAAGGCGCAGCCAGTTACTTTTCCTATTCGAAGAGATTTTCAAAGAGTTGAAAGCAGCTTGCTCTTGAGGAATATCTGCAGGTGCCGACGAGTTTTGCGCTAACAGAGTTTCCAGAGCACGGATCATTTTGTTGGTTCCGGCAAGGCGCGCACCTCCTCGATCTGCTCGATACTCTCGGAAGCGTGAAAACCCGGAGACGAGCAAAGATCCCAAAATCATGAAGCAAATTTCAAAGGCATACACGCAAAAAATGTAGGTCATGTAGGAACTTCTTCTGTCGCCTCTTCCCAAGCCCGATACGGCATAGGCAAGAGCTCTCGCAAAAAACATGACAAATGCGTTGACCACTCCCTGCAAAAGGGTCATGGTAACCATATCTCCATTTTCGATATGGGCCAGTTCGTGAGCTAGTACCCCCTCGATCTCATCGGGATCCATTTTATGGAGGAGCCCTTCGGAAACAGCAATCAAAGAATGGCGCTTTGTGGGTCCTGTAGCAAATGCGTTCACCTCTTTACCAGGGTAGATGCCCACATCTGGCATGGGAATATGCGCCTTTTTTGCAAGTCTTTCCACAGTGTGCAAAAGAAACTCGTGGGAAGATCCTCTTTGGATTAAGCGTATTTTCATCATCCACAGAGCCATCTTTTTGGAAAGAGCCAAAGAGATACCAGCACCTAGCATTCCCCATAGAAAACAGAAAACGGCTAAACTTCTGTAATTCAGGCCAGCTCTTTGTAAATAAGGTTGGACTCCCAGTAAAGATAAAACGATAGAAATCGTAATTACAATTAGGAAGTTCAAAACAAGAAAAAAGCCAATTCTTTTGATAAAACCCATACGTCTCCTTATTAAAGATTAGAGTAGCAAACTCCGATTTTATTCTATTGGAAAGCAGTTCGTGTGTCAATAGCATTTTTTCTCGATGCGCTGACGTCTCTTGTATCGCCTGCTTTTCCAGTCATCTTATTTGTGCGAAGAAGAGCTGAGGAGGGCGTACTTTGTCCTTTTTCGCATCCTTCTCGTAAAATCGGTAGAAAGGAATTTTTGCGCTAGTGCCATCTAAGATGGGTGTATGGTTTCATGAAACTAGTCTTAAGTAAAACCCTATTCCACAATCCCTCTACAAGAGGTGCGGAATGTGGGTATCGATTCCAATCGGCAGGAAGAAAGTAGCTTTGCCGATTGCGACATAGATCTATACCAGTGAATTTTTCCTATGAAAAAATAAACGAAAGAAATCCCTATTCAAGATACTCCTTTTTGTTATATGATCCCGCGCAAATTTTTCGTAGTTATTGTTTTAGGTTGCATGTTAATCGAGGTGTGTGCGATCTACAAACTGAATATACGGATGCAGTGCAGAGGATTTTGTTACAAACAACGTTTAATCGGAATGTCCATGAAAGAAAAGTTACAGCTAATAGAGACGGAGCATAAGGATTGGTCCATACAGAAAATTAGAAAAAGTCTGGGAAACAACCACTCATGCTATGTCTTGATCACGTGCAAAGATGCTGTAAAAGACGGAAGAATGGATGTTGAAATGTCTTACGAGGGAGATGAAATGCTTGCTGCATACCTTTTGGATAGCGCTGCAGAAGTATTCAACTCTTCTCGGGAAGAAGAAACCCCTCTTCCCGAGTGAAGTACAATTTTAAAAAGTCCGTTTCGCGGAGTTTTTTCTACTTTTTCTCTTGGCTACAAGTTTTGCACGCTTACTATAATTTAGCGCGCTCTAGTCTTTTCTTCGCTTTTTTGCCTGCAATTCGCGTGACCCTCATACCAAGATTTTCTTTGGGAAGAGATTTTCTCCTGTTCTCTCTTGAGAGGAATTGCTAGGATACAATTTACGGAGGTATCTATGGATGATCTCGAAGATATGGAGCGGTCCTGGCGCTATGCTTGCCTACCCCTTTTTTTCGCAGCCACTCTTCTTTGTTGTATCGCACCGATCTTGACGAAAGGCCCTTCTGGAGGAACTATGCTTCTTTCCGTAGCAACAGCCTTAGTTTGTGCCGCTCTTTTCCCGAAACAAAGTACGTTGTGCATTCTAGTAGCTTATCTCTTTTTATTCCCTTTTTTCTACTATCTTCCCGGAGCTTTTTCTGTGGAAAAGATTGGTGTATACTTGGCTGTTTCAGTGAGTTTGTGGATGGCTGCTGCGAGTTCTTCCCAGATCCGTGCCTTGTTTATGCAAGTTTTTCTTATCCTGGAAAAGGGGAAAAAAAGGGAGCAGCATCTCCGAGATTTGGAAAGTATCTCCTCCAATTTGCAAAGAGATTTTCTCGGTAAAAGAGCCGAATGTCTTGAACTAGAAAAGCGCTATATTTTTCTACAAGAGACCTACGAAGAAATGCAAGAAAAATTGCATTTACAGGTGGAAGAGAGAAAAGTAGAATTGGAAAATCTTTTCTCCCTACAGAAAATCTTAGAGGAAAAAGAACAGGCAATCGCCGCTTTGAAAGCCTCTTCTGATGAAGAGCAGAAACGTTTTGAAGACGAGAAAAAGAGGTTGGAAGATCTTTTAGAAACGGCGCAGTTAAAAAAAACTACTCTGCATCCTAAAGAGAGTTTCGCAATGCACTATTCGCTACAAAAGCAGCTCGATGAGTTACGCCAGAAATTCTCAGAAAAGTCGGAAGATCTCAGGATCGTCCTTTTGCATGCGAGCGCTTTGAAGAAATTTGAGCCGATGTACTTTCAGCTCAAAGAGCAGATGACGCAAAAAAGTGTAGCTCTCGAGCAGGCAAAAGAGCGCCTTGTCGAAGCAGAAGAGCAGATCACCCATGTGCAAACAGAAAGAATGGCGGATAAGAATCATGCGGAGAAAGAAACGGAGAATTTAGTTGCGCAGGCAGCGGCAATGGGTGAGGAGCTAGAGGTGATGCGCCAGCAAGAAAACGAACTTTTTACCTTAATCACGTACCTCAACCAAGCTTTGATTGAGGCTAAGCAGTGAGAACATCTGAACCTGTTTCTGTAATCAGTACGGTGTGCTCTTCTTGAGCTGAGGGCTTCCCGTCGATTGTACGCGCGGTCCACTGATCGACTGGATCGATAACAGCCTCCCTCTTTCCTGCGTTGACCATCGGCTCAATGGTAAAAATCATTCCCTCTTCTAAAGGAATGTTCATCCGATTCTTATGGTGACATACTTGAGGAGGCTCGTGAAAAGCAAGTCCTATCCCATGGCCTACAAACTGGTCTACTACAGAGCACCCGCGCTTAGCGGCTTCTTCTTCAATCACATCACCGATTTCGAAAAGAAAAATGCCTGGCTTCAAAATCCGGATTGCTCGGTGGAGACAAGCGCGCGCGCAGTCAACAACGAGACGCTTTTCTTCGCTGACCGAACCGATGCAAAGCATCTTCGAAAGATCTCCATAGTACTCATCGACAATCGAGGTGATGTCGATATTCAAGATATCCCCACTACATAAAGGGCGCTCATCTGCGATGCCATGGCAAATGACCTCATTCAAAGAAAAGCAGGCGCTTTTCGGATAAGGAGGGGATCCGTAATGCAAAGGAGCAGGGATTGCTCCCCCTTGATCATGCAACTTTCTACAAAGGAGCTCCAACTCGTTTGTTGTGACTCCCTCTTTTGCTGCGAGGATCAGCTTTTCCAAGACACTTTTCGCAAACTGGCAGGCAGTCTTGATTCCTGCGATTTGCTCCTCTGTTTTCAGGATGATCTGGTACTTTTCCTGGAAATACTCGGTTTTGGTTTGGGGTGCTTTTTCTGGATAATGGCACTTTTTCCACTTCTTCTGAGATCCACACCAGCAAGGATCATTGCGGGATATCATAACAGCTCTTCATTCGTAGTGGATTTTCTCTAAAAAAAGACCGTGAGCTGGAGCTGAAATCCCAGCATCTGCCCGGTTCCCCTGAGAAAAAAGGGCGATGATTTCATTTTTAGAGAGTTTGCCTGACGAAAAGTTCATGAGTGTGCCCACAATAATTCGGACCATTTTATACAAGAACCGATCACCTTTCAAGCGAATATACCACCTTTCTCCTATTGTTTCAAGTTGGATGGTATGAAGATTGCACTCTGGAGACCGTGCCGCTTTGGGTTCGGAAGAAAAAGCGTTGAAGTTTCTTCTTCCTAAGAAGAGGGGAAAGACTGTTTGCATATCTTCAGAAATCTTTCCCGGGTAATGCCAGAAATAGAAACGCTCATGGGGGTACAAAATCTTGCCCACGTAGACTTGATACAGATACGTCTTTGCTTGTGCATCCAAACTCGGATGAAAAGTCGGAAGAACCTGGTCTAAGCTAAGAGCTCGAATGTCTGGGCTTAGAAGGCGATTGATGCTACAAAGGATTTTCCCTCGGTCAAAAGAGCGAGTGCAGTTGAAAGTCACAACCTGCCCTTTTGCGTGTACCCCACGGTCGGTTCGGCTCGCAGCTTGTAGTGAAATCTTTTCTTGTAAGATTTGCTCAAGCACTCCTTGCAAAGAGCGCTCAATGCTCGGATAGGGGCATGCCTTTTGCCATCCGTAGTAGCCGGCACCATCATAAGAGATAAGGATACGGTATTGAAACATCTCTTTTTCTAAAATCTACATAACCAAGTCAAGGATAGCAAAGGCTTTTTTTTTCCGCGAATCGAGGATTGCCATTAACAGGTGACATGGCATCAAAAGCATTTTTTTATGTATACCCGTCATTCGTCAGCAAAAAAATCGTGTTCTATTTTTGTTTTGAATAGGGAAAAATTTCTCCATGGAAGATTTGAAAACAGAGAATTTGGATCATTTTGGTTTAAATTACCGGAAGTTACAGCTGGGAGCTCAATAGGTAAAGTTTCCAAAGAGATCGATTTTCAAACAAAGGCGGTGGGCTGTTCAACTGAGCAGATCAAGCTGTATCTGTAGGCATTGAGGGGAGTTGCAATCCTTGCAAGAACATCTCCACAGCAATCAGAGTAAGAACAAGACCCATGAGTCTCTCCAAAGCAGTTACCCCTTTTTGCCCTAGTTTTCTCGATAACAAAGGAGACAAAAGAAGGACAATCAAAGACATGATCCATGCGAGGGTGATGCTAAGCATCATCACAAGGTGGTTTTGTTGCTGTTTTGAATAGATGATCACCGCAGCTAGCACTGCGGGTCCCGCGATCAGGGGAATGGCCAGAGGAACAATAAAAGGCTCGATATGTTTGCCCTCATGCTGTGCATGTTTTTCCGGAGGGAAGATCATTTTGATGGCGATCATGAAAAGAATGATACCTCCTGCCACCTTAACGGTGTTGTCTGAAATATCCAGAAAATTCAAGAAGGGTTTTCCCAGAAAGTTGAAAGAGAGGATCACGAAAAGAGCGATCAGCATCTCCCGGAAAATGATCTTACGCTGTCTATCGAGGGGGATCTCTCGCAAGAGAGAGGTATAGAGGGGAATATTCCCTGGAGAATCCATAAGCAAGAAAAATTTGAAAGCAAGTAGTAGTATCATCATCCTCTTTTTCCCCCTAATTCTCCATTTAACAAAAACGGCATTTTTCCCTTAGTAAGAAATCATATTTGTTACGAAGAGGGGATTTGCGCCAACTGTTTCCAGAGATAGGAGATCGTTGTTTTTTGCGCAGGGGTCATGATGGGCAAAACAACGAAACAGTCCCGATTTTTGTAGAAAGCAGCCTTGGTCCAGTTCGCTGAGCCCAATACGAGCGTCCGATCATCGACTAGCAAAAACTTATGATGCATCAAGGGGTGGCCTCTGCTGGTGACAATCGTAGCTCCTCTGCTCTCTAGCTTGTGGATCGCTTTGTGGCTCGAGCCGTAGCGCGCATTGCGGTCAATTGAGATCGTTACCCTAACACCTCTTTTTTGCGCGTCGATCAGAGCATCGACAAGACCTGCATGCGTTAGAGTGAACATCGCTACTTTGATCGAGTGGCGTGCCTCTGCAATGCGTCGTTTGATCGCTTGAAGCGCAAGGCCTCTCGGATCGGGAAGCAAATAGAGTTCGATTTCCTGGGCTCCTACTCTTGTTTTCAAACTACCTGATTTTTGAGGAGTACGATCACATAAGAACTGCGCGATTTTCTGACTTTGCATCCCGAGCACGAGGTTGTCGTGCATCTGTAGGGAGGTAGGTGTCATATTCGCTGAGCCTAGAAACACAAGGTTTTCGTCAATCACTAAAATTTTTTGGTGCATGAGGCCTTGGCTCACGACAGGGTATACAGAGAAGTAAGGAGGGTAGCTGCGCAAACGGTGCGCAGCGGTGGGGTCGTAGTAAATCGAGCAGCGCAGCTCCTCTTCGCGCGCTTTTTTCGCTAGTGCCTGCAATATGGAAGGTTCCGTCAATCCGAACATCACTAAATGAATTGATGACTCTGCTTGCTCGATTGCATGGAGAAATAGTAAGCGAAGGTCCGTTTTGTACTGGGTGGAGTACAGCAGAGGGGGGGATTCAGGAGGTGGTAGAGGGGGATAAAGAGAGTGGTAAAAGTAATGAAGGTAAAAGGAGAAAAGAAAAACAACAAAAAGGGGAAAGAAAAAGCGCTTCAAAGGTGTACAACATGGGTTGCTTCGAAACGCATTCTAGCAAAAGAGAAAGGGTAGAGGCAAGAAGTAGTGCAAAGGAAAAAATTCCTTATACAGTTTGTCCCTTCTTGCGCAGATCGGCAATGATTGCAGATATTCCTTTCTTATTGATTGTTCTGAGCACGCTTGTGCTGATGCGAAGACTCACGTACCGGTTTTCTTCAGGAAACCAAAAACGCTTTTTCCGGACAATATTTGGTAAAAAGCGTCTCTTTGTGACGCCGGTCGTGTTGAGACCGATCCCCTTCTTTTTTTTCGCGATTCCGCGGCGGGTGATGCTATTGCCGACTCGGGTCCGCTTTCCACTAACTTGACATTTTCTTGGCATAGAAATTCTCCAATATTCTTCAGATATTAACAGATCTTTTCCTATTCGTTCAAGGTAGAAGATCGCTTGCGCTTATTCCTTTACCTACAGGTTTATAGGCTCTTTTCGCTTTTTTCTTTGCAGTATTTGGCTTAAAGCAAAGATAAGGAGCCCACATGGTCTAATTTCTTGAGATCTTGTAAGAAAATATTTTCAACAAAAGCGTATACAAGAGGCGCCGGATCGTTAAGATAAGGAAGTGTTCTTTTTGGTACGTCCGGGGCTTTTGCCAATAGAGGGACAAAATATACCCAATTCATTTGAAGAATTGGGTTAAGCGGAAAAATATAGATGGGAGCTATTTGTGATTCGTTTCTTTAGTCGGTGGAAAAGCTCTGGGCTCGGTGGGGATAAACTCTTCCAAAACTCCCCCTTTTTGCTTGTGGAGAGATTCCTTAGAAATTCCTCACACAATTCTTCAGGCAAGATGGGTATATCTGGGCCCTATCAGCGCTTCTTCACTCTTCACGTGGTTTGGGTGCGGAACTGCTTCCAGCCAAAATGCCCCCATCGATTACTAATTCTGTTCCAGTGACATATTGCGACTCATCTGACCCCAAATAAAGAGCGGCGTAGGCGACATCGATCGCCTCTCCCATGCGCTTTAGAGGAATGCCGTCTGCGATCTTTTGTAGCATTTTTTGCCGCTCTGCGCCCTCTTTACCCAGCATGGGATCCCAAAGAGGGGTAAGAATTGCGCCAGGATGTAGGGAGTTGCACCGCACTTTGTAACCACGATCTGCAGCATACAGCGCAACGGTTTTGGTATGATTGCGAATCGCCGCCTTGCTCGAGGCATAAGCTGCAGCTCCTGGGACGCCTACGAGCCCCGATCTTGAGGAGATATTGATGATCGAACCACCCTGATCTTTCATTGCTTTGAGTGCGTACTTGCATCCCAAAAAGACTCCGTCGAGGTTGATTTTATGAACATAGTTCCACGCATCAAGTGTGGTATTTTCTGGGTCTTGCAATCCCAAATTCTCCTGCAGACCCGTGATCCCCGCGTTGTTGCAAAGAACATCCAACCTCCCAAATTCTTTCTGGATCTTCGCCATTGTACTTTGCCAGGCTTTCTCATCGGATACATCCAAAAGGTAGAAAGTGCCCCCAATTTCTTGGGCCAGTGCTTCTCCTTCTTCGATCAGAACATCACTGATCACTACTTTTGCGCCCTCAGCGGCAAAGAGCCTGGCGATTGCGGCACCGATTCCCTTACTAGCCCCCGTGATTAAGACTACTTTATCTTGAACTCGCATGAGCCCCTCCAAAACAACATTTGAGACTTTCCCCACAGTCTGTCACAGCACCTTGTTTCTTGCAAAACCTGAGTTTCGGGTTTAATGAATTAAAAAAGAGTAGGATAAAAAATAATTCACAACCAAAAGATAGCCTTGTTGAAAAAATCTAAGGAGCCTCGCTTGTTTATGGGCTTTTTATCAAGGTTTTCCTAGAGATTTTTTCAACAACGCCGAAGGTTGCTGAAAATGCCTGATGATGCATCAAATGATGAGAACCGAGAGCTAGAAAATCTTCAAGGATAGTCCTGGTTGTTCTGAAAATCTGATTTTTTCAATAGGGACTAAAATAGTTGATTGACAACTTGTCGCTTCAATCGCAAAGTGGTTTGTCAAATGAATCGAGTACCGGGAGTGTGCGAAAATGGAAGCTTTTTAGTCACTGTACCATCCTAGCCACCACACCAACCCTTGTAACCTGTCCTCAACATAATAATGCATCACAGGTGTCGTTTCAAGTGGTGAATCAGAGGCAGAAACAGTCTCTTCCAAGTCCTCAAACCGCGAACTGGTTAGGGGACTGGTGGAGCGAGGAGCAAAAAGAGCAATGGGTACGCCCCAATACATACAATGAGATCATCCAGATGCTCGAGGACTTGGAGTCTGGTGAGCTAGAGAGAAGATATTCGCCGATGCAGTTGGAGAAAATAAATGATTACATAGCAACTCTTGCAAAAGAGGGGATTCTCCCCAATGAGGTTGAAAAAGAATGCGAGCTCGAAGAAGATACGTATGATCTGATGTATGGAGAAGACAGTGCATTTCAGCTAACGCGCTATCTGGAAAATAGCCATGAATACGTGATCATTCCAGCTGTTCTCAATGGTTACTCTAGCTACGACATCATACAGTGTGGGAAGATCAGCAAGGCTTGGAAGAAGACCAAAAATTTTTGCAAGAAACACAAAAAAGCCATAATCATAGGGGTTGTAGTGGTCGTAGTAGCGACAGTCGTTGTTGTAGCTGTTGTAGCTGCAGCCGGTGCTGGCACAAGATCTTCAGATTCCGGCCATTCTGAATCAAAAAAATCAGAATCGAAGGAAAAGTCTCCACTTGCCTCTATAGCTCCAAAAGAAACATTGCCTCCTGTTGATACAAGTGAAGCTCCCGTCATGAAGGCTGCCCTAGATGAACATGTTGCTTCTTTTAAAGAATTTCTCGTTGAAGATAAGGTCGCTCAGCAAGAAACTGGATTCGAAGGATGGGATGAGAAGTCCTTTGGGGAGAAAGCAAGAGAAGTGGGAGCGGGTGTTGCTCATGAAGCTTTGGATGCAATCACCGATTTAGCAAAAGTGGTCCCTCAGCTCTGCGAAGAAGTGAAAGAATTAGGTGATAGGTTCTTGCCAGAAAGTCTTAAGTTGCCAGCTGTCGGAGAGCAATTAAGCTCCATAGAAAATTATGAGAACTTGGTTGCTAAAGGTCACGAAGCAATCGATAACGTTTTCTCCACAGATCAAGCTGAGTTTTTTACAGCAGAAGCTAGGGCAAATGATCCCATGAATGATTTTGCTATTGGCATGATACCTCTCCCAGGAGGGATCCCTAAAGTTTTTTCCAATACAAACAATCTAATCAAGGCTGGAAATGCGATAGATAGAGCTGGTTTTACGAAAGTAGGAAGGGGATTGATGAAGCATGGGTACAGAGAGGGAAGTGGATTCCCCAAGCCTGTTGGCAATCCTGCCCAGATAAATGCACAGGGACAAAGAATGCTAGAATCGATTTTAAATCACCCAAAAAGAGAATGTATTCTTTATGATTCCAGTAGAATGGGAAAAACGGTCGATATTTATGCTCCAAATATTGGTGGAGCTCGTTATAGTTTAGAAGGTGAATTTATTGGATTTTTGGAGTTTAAAAAATAATGATGGAAAAATTTAGAATAATTATAGCCAGTCTTCCCGATAGAGAGCGCCCGGTCGCAGAAATTGCTTACGATAACGTCCAATGGGTAGAAATTTCGCAAGAAACAGACGAAGTCATCGTTCAGTTTTATCCACATCCTAGGCAAAAATACTGGGAGTTTTCTTTCCATGAAGCCATTGAAATCCTCAAGCAAGCCAAAGAAAAATTACTCAATTGATGTTTTCAGAGGAAAGGTTCAAGCATTACGTTTGGTATTTAGTCGCTAAATTCAAGAGCAAAATCAAGCAAGCGCAAAACAATAAAGATCAATCCCATGGAGAGAAAGATGCTATCTACAAGATGGGGTACTTCATGGCGCTCTACAATATGATTGATAGCATGAAAGTGTTCGCATCGGATTTCGATATCGAGATAAAAGAGATTGTTTTTGGATATAATATAAAGGATATGTTCATAAACTTTCTAAAGAATCTCTCCTATACCTCTAATGACTCCTATCAAAAAAGACTCGATTTTAAACAGACTAAGAACTATAAAGGCGAATTTTACCAACTCAATGACTTATTGGTAAATCAATGTGAAATGATTCAAGTGTTTGGAGACTTTGAGGAAAAGTAGGCCTTGTTGAAAAAATCTCTAGTAAAAAACTTGATAAAAAGCCTCTAAACAAGCGAGGCTCTTTATCT
>JBCDEZ010000018.1:0-25800 GCA_039179045.1 Chlamydiota bacterium | reverse complement strand
GAGAGCTAGAAAATCTTCAAGGATAGTCCTGGTTGGTCTGAAAATCTGATTTTTTCAACAAGGCCAATTCTTGATGATTGAAAATCCGGAATCAGGTTAACGAACATATTAGCTAAGTATTTAGAATAATAAATCAATATTTTTGATTAATTTTCCAAATAGATGGATGCAAAGAGATAAAAAAAGAAAATGACGAAGGAACTACGCCGCGACCCTTGCATAGCCGAAGAGGAAGGTAAATCAGCAATTCAGTCACCTACGAACGAGAGGTCATTCTTCTCTTCTCTTCTCCTTCATGTCGTCTGCAATGGTCGTTGGATTCCTAGTCGCCCAAGGGGAAATCTGTTCGGAGGAGATTTCGGATGGAGACAAGTAGTTTTCTAGTGTTTCCCTCAACTCTTTGAGAGCTTGTTGCACCAGCGCCGGCTCTCTTTTTTCTAGAGCTTTGAAAATCGACTTACACGCCGAGTACAACTTTTCCATAATAAGACAGTTGACGTCTCCCAATTTTGTGAAATCTGGCCCACGGATGGTTCTTGCAGTATAACTCATAGACTGAATATAAAGAGCATGCTTATTCCGCACGTCTTTGCTTGCCATCTCACTGTTCGGTGTACAGAAAATATAATAGGAAAAAGCGATTGCTATTCTCAACAAGCCGGAAAGAGCAGGAGATAGAGTGCAGCCTAAAATTAAGTGGAATACCCTTTCGATTGCTAAATGCGTAGTAACGCCCCCACAAAAAAGATATAGCCGTTTTGAGAAAGGTTTTTCAAGAGCATCAATTTTTTGGGTCGCTTCTCGAAGACTCTTGCGATTTTTCTCTGTATTATTAGAATTTTCTTTACTAAAAAAATGCAGCATCAATTTATCCTTGTCATGTAAATGCTGCACGCATTTGAGAAGGAAAGTAGCTCTTTCTTTTTCTGTAAAGTCGTTATCCTCATGTAATTGCTGCTTCTCGGGATTGGTGATGCCTGGGGATTCTTTGTACTCATTGCGAATAGTCGCTACCCGCTTACACTCTTTGCGTAGATCATTGTTTATCCCCTCTTCAATTTTCTTAATTAGTGCTGTCTTTGTTTTTTCCTTTGCTTGATCACCACAACGCATATCCACGTAGCTCTTTGTGCTCGAATATAAGAGTTCCTCAGAAGAATACAGGCAGTCGGCCTCAGGCTTAAAAGGGTTGTACTGAATATAGAATTTGCACATCTGGTGAAAGTAAGTGCTAGATGCACCTGAGAACTGGCCTAAGTACGCTGAACGGAATACTGTTGTAAAGTCGTAATCATTCTTAGGAAAGGACTCATAGAAAATCCTTAGCACTGTTTCAGCCGTAGATAGGTATGCCAAATGGCTCTGGTCCTCTTGCTCCACCATTCGCCATAGAGAGTGTGCTGCAAAAAGAGAAATGCTGCAAACAAGAGAAGAAGTTAGAGAAAGGCACAAAGCAAATTGAGCGACACCCACTAGAGCCTGCATTGCTTGATCGATTTGTTGGTTTCTATGGGAAGCTTGTATCCGGGCAGGAAGTAGAATGGTAAGATAAGGATTACTACTAAAACTCTGAAGGGGAAAACTCATAAAAGACCTAAATTTTAACGCAATCATTTTGGCTTATTGCCGATAAAATTTCAACAAATTTTTTTTTCGAAGCATTGTAGATACTTTCTTATTAAAAGTATATTTTAGTAAATAAGCAGGAAAGTCTTTCATGATTAATGAAATATTTTAGGCTCGATATTTTTGAATCCGCAAAAGGAAAGACTCGGAAGACTCGACTGCAAAGAAATCATTTTTTTGCTGAAGCCTCTTATCCTGCTGGAAGCTCTCTCAACTCTGCATATACCGTGCCCGCAAATTGCGAGTAGTTGCGTGCCATTAGGCACTCAAAAACCCGGGTAATATTCAAGCAGACCAGTACCAACAAAATCCAGATTTTTTGCACAGTATCCATACCGCGTTCCTGCTTTCGAGGAGTGCATACAAACAAGATCGTGGCGATACATTCCGTGACGTGCGATAGAGTGCAGCAAAGTATATGCCAAAGAGCGTAGTTCCTCTGTAAATCGGGCAATCTTGTATTCCATATGGCTTCGTATCGCTCCCCATCTGCCTGGTTTATCGTGCGCATCTGCAAGAGTAGTTGCTCCTTGGTAGGGCTGATCGATAGCAAAGAGTAGGTAGAGAAAAAATGTCCGCAATGCCCTCTTTGTGGATCATACAACCTTTGCAGGGCAATGATGGCGCAAATGACCTGCTTTTCATGGTATATGCAAAAAAGGGTGACGCTACGATCGAACAAGATAGGAAGCGCCATGAGATACTTGGGAAAATCATCCGGGTCGTTCCATGATCGGTAGTAATAGAGAGGAATCAGGCATGAAAATAGGAATTTTAGGGCAAGAAGCGTTGCTTTATTCCATGCAGAGGCGATTCGTTCGATTTGTATCTGTAGGGCCGCATCTTCGGAGTAGCACGCGGGCATGAGAAAAGAGAGACATGTGTTGCAAGTATTCATTTGTACACCGGTAAAAATTTTCTATCAATCAGGCAAGATGCAGTATTGACGGAAGAGAAGAACAAGAAATCCCTCCCGCACTTTAGAGACTCATGAAAAATACTCACTGTGATTGCGTTGCGGATAAGCTGTTGTGCGTTAAAAAATTCCTTGATCTTCATAGAGCGGGTTACCCCCATAAGTTAAGATTAAGATAGTGATAGATTCTTCTCTTCTTTTGTATTATATTTTGCTTCAAACAAAGAATAGTAAACAGCAGCCGGTATTCCATTGATATGAGAAAAGAAAGTAAAATTCCTCATAAATCCTTTTCACCCATGTGCAAGGCTCTTAGAACCTTTCTGGATAATACAGGAGGATTCATAGGAGCAGAATTCTTGGGAATATGCGAGAGTCACTCTATTGATATTCCCGGTCCTCATGTTGTGTTGTACCCACTCTGAGATATCTTCGGATGCGTATCTGTATTCTACCTTAGTTATAAAAATTGCATTCCAAAACATGGATTTAGCTCCATTTTTCGCATGCGAATTTTCACACAAAGAGAAGAAATAGCTCAATGAAAAAATATAGACCCGGGGGAGTGGATTGAATTCCCTATGCAAAAACTTTAGAAATTCCTCATTGAAGGTTATAGCGGTATAAGATTGCTTGTTCTTTGATTGCGCTATTTTGGATCTAAGAAAGGAGCCCTTTCCTTATTCGGATTGAATCTAGGTGATGCTACCAATGAGGTATTTTTCGCGAAGTTTGGAGGAGCAAGAAAATGCACCAGTTCATCCATTGCAGCGAAAAACGAGTGGATCTGAGATAGCAATGCTTCAAAGAGCTGCTTCCATTTTCTCTAAGAGTCGGTTGTCTAGCATCTCCAGCAGCGCTTCAATCGAGGCAAGTACCCCTGCAATTGAGGTGTGCCCATGACACTTAATGATCAGTTTTTTGACTCCGAGAAGTAGTGCGCCTGGAGCCCGCGAGGTAAAAAAGCGTGCAAGGGCGTGGATCGGAGGTACAGTTTTCTCTTGTCGCAAGATATCTTCTACGCATTCAATTACAGCTTCTGCTGTTTTGAGAAAAATATTTCCTAGGACGCCGTCTGTTACCACCACGTCTGCTGTACCGTCCCCTTCAAAAAATCCTTGCGGTTCGAGGTTCCCCACAAAAGAGAAGAGCTCTTCTTGATCGCGCAGCTGTTGGTAGCAGCGTTGTAGCAAAGCGCCCCCTTTGGATGCCTCTTGCCCTATGTTGAGCAAGGCGACTTTGGGAGAATGGATGCCGCACGCTTTTTGGTACGCAGCCCCCATCAGAGCTAACTGGAGCATGTGTCCTCTTCGCAAAGAGGTATTTGCCCCCACGTCGAGGAGTGCGATGGGGCGTTGTTTTGTGGGGATGATTGCGCAGAGCGCTGGCCTACTGATCCGGGGCATACTAGGTAAAAACAGCTTGGCGGCAGAGACAAGAGCGCCCGTATTTGCGCAAGAGATGAGACCGCCGATCTGCCCCTTGCGCAGAGAGAAAAACGACTGACAAAGAGAAGAGTGCCGTTTGCGCAGAACAGAGCGTATAGGAGGGTCTTGCATAGAGATCACATCGGCGCAAGGGTGGTAAAAAACACGGGGTTGCAGGGGAAGGCCCTGCACCTTTTCAAGAAAGAAGGGATGGAGTTCTTTGGAGCCGAAAAAATGCAAGCAACAGAGCAAAGACCTCTCTTGCATGAAGGTAAGAGCAGACTCCAAAAGAGTTGGAGGATCTACGTCAGATCCCATGAGATCGATGCCGATGCTTGCAGAAGACAACTGCTTTTCGCTCCCAATCTACATGCTACTTTTGCAAGATTGCGCGAGATCGGTAGTAACCACAGCTTCTGCAGATATGGTGCGATTGTCTCATCGCTCCGCAGTTGGGGCAGGCGGACAAAACGACAGGTCGTTTTGCATGGTGCGATCTGCGGGAATTTTTTCTGGCATTAGATGTTCTATTTCTTGGTACGGCCATCATTTTCTCCTATCTCTTTCCAATCATCCAAACAAGCAAAAGGAAAGTGTTTTTTTTCTTTGTCGGAATGATCACAATTTTTGATGAATGCGTTCACAGACCTTCTCTCGCGACACCCTCCTAAGCACTCTGCGTAAGGGGGAACTTCGAGAAGGATTTGCTCTCGGAGTGCTTCGCGAAAATCATACAAAGAGCTTCTACACTCTTGCAAAGGCTGGGTCAAATAGCAGCCATTCAATTCCAAAGGCATATGGAACATCTGGTTGCATATGGAACAGAGCAGGCTCACCTTAGTTTTTGCGCTCAGACAAATCACCAGGTGATCCTCAGCCAGATAGGCCTTCCCTTCAATAAAAACCGGGGAAGAAAACTGTACCTCTTGCTCATGGCAGTCGAGAAAGTCAGGAGCAAGAGAACCCGAGATAGGCTCCACCTCCGCGCCTTTCAAACGATCGATGTAGATCGTAAAAAGGTCACTCATAGAACGCATCCAACATCTACTGAAATTCTTCACTATGATACAGAAAATCGGATTATAGTCCAATCTCTAAAAGGATTTCCTTGGAAGCTGTACTCTGGGTTGTTTCCAGGCAAGAATGCAATAGCCTCAGTTGTTTGCGACACTTTTCCAGTTTTTCTTCGTTGGCAAGCCAGTGGCGTGTGAAGTATTTGATCCGGGCTTTGGTGAGATTAGGACCAAACAGCTCGGGAAAGACCTCCTCATTTTGCAAAATATTCACTATACAGTAAAAGGGCAAATCGATTCCCAAAATTTTTGTAGCAAGAAGGTAGTCCCGTGTAGCAATCGCGAAGGTTACAACAGTCGGTGTGTTGCAAAGAGCGAGCTCCAAGGTGACTGTACCTGATGTGGCAAACGCGCAATCTACACTTTGCATAAGCTCGTGCCGCTTTTCAGGAGGGACGATTTTTATGGAAGGAGAGATCTTGCCTAGCAAGGAATGCAAGAAGGGCAGCATTTTTTCCTCTGCGCAAGAGACGATTGGTACGGCATCGAATTCTTGGGCTGCCGCGATTTGCCAGGGGAGGTTTCTCCTGATCTCTTTTTTGCGACTTCCGGGAAAAATGCCTATAGTCTTTGTAGTGCGGGAGGATCGATCCAAGGAGTATGGTTTTTTGCATTTTTTTGCGAGCTCTTTGCAAGAGGGATTTCCCACGTAAACGGTTTTTAGCGAGGTGGTGGCAAATAGAGAAACTTCAAAAGGGAAAATGGTGAGGAGGAGATCGAGATTCTGCTCCATCAATCTGATGCGCCCCTTCGACCAGGCCCAGACAGAGGGGCAAATGTAGTGAATGAGCTTGCCCTGGTAACCTCCTTTGCGAAGAGAGTTTTGGAGACGTAGATGGAATCCTGGATAGTCGATGCAGACAACAGCCTTCGGTCTCCTCTCAAAAATGAGTCTGCGGAGTTTGTAGAAGTAGTAGGCGAGTCTTGGAAGTGCAGGGAGAAGATCGAAAAAGCCCATCGCGCACAATTTTTCCATGGGAAACAGAAGCTCTACTGGCTGAGAGCGCATTTTTTCTCCACCTACGACGGCGATTTTTAGGTCGGGATGGGTTGCAAAGAGTTCTTGGATCAACTGCTGGCCATGGGCATCTCCACTCGGTTCGCCGGCAAGGATCATGAGGTCAACGGGAGCGGGCACGGCGAGGCCTGGTCGGTTTCGGGGGGCGAGAGGAGACCTTCTTAGCCACTTCCGATACCACCTGATAGGTCTTTTTCAACTCGGGTTGCAGGTGCGTGCGAAGGGCAAAAAATTTCAAGGCATAAAGGAGATCTTCGTCGAAAGGGATCCGAAACTTTTTTCCCGCTCTTTCGCGCAGGGGCGTGAAGCGACACTGTGCGGTGAGTATGTAGCGGATAGATCGTTTCATTTTCCGAGGAATTTGAAAAAAAGGAGCGAATAGCTCATCGATTGCCTGGTTTGCCAAAGAGGAGACTTCTTGGAGATTCAGAACTTGTTTTTGCGCGGCCTTTTCTATTGCAAAAACGAAGTAGGGGTATACAACACAAGACATAAGAAGTGGTCGGGCAAGGTCACTTCTCTTCTCTTCTCGATCTGCTATACCTAAAAACTGAAAAATATAGGCATGTAGGTTTTCGGGAAGAGCAGGAAGCAGACGGGGGAGTAGGCCGTGTTTTGCTAGGTTCTCGAAAAAGGGTCGTGCGCTACGTGACTCGAGCATCCGCAGGATCTCTTCGAGTATCCGTGCTTGCGAGCTATTTGTGATCGCATCTTTGCAAGCTCGAAGAGCGTCTCGTGTTTTTGGATCGACCGATAGGGAAAAGCGCGCTTCAAATTTCAAGAGACGTAGCATGCGCACTGGATCCTGAGAAAAGCGTACTTCTGGATCTCCAATAGTACGGAGTATGCCGTTTTTCGCATCGAGGTATCCCCCTACATAATCGATGACTATGTTGTCAAGATCGTCATAGAGAAGGCCGTTGATGGTAAAATCCCGTCGCAAGACATCCTCTTCTTCTGTTCCGTAGTTGTTGTCTTGGATAATCAAAGACGAGTCGTTGCTGTCCCCAGAACGGAACGTAGCTACCTCGAAGATCTTTTTCTTGAAACGGACATGTGCTAGGCGAAAGCGTCTTCCGATCAGAATGCAGCTTGGGAAAAGAGCTTTGATCTCCTCAGGTCTTGCGTTGGTGGAAATATCGCAGTCTTTTGCCTCTACTCCTAAAAGGAAATCGCGCACCCACCCTCCAACAATATACGCGGAAAAGCCGTGATCGCGCAAGGTACGCACGATCAGTTGCGCATGCGGATCGACTTCGGGGGAGAGACACTGTTCTTCTAAATGATATAAACTTGGCTTCAAAATCAAGAAACGGGGGGTAAAAAGAAGTCCTGGTTTTTCACTCTAACAGCTTGCAGAAAATCTGTCTAGTTCTCCACTTTTCCCAGACCAGTTTTGGAAAATATTTGCTTACAAAAAGGAGTGCAAAATTTTCGTGCAATTAAGAGAAAGCCTGCCGTAAGATACAAAGCAGATGAGTGTTGCAAAAAGAAAAGTATTCGGATCCGCGTTGATCGTAGCAGGCACCTCTATTGGAGCGGGCATGCTGGCCCTGCCGGTTGTCACGGCGCGAGGGGGGTTTTTTCCTGCCCTGTTAGTCTACACTTTTTGTTGGGCCTTGATGACCCTTTCGGGTCTATTTTTCGTAGAGATTTCCTTGAAGATGCCTGAAGGGAGTAACCTCGTATCGATGGCAAAAAGGTATTTGGGAAGGCCGGGAAAAATCGCCTCTTGGGTACTGTATTTGTTCTTATTTTATGCCCTTTCTACGGCCTATATCTCGCTAGGAGGGCAATTTCTGTCTCCTATTTTGTTCACATCTCCTTTTTGGGGATCTCTTGTGTTTCTGCTACTTTTCGGGGGGATCTGCTTTTTGGGAGCCTCCGCTGTCGATGCAATCAACGAACTTCTCATGCTAGGCCTTTTTGTCGCTTACGGAGGTTTTTTGCTGCTTGGATCTAATCGAGTGCATTTCGACTATCTGGCGCGTAGTGATTTTTTCGCTGCACTACCAGCTCTTCCTGTGATTTTTACTGCATTTAGCTACCAGGGAACGGTTCCTAGTTTAGTCAGTTATTTGCAACGGGATCACAGGGCGGTGAAGAGCGCGATTGTGTGTGGGACAAGCCTGGTCTTTTTTGTTTACGTCCTCTGGCAAGCCCTGATCTTAGGGATTATCCCCTTTGGAGGGGAGCATGGTCTAGAGCAAGCCAAGGCGTTAGGGAAAAGCGCAATTCAGCCTCTGCGCTATCAACGAATCCCAGGTCCTGTCTACTTAATGGGAGAAGGGTTTGCTTTTTGTGCCATTGCTACCTCCTTTCTTGGAGTCAATATGGGTCTTCTCGATTTTCTTTCGGACGGATTGCGCATCCAAAAGACGGTGTATGGGAAAATGGTGCTCTCCTGTCTTGCCTTTTTGCCTCCTACATTGATCGCTCTTTTCGATCCTGCTATTTTTTTGCGCGCTTTGGACTATGCGGGGGGATTTGGTTGCTCAATCCTTCTTGTCTTATTTCCTACAATGATGGTGCTCATCTCCCGCTATAGGAGAAAAGAGAGGGAAAGAGTGATCGCGGTTTCTCGGAACGCTCTTCTCTTTTTAGTGACAATTGTGAGTATAGGGATTCTCGCCCAGATAGGGCACCTTTTCTTGCGTCTTTCGAAATAGGGCACGCTCCTTTGGCGTTCGCTTAAAGTTTGCGAAATAATCTTTCCATAGACTATCAGGGAAAATATGCGCCAGTTGCTCGTTATTTTCACCCTATTTGCAGTAGGATACGGCTTATATTACTACGTAGATTACCACAAGACACGCGCTCCTTCCCCCGTTGTTTTTGACGTTGCAGACGCACCCTCTCTAGGAGAAGGCCCCCTTTGTCTTGTGACGTTTCAAGACTTTCTTTGTCCTGGTTGCCAGCATTTTCACGAAAAGGTCTATCCTCGCTTGAAAAAGCGTTATATTCTCACAGGGAAAGTTCGCTACCAAGTCGTTCCCTTAGCTTTTTTGCCTGGATCTCGGGAAATAGCGCATGCAGCGCTTGCGGTTCACGAAGTCAAGCCATCCTCCTTTTTTGCCTATATCGATCTTTTGTACGCAAACAGGGGAACGTACCGAGGAAAAACGGTTGAAGAGCTCTTGCAAGAAGCCGGGAGAATTCCTGATCTCTCTTTGCCTGCTTTGCAACAAGCTGCAATCTCTTTGGATAGCCGCGCAATCCTTACGAGAAATTTTGCCACAGCAGAGCTCGCGATGCAAAACCGAGTGGCCACTCCAGGAGTATTTGTCGATGGGGTCGACATTTCCGACTATTCTTTTGCAGAAATGGTGCAGTACATTGACCGCAAATTGTGGGAGAATCGTGCGCAGTAAAACAGTGCTTCTCTATCTCGCTTGGCTTGTGGCAATTTTTGGAACATTGGGAAGCCTTTTCTTCGGAGAGGCTTCTGGACGGCCGCCATGTCCTTTGTGCTGGTATCAACGGATCTGTCTGTTCCCTCTTTCCGGTATATTGGCTGTTGCGGTCTACAAAAATTCGGGAGAGATCTGGCAATACGTAGTCTATCAAATGGGCTTCGGTATATGTTTTGCCCTCTACCAACTCTTGCAAGACTATCTTCCCGGAGAGCAAGTTTTTTGTGGCAAAGAGCGGGGATGTATTTCTAAAGAGGCATTTTGGAATATTCCCTTCGCATTTTTGAGCCTGCTCTGTTTTCTCACGATTTTATCCTTACTGCTTTTAGCTCGCTTTTCTGAAAGGCAGGAAAAATCTTAAGCTAAAAGAATCTTTTCTATACAGTGGGGAAAAATCAGAAAAAGTATGAGGAAAATAATGATGCGAATTGACGTGAAATGTCTGATGCTTGCTGTAGGCTTTGGTTGGTCGGTGGCCTGTATCATTTTTGGGATCACTTCTATGATTGATTGGGGTACCGATTTTGTGGACGTGATGTCCTCCATTTATATCGGTTACCGTCCAGGAATTGTGGGTGCGATTATCGGAGGTATATGGGGCTTTGGCGGAGGCGCTGTTTACGGGTTTTTGATCGGTTCTTGTTACAATTACTGCTTGGGGAAAAACAATCCAGAGTAGTTCCTGTTGGAACTCGTGGGCGCTTTGGGAAAGTAGTACTCTCTTCCCGCGCCTGCCTTTTCTTGCGCTTCTCTCCCTACTTCTACCTTACCAATTTATCTGCGTTTCGGGTTTTTCATCAGCAAGAATTGGCTGCCTTCAGTCGAGATACTGAAGGTTTTTTTATGCTATACAGGTGTATGCAGCGTATCGGTTTTCCAGGATAAGCTACGTCTAGGATTTTTTGATCTCTCTTGAGTGGATCTGTGGATTGAAAAGACGAAACGTAGGTTATTTGTTCAATCAGCGCTGGAATGATTCGACCTGCAAGCAAGACTTGGGAATCGAAAAGAGGAATTGCGAGGGATTGCTCGCTACTTCTTTACCGAATTTCTTCCGCTTTTGCGGCATGCTCAGGCAAAGGTATTCCCGAGCCCTTGTAATTCCTACGTGAAACAAGCGCCTTTCTTCTTCAATGTCTGGATTTTTCTCATGGGGTACAACGCCCTCTACTAAGCTCACCAAAAAACAAGCGCGAAACTCCAACCCCTTTGCTCCATGAAACGTCATGAGCTTTACCGTATTCTCATCCAGCTGGCGCCGGTGGGGCATTCTGGTTAAAGAACACGAAGAAACAAAGTCTTCCAAAGGAGCATCGGGAAATTCCTTTTCAAATTCTTCGAGCTTTCCGAGGAAATTTTCCACATTTTCCCACTTGAAACGGCGCATTTTCTCGCTTTTTACATCTTCTTCAATGGCTTTTTTGTAGGAGATTTGCTCGAGGAATTGCCGTATAGTGATGGCGTAGGGAGGCGTTTTGAGAGCCTCTCTTGTCTCATCTAGTAGTGTGAGAAATGTAGCAATCGACCGCTTTGCTTTCTCGGGTATCTCCACTTCGTGAGGATTTTCGAGTATGTGGTATAAAGGAGTTTTCGTAGAGCGGGCTTTTTTCGTGACCTTTTCTAAGGTCTGATCTGAGATGCCCCTTCTTGGTACATTGATGATCCGGATCCAAGACTCTTGGTCGAGAGGATTCAAGAGCACTTTCAAATAAGCGCTGAGGTCCTTGATCTCCGCTCTTTCAGCGAGAGAGAGGCCTCCAAATATTTCGTAGGGAATCCCCTTAACCAGATTCCCCTCATGCCAATAAGCAGCAGAAAGTAGGGCATTTTCGATGGTTCTTGCAAGGATGTTCGATCGGTACAAAATCGCAATCTCTTCGAAAGCAAATCCCCGATTTGTCACCAAGCCAAGCAAGCGCTCTACGACTGCTTTTGCTTCCGCCTCATCAGTTGGGGCATGAAAAATCGAGACCTTTGACGTATTTTTTTTATCGCACCAGAGTTGTTTTGCATACCGATGTTGATTTTCGCGAATCACATGGTTTGCAGCCTCTAAAATACTGGGAATGGAACGGTAATTTTGCTCCATTTTGATCATCTGGTCTTTCGTAAAGCGTAAAATATTTTGCATCTGCGCTCCCCGAAATCCGTAGATCGACTGGTCATCATCGCCCACTACGAATAGATTATCCTTGGCCAAAAGCTCTGCGAGACGGAATTGGACTGGATTCGTATCTTGGTATTCATCGATAGAAATGTAGCGAAACTGATCTTGATACTTTTTCAAAACTGCGGGATATTGTTCGAATAGCTCGCAGGTAACGGTCAGTAAATGGTCGAAATCGACCGCATTGTAAGTACGCAGTGCAGAGTGCAGTCTTGCTAGCACCTGAGCAATCCTAGGATCGTTGCTCTCTTCTTGGTTTTTCATCCGCACTTCAAGCACTTCGCGCACAAAGGCTGTGAGCGATTCTGTTTTCTCATCTACGAACTCGCGGGCTAGAACCTTCAAGAGGCGCTGCATGTCTTTCTCATCGTAGAGGCTGAACTGTTTTGTGTAGCCGAGGTGATGAATTTCTTGGCGCAAAATGCGAACGCAAAAACTATGGAAAGTAGTCAAAAGAACCTTTTCTGCACGCTTTCCCAATTCTTTTTTGAGGCGTGATTGCATCTCTTTTGCGGCTTTGTTTGTGAAGGTGAGGCCTAAAATCGAAGAGGGATCAATCTTTAGCTCTGCGACCATATAGAGGATTCTTTGGATGATGACTCGCGTCTTACCCGATCCTGCTCCTGCGAGAACAAGAATTCTTCCTTGCACGGCACGGACCGCTTTTTCTTGTTCAGGATTGAGTTGCATTGCTCAGGTGACAAAGTTCTTGTGCGATATCTCCCATTTTCGCCAATTTTGCTCTTTGTTTGGGAATGATATGGAAAAGAGCTCTAGGCAAAGAGGGGTAATTTGCAAGGAAAGCAGCTCTTGCTATCCGTTTGAAGCGATTCCTTTCAGGGGCGTTTCCAAATTTTTTCGAAACGGTAATGCCCAATTTCGAATGGGAAGTGCCTATAAGTCGCATGTGGAGGAAAAAGAAAGATCCCTCTTTTCTAAAAGAATGTTTAGAAAAATGGCGGTATTCAGACCGTTTTCTAAAGCGCAGATGGCTAGGCAGCAAGAGACTTTCGTCCTTTTTGCCTTCTTCTTTGTAGAATTTTTCTGCCCGAAGCGGTGCGCATCCTAGTGCGAAATCCGTGGGTTTTTTTCCGGCGACGGTTGCTTGGTTGGTACGTTCTTTTCATGAATTACCTTATAAATACTCACTAGTAAGGTAGCAAAAAAGAGAAAAAAAACTCAAGGGAAAAGATTGCTTCGAAAAGGGGAAAAGGGTATAAATGAACTCTGAGTTTTTGAACAAATTTAGGAAAAAAGGTTTATGAAATTTAAATCATCTGTGCGGGCAGACCCCTCTAAAGGGGATAAAATTGTACGCCGCCGAGGCAGGCTCTACGTGATCAATAAAGCAGATCCCAACCGCAAACAGCGGCAAAAAGGGCCTGCTTTGAAGAAATGAATTAAGACAGGACATAGTATGGCAAGAAAATCATCAATCGCAAAACAGAAAAAAAGAGAAAAGATGGTCAACGATCGCTGGGAAAGGCGTAAGGAACTCAAGAAGATCATCATCGATCCCGAAAGAACCGATGAAGAGCGTCACGCTGCTATGATCAGGCTCAATAAGATGCCGAAAAATTCCTCGTATGTCCGCCTGCGCAATCGCTGCTTGATGACAGGAAGAAGTCGGGGGTATATGGGCAAGTTCAAGTTATCGCGCCTCTGCTTCCGAGAGCTGGCTCTCAATGGATACATTCCTGGTATGACCAAGGCATCTTGGTAAGGATTCCAATAGTGTCTTTTTGATTCAATCAAATAAGCTTAGTCGTCCAAAACTTTTAGAGGAGTGTCTTGAATCTTTTTCCACTCCTCCATCCCTTCCTTCCAAACATACGAGTGGTTCCCTAGTCTTTTCTCTAGAATCATTTCACGAAGTTTTTTTGAACTTACCGGTCCTGATTGCTTTTTTACTTCATCGAGATAAAACCAAAGCGCGTGGGGAATTTTTTTTACAGGCCGCTCCTTTCTTTTCCTCCATTTCTTCCGGCAATTGAGGACCAAAGTTGCGACTGGCCCAAAAAGCATGGTTAAAAAGAACCAAACCTGCCAATTTAACCCTCGTTTGGCAGCACTATGCGCTGTTCCCGTCGCAATCATCAAGAGGAGAACTAATCCAATGAGTTCATCTGTTGTCATAGAGAATTTTTCTAAAAAATGGCTTTGGGTTGTCCCGATCTACATGATATTATATAGATAAATGTGGAATTTTTGAAGGCATTTTTATGTACGATACATTGAAAGAAATGAATCCAAAAGGGTTAGACCTTCCCGAAACGATGTTCGTTCGGGATATCGACAGCAAGGTTTTCCAGGCGATCACCTTGCAGTGTCTTGCAAAAATTGAAGGCATTAGTCTGTTGGAAAATAATTTGATCGATTCCCTTTTGGGACGAGAGTTTGATCGCGTCAAAGGAATTTATGTAGAGCAAGATTCAAAAAAGCATTCCGTATGCGTGCGCATTGAGATCAATATTGGATATGGTCTTTCCATTCCCAAAAAAGCAGAAGAAATTCAAACGAAAATCGTCAAAGAAATTACGACGCTCACTGGGCTGCACGTCGCCTCTGTCCACGTGATTTTCAAAAGTTTGATTCCGCAGAGCGCACACCCCTCTTCGAGCAGTCCCACATCTTCTTCTGGCTTGGATATCGAAAAAGAGTACGGAGAGGAGTTTTGAGTGGTGCGCTTTAAAGAACTCTATGCCTCCTTGGTGCAGGTTTCTTGTTTTTTCCTACTCTCTTTGCAGGGATGCACTCTGATAGCGGTTCGCTTGTCTCCCAAGTTCCGCTACTTTTGTTCCCGGTTGCTTTTTGA
Organism: Chlamydiota bacterium; assembly: GCA_039179045.1. Classification (GTDB taxonomy): domain Bacteria; phylum Chlamydiota; class Chlamydiia; order Chlamydiales; family SM23-39; genus JBCAXK01. The sequence goes on along the minus strand of JBCDEZ010000018.1, from coordinate 11,345 downwards.
AGGGCCCGGCTACAGCCTCTATAGCGCTTTTTTTCTTTTCTTGCTAGCTTTTAGCATGCTTTTTGTGTTCTCGTACAAAAAGCAGATCCGCTTTTTGATGGCTCCCCATTCTGTCGATATCGATCGGGATGTGATCTACAAGTATGTAGAGCAGTTTTGGAAAGAGGAATTTCCTGAAGAGGTGCACTCTTTTGAGATCTACATACTTCCTGACAATATCCTCGAGATTGCTGTTCAATTGAGAAAGGTCGATCCTGAAAGTCGCAAGCAGTTTCTAGAGCGTTCTGAATGCGGTCTGGGTAAGATTCTCGCTAGCTTCCTTGACTACCACCAAAGGTTTTACATCACGATGCAGATCACGTAGAGAAAAATCTGTCGAGTGCTTGTACGTCTTTTTCGGTGATCATCGGGTGTTTTTTTGCAAATGTCTTCGGATCTTTACTTAGCTCTTCCCGAATCCTTTTGACTGACCCGTATGTTTTCAACAGAAAGGTGCGTTTTTTCGGTCCAATACCAGGTACCCGATCTAACTGACTTTTTGTCAGATTTTGCGCCCGTTTTTTTCGATGAAATCCAATTGCTACTCGATGCGCCTCATCTCGAATTTTCTGCAAAAAGAACAGAACAGGGGAGCGTTTCGGCAGTTGCATCGTCTCACGGTAGGGGAAGTGGAGAGTTTCTCGAGTCATCCCCTTGGTGTGCAAAGAGGCCTCTTTGGAGATGCCAACGACATCGACACCAACGATGTTCGCTTTTTCTAACACTGCGGTAGCCACGCGAAGGTGCCCCTTGCCTCCGTCTATGATGAGAAGATCGGGCAAGAGGCTTCTCGCCAAGTAGCGCGTGAGCGCTTCTTGCAAAGAGGCGTAGTCGTCTTGCACCGAATCCTTGATAGCGAAAAAACGCTGCTCCTTGGCTTTTTTTTGCCCATCTATGAAAACAACAGCAGCAGCAACTTGATGCGCTCCTTGTATGCTTGAGCTATCGAAGCAGACAATTCTTCTTGGGAGATGGTCGAGGCGCAATGCTTCTTGTACCTGGACAAGTAGCTGTTCCAAGTCCTCCTGGGTTTGTTCTTTTCTTTGTAAGAGCGCTGTGGCATTTTCTTCTGCCATTTCTACCAGCGCTTTTTTCTCTCCTCTTTGAGGTGTGAAAAGGGAGACGTTTTTTTGCGCTCCACTCATGAGCAACTCTTCGAGGGCCTGTTGCTGTGGCAGCATGCAGGGGAGAAAAATCTCCTTTGGAGCTTCTATCTCTTGGTAGTGCTCAAGCAAAAAGGTTTCTAGGAATTCGGGCGCATCTGCAACCATGTGAGGCGCATGAAAATGGTCGAGCCCTACGAGCTGGTGCTCCCGGAACAAAAGTTTTGAAAGGACCGCTTGCCCCTCTTTTTCAGAGATCCCCCACACATCACACTCCTTTGCTTCGCGGTTGTTCACATGCTGTTTAGAGAGCACGTGCTCGATTTTTCCAATCATATCGCGAATCGAGGCTGCTTTTTCGAATAAAAGGCATTCGGCTGCATCTTGCATCTGTTGGCGCAGCAACTCTAAAATGGTCGTATCTCGTCCTTGTAGCAATTTTCGCACCGACTGGACAAGGCGGGTATACTCCTCTTTTTTGCAAGAGCTCATACAAGGAGCGATGCACCGTTTGATGCCGTGGAGTAGGCAGGGGCGTGTTCTGCGGATTAGCTCCTGATCGGAACATTCTCGAAGTGCGAAGATCTGGTTCATCATATCGAGCACTTCTCTAGCTGCACGTGCATTGGTATAAGGGCCGAACGTATTGCGGAAATCCTTTGTTCTTTTCCGGTGCCGTTCGATCTTCAAACGGGGCCATGCGTGTTTTGAAAGGACAATGTTCACATACCGTTTATCGTCTTTCAAAAGAGCGTTGTACTTCGGTTGGTGTTTCTTGATGAGGGTATTTTCCAACAGTAGAGCTTCGCGCTCTGTGGGTACAACGATTACATCAATCGCATCTACTTTTTCGATGAGATGGGGAATCATAGCACGGGTATCGCCGCTTTTCCTAAAATACTGGCGAATTCTAGAGCGCAAATTGTTTGCTTTTCCTACGTATAAGACGCACGCTTGCGAATCTTTCATGAGGTATACGCCGCTTTTTACAGGGTAAAGCGCGAGGTCTTTGGGATTGAAAGGCATAAAAGAGTAGAAAATATGAATTTATCTGGAAGTATTTCCCAGGTATAGAATTTTTGCAAGGATCGCTTGATAAGAGTAACTCTAGGTTTACAAACGTTTCGTCTTCCGAGCCTGGCTAGCCCAATCAGGACTTACAAGGTAGTGGCTGTTTTGGAGAATATTTCGTTTGTGGAGAAGCGGATCGTATTCAATAAACAACTTTGCAATTCGAGTGTTGTTAGAATAATTCCTCTGGATTGAATGGACGTTTCTTTACAAGATGGGAAGCAAAATATAGAACTTGTCGGGACGATCGAGGGATTTTTTGCAGGAAAAAATAGAGGAAAAGCAGCGCACTTTTCCCGATTCTTTCTCCGTAGATATGATCGGTGTGTACAAGAGTTTTTTCTGTAACGAGTAGAGTGCTCTTCGGAGGTATCTTCATTCTACGAGGTTGCTACTCTAAATGCTGTGGCTCTAGAAGAATCTCGTCTGCTTTTGTAGGCTTTTTCCGTTGTTTTTTGTCCCCCTGCTGATTTTATCCTACGATAGGGGGAAAAACCTAGAAAAGTGCATGTAAAACGATTAAGATACATAGTTTATGGATCGATCAACACTTACTTCACTCAAACCCATTATCTCCCTTGCAAAGCGCAGGGGCTTCATCTATCCCGGCTCTGAGATCTATGGTGGTTTTGCCAATACTTACTCGTATGGCCCTTACGGCTCTCTTTTGAAGATGAATATCCGCAACCTTTGGTGGAAAACGTTTGTAGAGCAAAGGGCAGATATTGTCGGTTTGGACGGTCCGATCCTTCTGCATCCCAAGGCTTGGGAGGCTTCGGGTCATCTCGACCACTTCAACGATGCTCTCGTTGATTGCCGCGCTTGCAAAGCCCGATTCCGTGCAGACCATCTGATTGAAGAGGCGTTAGGCATCACTTTAGAAAACGCGGGATTAGAAGAGCTCACGAATATAGTGCAAGAGAAGGTCACTTGTCCAAAATGCGGCGCTTCTGATTTTACTAAGGCGAGACATTTCAATTTGATGTTCGCAACGCAGATGAGCAAAACGGAAGATACCAACAATTCCTTAGCCTACTTGAGACCTGAAACAGCGCAGGCGATTTTTCTCGATTACAAGCAAGTGCTCGACACAACAAGAGTGAAGATACCTTTTGGTATTGCGCAGATCGGGAAAGCATTTCGCAATGAGATCACTCCGGGCAATTTTACCTTCCGCACAGTCGAGTTCGAGCAGATGGAGATCGAATATTTCATTTCTCCCGATCAAGGGCAAAGCGCTTTTTCTACCTGGCTCGAGACGATGATGCTGTGGTGTCGTATGATTGGCCTGCGGCAAGAGCATTTGCAGTGCGTCGAGCATAAAGAAGAAGAGCTGTCCCATTATGCGAAAAAAACGACCGATATTGTCTACCAGTTTCCATTTGGATCCGGTGAGCTCTACGGGCTCGCTTACCGAGGAGATTTCGATTTGCTGCAGCACGAGAGACAAGCACACGTTAAGCTTTCGTACCGAGACTCCAAAACGGGCGAGACCTTTTTGCCCCACGTGGTGGAACCTACTTTCGGACTCGATCGCACTGTTTTAGCGCTTTTGTGCGATGCGTACGAAGAGGAGCGCCTCCCTAACGGAGATGTACGAACCGTGCTGCACTTGGACCCGAAAATTGCCCCTGTAAAAGTAGCTGTTTTCCCTCTAATGAAGAAAGGAGAGCTCAAGGCAAAGGCAGAAGAGGTCTTCCACAAAATCCAACACGCTTTTCCCGCTGAATATGACGAGACAGGAGCGATTGGGAAACGCTATCGTAGACAAGATGAATTGGGAACTCCTTACTGCGTCACAATCGATTACGATTCATTAGACGACAATTGCGTGACAGTGCGCTCGCGAGACAGCATGCTCCAAGAAAGAGTGCCTTTGTCGATTCTTCTGGATACGCTCCGAGGCTTTTTCAGCTAGTTCAAGGTCTCTCTCGGCAACCTTGCGCCTGCAAGAGGTTCAGACAAACGTCAAAAAACCAACCAAGACCCAATACTTAGGCTCCTCGAACCTGGCATCTCCAAGGCCTGCACTATTTTCTTCTAATTCTCGTATGGGGGATTTTGGATAGAACAAATTCAGATAAGTAGCTGCGCAATCCAAACCGCCATTCACGAACTTTCCTAAGGGAAGTATTTCCAAGATTCCCCTAGCAATATGCGAGATTCCCGTGGAAATGGCCTCTTTGTGGTGAATTTGTAGGGTGGGCGCTGGACTACATTTGTTGTCGGGACTCGGGCATAGCTCATCGCCCTCCGAGAAAGTTGAATCTTCCAGGAGATATTCGCCTTTACCAATGCCTCTATAGTAAAGACCTTGGCAGACGAAGGAGAGACCTACACCTATTCTACATGCTCCTGAAAACGAAGATACAAGAGGGATGTACCCCAAGATATTGAAAGATAGATTGAAGATGCGAAGAGCGGTGACAAATTGATTGCGCTGTTTTTCATCATACCCCTCTAAAACCGCATATTGTTTGTTGAACGAGTATTCATTAATAGAGAAAAGTCCATAAGTATTGAAAGTACGCATAACTGCCTTCGATATTTTATTTATAGAAATAATTATAAACCTTTTAATCCATTCATTTCAATTAGTTATTCGTGTTTCTTTTACAGAACAGTGATTTTTTTTATAACAATTTGATAATGAAACATTTAAGAGTCAAAAAATCGGTCTGAAAACTCATTGCGGAGATGAACGGGAGATGTAGGAATATTCTTGCGTAAACGAGCTATTACAGAATAGAGGTGGTTGCCGAGGGGAAGGGGAATCTTCTGCAACCAAAAGAGCATCCCAGGCTTGTGCAAAATAGAGACAATTTTTTTCAGAGCTGCAAACCGGATCCAAGCTTTTTGAGTAGATTGCCTGAGCGAAATCAGGACAAGGGAGTCTTGCCCGATGAGTTTGGGAAATCTCTTTAAAAGAGAAGTTGCTTGGGGCGTCTTTAGTGGAAGGCAGACAAGGTGCCTTTCTTTGTCTCGCTGCAAAATTTTTCGTACACAACGTTGGCAAAAGGAGCACGTATCGTCGAACAAGAGTACGTAACTAGGTAAGGACTTTGGGAGGGGCTTTTTTGAGGTCATCGAATTGTTTAGCAAGCGCGAGCGCCTCGTCCTCTTCAAATTGTGCTTTCATGATCTTGTTTTTGATCTCCTCTCTTTGTTCCATCCACCTTCTTTCTAAGATTTTTTGGATCGATTCTAAAAAATGAGAAAAGGCTTTTTCTGGATCGATCCTTTTTTCCAAGAGGTGATCCCAAAAGTTACGGTCTTCTTCTCTGATTTTTGAGTGAATGGCTAAGAGCTCCAAGGGAAAGTTTTTACGAAGTTCCTCTTTGCATAGAGCATAGAGGCGCTGTGCGCTCGGGTGACTGAGCTGTTCCGGGGCAAGGTTCCTCTCTGCAATCCGCAGCCAGTCAGGTTCAGAAGAGCCTAGTAAAAATAGGGGGCGCAAGAAGTCTGCTTCTAGAACCTGATTAGGATCGAGAGGGGACTTGTCTAGAGTTTTAGGTAAAGAGGCCTGCGAGCGACCCGGTTCTTTGCTGCAAAGGGTCCATTCGGGCACGCTAGCTAATTGGGAGAGACGTCGCAAGCTTTCATGCACGAGCAAAGGAGAGTCCCAAGAACGGATCATATCGGCAATCTCTGTCACGATTTTTGTTTTGCTCGCAGGTGAGAGAATCGGTACTTCTTGCTCTTTTTTTTCATACAAAAAGGTAAGGTAATCCCGCGCTTTTTCGATCAAGGATTTCCAATGATCCGGTCCTTGTTCTTGAAGTAGACTGTCGGGATCTTCTCCCAAAGGGAGATCCACGACAAATACATCGATCCCCTCTTTTTGTAGGGAGCATCCTACTTTTTGTGTCGAATTTTGCCCCGCTTTGTCCGCATCGAAAGCGAGGAAAACTGTTTCTACGCCTAAAGAAATGAGAATGCGTACCTGTTCTTGCGTAAACGCAGTTCCTTGTGAGGCAACAGCATTGTCGAATCCCGAATAGAGTAGCCGAAGTGCATCGAACTGCCCTTCTACAATCAAAACAGAGCGTGTCTGGATGATTGCTTTGCGCGCCCAACCAAGGCCGAAGAGGACCTGCGATTTTTTGAATAGAGGTGTCTCTTGTGTGTTGATGTACTTTGCTCCAGTAATCCTATCGGAAAATTTGCGCGCACTAAAACCAATAACAGCGCCACTCCGATCCAAGATCGGAATCATAATTCTATGCGAGAAGGTATCGTAGTTCCTCGTACCTTTATTTCGGAGCATGCCCGTTTGCATCAAGCATTCTTGCGAGATATTTTTCGCTTGCATGTACTTTGCAAAAACGCCCGAACGTTCGGGAGAGCAGCCCAAACGAAAAGCCTGGATGAACTTCAAATCGATGCCTCTGTCATAAAGGTAGGTAAGCGCCTTTCGTCCTTCGGGTGCATGCAAAAGGTAGTATTGATAAAAGCGGGCAGCGCTGTCGAGAGTATCTTTCAAGCGAGCTCTACCTGGGCCTTTGCGTTCAGTTGTTTCTCTTTTTTCCATGGAAACTTGGAAGATTTCTGCGAGGGTCTCGACCGCTTCTGCAAAGCTCAAGCGGAGAAATTGCATCAGGAATTGGATTGCATCTCCATGAGCGCCACATCCAAAACAGTGGTAATGGCTTTCTCCTTGACGGAGCATAAAAGAGGGAGTTCTCTCTTCGTGAAACGGGCAAAGAGCGACGTACTTCCCCCCTTGTTTCTTGAATGAGAGGTGAGAAGAGAGAACCGTGAATAGATCGATCTTTTCTCGGAGTAGTTCCAAGCTTTCTTGGGAAAATTTTGCCATAGCCCCGTAAAACTGATTTTTTCCCCGTTCTTCTAAGTGGAGAGTCTTGCACGCATTTTAGCAGATCGAGAAAAAAGAGAGGATAAATTTTCGCGGCTCTGTTTCCTCGCAATAGCGATCTTTTTCCTTGAGAATTTCGCATAGAATTTGCCAAAATTAGTGCATGAGTAAGGAAAAAACACCCATGATGCAACAGTGGGATCGGTGCAAGCAAGAAGCGGGAGATGCGCTTGTTTTTTTCCGTCTTGGCGATTTTTACGAGGCATTTTACGAAGATGCCAAGACGATGGCTACAGATCTTGGTCTCACCTTGACTCAGCGTCAATCCATTCCCATGTGCGGCGTCCCTGCACATGCAGCAGAGCAGTATATTGATAAGCTGTTGGCTCAAGGACACAAGATCGCTGTGGCAGAGCAGATGGAAAGTCCAGCAGAGTCCAAAGGACTTGTTGCAAGAAAAATTGTCCGATTTTTTTCTCCAGGCGCCGTAGTACAATCGCGCCTACTCTCTGCGCAAAGCAACAACTTCCTTGTAAGCCTCATCGAAGACAGCGAGGAATACGCCATCGGAGTAATCGATGTGAGTACAGCTGAGTTGCGTCTTTTTTCTACAAAGGATCTGCGCGACTTCGTCAGTGAGATCTGTCGCCTCAGGCCTGTCGAAATCCTCCTTTCAGAAGAGTTTGCCAAAAAGCACCGCCGCTGGTTGAAAGAGATCTCCCTCGAATTTCCCTTCTTATTGAACGAGCAAAAAAGTCACATTTTTTACCCTTCTGCTTGCCAAACCTTTTTAGAGAATCATTTCCGCAAGCATGCTGTAGATTGCATTGGTCCCCACGCTTCTCGTGCAGAGATCGTGGCTGTTGGTGCTTTGATCCATCACCTCAAAGAACACCTTTATATGGATCTTTCCCATATCCAGAAGGTGGAAAAAGAGGACATTTGCTCATTCCTGTCCATCGATAAAACTTGCCTTGCTAACCTGAATATTCTTCCTTGTAAAGAGCACAAATATTCGCTCATCGAAACGATGGATACTACACGCACCCCGATGGGAGCGCGCCTCTTGCGCCACTGGGTAAAAAAGCCCTTGATCTCTCAAAAACAAATTGACGAGCGTCTCGACGCTGTCCAAGAGCTCATTGAAAAGCAAAGTATCCTATCGAATCTAGTGGAGATGCTCGGAGGGATTCGTGATCTCGAAAGGCTGTTGATGCGGATCGCCAATGGGCAGTGTTCTCCCCAAGACTTCTCCTCTTTGCGACGCTCTCTTCTTCTTGCGCATGAGGTGGGATCTTTGCCCCCGTTTCAATCGGCGCTTTTAGCCAAAAACTGCCCGCTACTTTGCCAATCGTTGCCTGTCGTGGAGATGATTGGAGCCATTTTCGTAGAAGAGCCTCCTCACAAGTTGCATGAGGGGCCTTGCTTTCGGCCAGGATACGATCAAACTCTCGATGAGCTGCAGCAGATCAGCGGAGCCAGCAAAGACTGGATTGCCAACTACCAGAACACGCTGCGCGATGAGCTGGGAATCAAAACGCTAAAAGTAGGGTATACCAAAGCTTTTGGTTACTATATCGAGGTGAGCCGAGGACAAGCAGCGAAGATGCCTGCTACGTTTGTTCGAAAACAGACACTGACCAATGCAGAGCGGTTTTTGTCGGACGATCTCAAAGAATTTGAGTACAAGATTCTTAGTGCGGAAGACCGGATCAAAGCTCTTGAGAAAATGCTATTCACGCAAGCAAAAGAGCAGATGCGTCCCCATATTGCCCCCCTCCTTTCTCTCGCAAAAGCGCTCTCTTTGATCGATGTACTCGCTTCTTTTGCGGAGACTGCAATGACCCACGGTTATGTCCGCCCTGAGATTGTGCCGGAGGACCGTTTCTCCGTGCGCAAAGGAAGGCATGCCATCATCGAAAGAGCCCTTGCATTTGCCGAGTTCATTCCAAACGATACAGAGTTCACTCCTGAGGCGAGAGTACACCTAATTACAGGCCCCAATATGTCGGGCAAATCGACCTACATCCGCCAGTGCGCGCTTTTGGCCATCATGGCCCAAGCAGGCTCATTTGTTCCGGCAGAATCTCTCATTTTGCGTCCCTTCGACCAAATCTTTTCTCGGATTGGCGCTGCTGATAACATCGCAGCGGGCAAATCGACTTTCATGCTCGAAATGGAAGAAACAGCAGCGATTTTGCATAAAGCAACGAGTAGCTCCCTTGTTCTGCTCGATGAGATTGGCAGAGGAACGAGTACTTACGACGGAATTTCGATTGCTGGAGCTGTTGCTGAGTTTCTGGCGCAAATGGGTGCAAAGACTCTTTTCGCGACGCACTACAAAGAGCTGACGAAGCTGGAAGGGGAGATTGAGGGAGTCAAAAACTTCCGCGTTGCTGTGCAAGAAGGGGAAGATGCATACGGATGCGGTATTGTCTTTTTACACGAGATTCTTCCCGGTACCGCTCCTAAGAGCTATGCGCTGCATGTAGCTCACCTCGCAGGAATGCCCAAGGCTTGTCTGAATCGAGCAGAGCGCATTCTCGCTCAGCTAGAAAAGCGAGGCGAGCAGCTAGCAGCCGCTTCCAAAGAGCAGCATACCCCCGCGCAAAAAATTGCTTGCATCCAAGAGCTGGGTAAAATAAACCTCTCTTCAATGACTCCTACGGAGGTGTACCGGGCTCTTCAAAATCTACAGCAAATACTGGGCATGAGTTAGGGGCTTTGCGTGCCTTTTCCACGTTAGCCTCGAAAGCCAGAGACAAGAGGCCCGCAACTACACCCATTTCATTTGAGGAATTGGGCTAAGGAAAAAAATAGAAGTGGGAGCTGTTTGTGATTCGTTTCTTCAGTTGCTGGAAAAGTTCTGGATTGGGCGGGAATAAACTCTCCCCTTTTTGTTTCTGGAGAATTTCCTTACACAATTCTTCACTCAAGATCGGTATGTCTCTTTTTTCTGCGGAAAGCCTCCAAGTTCAAGGCAAGAAACCGCTGTACTAATCGCTCTTCTCATCGAACAGCGCCCTTCAAAACAAAAGAAGGGGAACTCTAAGTGTTTTTACTGCCTCTGAAATTCCATTTCATGCAAGTGTGAAAGGGGCTCCTTTAAAGTCTGCAATCTCTGTGAACACGTATCCATTATGCGATATTCCGTCCCTAACAGCATAAGCAATGTTATCAAATAGATCACTTTCAACAATATTTCCCAGGGCGTAAGCGTGTTTCTTTTGCCAAGCTGAGCCGTATAAAGCGCGGCAGTAGGCTCCAGGACGGATGATCTTTGTGTTGTCTTCGTCATCTATAAGATGGATGAGGTGGCCTTGGGGATTGTTATTTTCTATCGATACACGCAAATGCATAGCCAAAAATGCTTGACTTTCGAATACCTTTTGCAAAAGAGCGAGCTTGTCTTGTTTTTGCTCTTCCGAGCATACAATGCGCTCTTTGAGCTTTTCATATGCTGAGTGGTAAAGAGCCGATTCCCAACCCAGGTAGTAGCAGAGAAGGTAGAGAGCCCCTTGAGCGCAAGCGATAGCCAAACGAGGAATAACAGTTAGCGTATCCAGCCAAACAACGGGATAAACAAGGAGACAGAAGAGGGGAAAGCGTAGATACCGACTACGAAGAAATTGGATAACGTCTGTCCCATCGAGAAGTTGGAAATCGCGCAAGTAAAAAGGGTCGTCTATGCAGAGGTTTAACAGAGCGAGTGAGAAAGGACCCAGTATTCCTAAGAATACTCTGTCTTTGTAGGAACTGATATGCTTTGGCGAAATAAATTGCCAATAAACAGGAAAAAAGAGTGATTCTAGTATAGAATATCTTCTACCTCCAAAGTAACCTCCCTCCCCTAAAACAGAGGAAAGGCATTCCTCACTATCGGCTACTATCAGAAGAGAATTATCCATAGTCTGATTCATATTATAATCAGGAGAGCGGCCGGGAAGCCCTGGATCGTCTATCGGTTTAATGAAAATAGCATATTTATTCATACTTACTCAATATAATGCAAATTGAAAATATTTTACTATTTTGCCAGTTTTTCGAACAGGTTTTTCTAAAAAATTCCAAAAGTATTGCAACCAATTTTCTCGGGGGTATTGGCGTGGGCGTTGTTGAAAAAATCTCTATTAAAAAACTTGATAAAAAGCCCATAAACAAGCGAGGCTCCTTATCTATAAAAAATCTAAGGAGCTTCTGCTGCGAAAATGTGATTGGAAAAGAGTGAACCGAGAATTGGTAAAAAGAGGGAGTCTCACTTTTTTTATAGACAAGGCCTGCTTATCTCAGCCAGCGAAGCGAAAGGAAAATCCGAG